>DAOPKE010000016.1:19280-38299 GCA_035390965.1 Bacteroidales bacterium | reverse complement strand
TGTCCGTCGTTGGTTCAGAAAAACAAAATGTATAATTGTTTACTTTTGTATATCTGTTCTTTCATGGGCGTTCATTTTCGGCACATTATCAACACTTAATATTGTGTAGATGAATTTAAAAATCATAGGCGAAAGCTTTAATATTGCATTGCGGTCGGTGCGCAGTCATTTGCTGAGAACCATACTGACTGTGCTGATTATTGCTTTTGGCATTATGGCTCTTATCAGTATTCTGACGGCAATTGAATCGATCAAGTTTTCGCTCAGCGAGAATTTTACACGTATGGGGAGCAATACTTTTACCATTACAGATGTTCAGATGCGGGGTAGCAGAGGTCGCAGCTCAAACGACAGGGTGGAATTTGAAGATATTACATGGGATCAGGCAACAACATTCAAAAAACGGTATCAGTTTCCTGCTACAGTATCTGTTTTTACGCATGCATCCGGTTCTTCAACCGTAAAATATAATCTCGAAAAATCAAATCCAAATGTTGGCGTGCTTGGAATTGATGAAAATTATATGATTACCAGCGGTCAGGAAATCGAAAAGGGTCGCAGCTTTTCGCGTCATGAAGTCGAGATGGGTCGCAATGTAACTGTGATTGGCAGCGAAGTGGAGGGTGTGTTGTTTCCGACCGGTGAAAATCCGCTTGGCAAACAGATTTCAATTGGCCCTGTCCGTTTTGTTGTTGTTGGTGTAATGAAAACCAAAGGAAGCGGATTCGGGTTTTCTGGTGATAATTCTTGTCTGGTGCCGGTAACAACGGTTCGCAGGTATTTCAGCAAGTCCGATGTTTCGTATCGCATCAATGTTATGCCCATCGATACAAAACTGCTCGAGGCCGCAACCGGAGAGGCCACTGGTGTTTTCCGCACCATACGGAAACTTAAGGTGGGGCAAGCCGATAATTTTGATGTTCGTCAAAGTGACAGCATGGTAAATATGCTGCTCGAAAATATCCGTTATGTTACATTGGCTGCAACTTTAATTGGTTTTATAACGCTGATTGGTGCTTCCATTGGGTTGATGAACATTATGCTCGTAAGTGTTTCGGAGCGTACCCGCGAAATTGGTGTGCGAAAAGCCATGGGAGCCACTCGTGTGGCTATCCGTAATCAGTTTCTGATTGAAAGTATTGTGGTTGGTCAGATGGGTGGATTGATCGGAATTCTGCTGGGGGTGTTGGCTGGAAATGTTATCAGTATCTATCTTGACGGTATTTTTATTGTTCCCTGGGGATGGGTTATTCTGGGGTTTACTTTAACGCTGATTGTTGGTATATTGTCAGGGCTTATTCCCGCCAACAGGGCAGCCAGACTTGATCCTATCGAATCATTGAGATATGAGTAGTGTCTTTTTTAAATATCATCTCATTGCGTTTTTTTTTGCTGCGCTTTTGCTGGCCGGCTGCAGTACAACGCGTCGTAATCCCGGGAAGATTCTTCTTACTGATACAAAACTTGTTATTGACAATAAGGCATTGGATTATTACGACCTTGACGGGTTGATCCGGCAACACGAAAACAGACAGTTTCTTGGTATGCGGCTGCATACAGGAGTTTACAATCTGGGTGCATTGATGAAAGACCGTACTAAAAAAAAGGAAGCTGATATCAGAAAAAAAATTGAAAAGAAAAAGAAACGAAATCCAAATAAATATATTAATGAACAAAAGGAACTGGAAAAAGCAAAACGCGGACTGCGCAGCTGGTTGATGAATACTGTTGGAGAAGAACCGGTTTTTCTCGATTCGGGGCTTGTTAAACAAAGTGTTTCGCAAATGGAATTGTATTGTAAAAAACACGGGTTTTTTAACGCCGAGGTTTCTGATACGATGATTTTTAATAAGAAAAATAATAAGGCGAAAGTTGAATACCGCATAAAAGCTGGTGTTCCATACATATTTAATAAAATTGAATTTGTTTCCGGTGATGCTGATATTAATTCTTATCTTATTTCTGGTAAAGCAAATTCTCTTTTACAACAGGGAAATATTTACAATGAAGATGTGCTTGAAAGTGAACGTATGCGTATTAATGACGACTTGAAAAATCTTGGATATTTTGCATTCAGCAAATCTTATATACGCTACGAGATTGATTCAACCATCGGTAACAGACAATTGAATGTAAAGATTATAATCAACAGGCCTTTTCAACAAGTAAACGGCGTTACCGAATTTTATAATCACCGTAAATATAAAGTCCGAAAGCTGGTTGTTTTGCCCGATTTCTCAGTCACTTCAGAGGGTGTTGTGAAATACGATACATTACATTATGTAAAACATCTTCGCAATCGAAAACAAGCTGACACACTTTGTTTTTTGTATCAGGAAGCAATGCGTGTGAAACCCAAGGTTATTGCACGAAAGATTTTTATCCGCACAGACCATTATTTCAATTTGAGCAATGCCAATAAAACGCAGGCTGAGCTTAGCAGTCTGAATATTTTTAAATACATCAACATCCGCTTTGTTCCCGATACAGCCGGAGTTCAACCCGATCAACCCATTCCGCTCGATGCTTTTGTTGAACTTAGTTTGTCGCCTGTTCAGGCAGTCAATGTTGAAATTGAAGGCACCAATTCATCCGGAAATCTTGGCACAGCCGGCAATCTGGTTTATAAAAACCGCAATCTTTTTCATGGAGCCGAACAATTCAATTTCAGGTTTAAGGGTGGACTTGAATTGCAGAAAACTGTTTTTGAAGAAAAAAATGATGTTATTAGCGGCTTGCCTTTTAACTCGGCTGAAATTAGTACAGAAGCAGGATTGACAACGCCTGTAAACAATAGTTGGTTTACTCAGAGCAGTCACCCGATGATGAAATATTCTACCGGATTCAGTTATCAGTTGCGCCCCGACTATGAGCGATATATCAGCCATTTGAAGGCAACGCTGGAATGGAAAGAATCGGCAACAACGGTCATGCAGTTTTATTTACCCATCAATCTTGTACGCATTTTGCCTGATTCGTTATTTGCAGAGCGCATTTCACAGTTTTCGAGAACCATTCGCTACAGTTATGAAGATCACTTTATTCCGGGTTGTGGTTTTTCAATGATAAAAAGCAATCAGGCCTTGCGAAAAAACAGATCGTATTTTTACTGGAAATTACTGATTGAGCAGGCAGGTGTTTTTATGTTGTGGCCTGGAAATAGTTTCAACAGCGCCCGGCAAGGCGAGATATACAGAGTATTGGGAATTAATTACTCGCAATTTGCTAAAGTTGATATTGATTTCAGATATTATAAACCCTGGTTGAATCAAACCACCTTTGTCAGTCGTTTTTTCTTTGGCTTTGGTATTCCTTTTGGAAACAGCATGTTGCTGCCTTTTGAGAAAAGTTATTCGGCTTCCGGTTCCAATGACATCAGGGCCTGGAAATTCCGTTCGCTGGGACCTGGTACATATACCGACAGCACTTTTTTTGATCGCACCGGCGATATCAGTATGGTGTTTAATTTCGAATACCGCTTCCCGATTATTAGTTGGTTCAACGGCGCTTTGTTTGTCGATGCTGGCAATGTATGGCTCAAAAATGCCAGCGAGGAGTTTCCGGGAGGCGAGTTTCCGGGCCTCGATTTTTACAAACAATTTGGTGTTGGTACCGGTTTAGGACTGCGGCTTGATTTTGATTTCTTTATTTTCAGAATCGATGCTTCTTTCCCGCTTAGGGATCCGGCTCTTCCGGATGGTGAAATGTGGGTTGGATTTGATAAACCATTGAAAAGTACAACCTTAAGTTTTGGAATCGGTTATCCGTTCTGAGGTGTTAGTTTTGGTCGAATGATTTTAATCAGTTAAAGAAGCGTAATTTTAACCACTTCGCAATGGGGTTGGTTAAAAAAGCTTTTTATACTTTTGCGCCAAATTTAAACACAGCTCATTATGGACATGTTTTTACTGATGGTTATTGTGTTCGTTCTTGGTTATCTTGCCATAGCACTCGAACACCCGCTGAAAATAGACAAGGCTGCCTCAGCTTTGTTGATTGGCTCATTAACCTGGGTCGTTTACATTTCAGGTGCCTTTGATATCTTTACAAGTGGAGTAAGTACCGCCTGGAATGAGTATTTTGCTGCCAATCCCGAAGCAAATACAATTGAAGGAATGCAGCATTTTATTGTTCATAATCAGATTATCGAGCATCTGGGCGAAATAAGCGAAATTCTTTTCTTTTTGCTGGGCGCCATGACTATTGTTGAAATTACCGATCAGCACGAGGGATTCAAGGTTATTACTGACAGGATTAAAACTACGCATAAGGTAAAGCTGCTCTGGATTATCAGTTTTATTTCTTTCTTCCTTTCAGCCATGCTTGACAATCTGACGACAACCATTGTTATGGTTGCTTTGTTGCGAAAACTTATTGATGACAAGCATACACGATGGTTCTATGCCAGTATGGTTGTTCTGGCAGCCAATGCCGGTGGTGCCTGGTCGCCCATCGGTGATGTTACTACCATTATGCTTTGGATTGGAGGTCAGGTAACAACGGTTAATATTATTGTTGGTGTATTTATTCCAAGTCTGGTTTGTATGGTTGTTCCATTGCTGCTGTTAAGCATGACCATGAAAGGAAATGTTACCAGACCAAAAATTGATGCAGAAAAAAAATCCAAAACCACGTCATTTGAGCGTAATTTAATGCTTGGTCTTGGAGTTGGTGGACTGTTGTTTGTCCCGGTATTTAAAACCATCACACATCTTCCTCCGTATATGGGCATGCTGCTTTCTCTGGCCATTATCTGGATGATTACGGAAATTCTTCATTTCAAAAAACCAAAGGAACAAAAGCTCAGTGTTACATCTATTCTGACAAAAGTCGATGTACCAACGGTATTGTTTTTCCTTGGAATTCTTTCGGCCGTGGCCGCTTTGCAGTCGGCTGGTCAGCTTAGCGTGCTTGCGCAGGCCCTCGATGACAGTCTGGGTGATGTTTATCTGATTGGTGGTGCCATTGGCGTTCTTTCAGCGGTGGTCGATAATGTGCCACTCGTGGCTGGTGCCATGGGTATGTACCCGATAGCTGATCCTGGTGCTACGGGTTATCTGGCCAATTTTGTTCAGGATGGCTTGTTCTGGGAATATCTGGCTTATACCGCCGGAACCGGCGGAAGTATGCTCATCATTGGCTCAGCAGCTGGTGTTGCAGCTATGGGTCTCGAAAAAATTGACTTTATATGGTATCTTAAGCACATTTCCTGGCTTGCTTTAATTGGATATCTTGCCGGCATTGGTTTTTATGTGTTGGAGCACATGCTGATGGGATAAAATGCATTGTTAAAAAAGAGACTGGTTTTCCAGTCTCTTTTTTTATAATAATCCGTGTTTTTTTTACTTTTGTTTTCACATTACATCGTGAAAAAAGTATTCGCTTTATCTGTTCTTGTTGTTTTTCTGCTTTCTGTTGCAGGTGGGCAGTTCTTGCTTTTTAAGGCGTATCGCCTGCACGTGCGCAGTCTTGCCAAAGCTGCATTGCGCGAAATGGCTGCATCCGAAGCTGATGTGATTGCTTTTTCAAAAAGCGACTTTTCGCATGGATTACCGTTTTTCCGTGTACCCGATAAGGATGATGAAATTATTCTACATGGTGAGTTTTACGATGTAAAAGATGTTGAAATTTCTTCAGATAGTGTTTTTCTTTTTGCTTACCGCGATTCGAATGAAAAATTTCTTATTGCGCAGTTTGAAAAATCTGCAAGGGATAACGATCAAAGCCCGCTGGCTGTCTTGTTGCATCAGTTTACAACCATATTTACTTTTATTCCGGCGACAATAGAAAAATTTTCCGTTGTAAACAATTCTTCCGACATTATTTTTATTAATCCCGGTTTTATTTACAATTGCGAAAAAAGTGATGTAATCAGCCCGCCGCCACGTCTGATCTGATTTATATTATCTCATTTTGTCCGGGGTTTTTTTACTTCGGAACAATTTCCTTATTAATCAAATCAGAAAGAATAATGAAAAAAATTGTATTGTTTTTTGCAGGCATTGTGCTTTTCTCATGCCTGCAGGCGCAGGTGGTCACAGTCAAAGACCGCCAGACAGGTTCTCCGCTCGACCTGGTAACGCTCACAAGCGCACAGCCGCATGCATTTGCTGTTACAAATCCAGAAGGACAGGCCGATATCCGTGCGTTTAAAGGAGTGGAGAAAATTGAAATCCGTATTCTCGGATATAAAACTGAAACGCTTAGCTATGCTCAGATTGAGGCCTCTGGTTTTATTGTTATGATGACACAAACGGGCATCAACATCGATGGTGTTGTTGTATCTGCTACCCGATGGAATCAGGTTTCATCCGGTGTTCCGTCTTCTATCATTTCTATATCGTCCAAATCCATTGCTTTGCAGAATCCGCAGACAGCGGCCGATTTGTTGGGATCTTCGGGCAAAGTGTTTATTCAGAAAAGTCAGCAGGGCGGCGGAAGCCCCATGATACGCGGCTTTGCAACCAACCGGCTGTTGTACACTGTCGATGGAGTCCGCATGAATACGGCCATCTTCCGTGCGGGCAATATTCAGAATGTGATCTCGCTCGATCCGTTTGCAGTTGAAAACACCGAGGTTTTTTTCGGACCTGGTTCGGTTATTTACGGCAGTGATGCCATTGGCGGCGTGATGAGTTTTCAAACGCTGACGCCAAAGCTTTCGATGACCGATCAGCCCTACATCACTGGCAAGGCCGTGACGCGCTATTCTTCGGCCAATAATGAAAAAACCGGCCATTTTGATGTGAATGTCGGCTGGAAAAAATGGGCGATGCTCACCAGCATCAGTACTTTTGATTATGGAGATCTGAAGATGGGAAGCAACGGCCCTGATGAATATCTGCAACCTTATTATGTTCAGCGTCAGGATAGTGTGGATCGAATTATGACCAACAATGATCCCCGCGTGCAGACTCCGACTGGTTTTACACAAATGAATATAATGCAGAAAATCCGTTTTTCGCCCAATGAAAAATGGGATGTTCAATATGGTTTTCATTATTCCGAGACATCTGAATATTCGCGCTACGACCGGCTTATACGTTACAAGAATGGTTTGCCGCGTTATGCCGAATGGTTTTATGGTCCGCAGAAATGGATGATGAATAACCTTAGTGTTGCCCACAATAAAAAAACAAGGTTGTTCGATCAGATGTCTCTGCGTTTGGCTCAGCAATATTTTGAAGAAAGCCGCATTAGCCGCGACATTAATAAAGCGGATCGTGAAACGCGCATCGAAAAAGTGGATGCGTATTCTGTCAATCTTGATTTCAATAAAAGCATTGGTAAAAAATACACGTTGTATTATGGTGCTGAATATGTGTGGAATAAGGTGACTTCCATTGGCGTTGATGAAAACATTGTAACCAATTCTGTTCAGGATGGCCCCACCCGTTATCCGCAATCAGACTGGTCTTCGTATGGTGTATATCTGACTTACCAGCACAAGGTTTCCGAAAAGTTCATGGTGCAGGGTGGGCTCAGATACAGTGCTTATGATCTTGAGGCCGTTTTCGATACCACATTCTATCCGTTTCCATATACACGTGCCGAACTCAGTAAAGGTGCACTTACAGGAAGTCTGGGCTTTGTTTTGCGGCCATTCGACAAGTGGGTTGTTACGGCAAATGTTGCTACTGCTTTTCGCGCCCCCAATGTGGATGATATGGGAAAAGTGTTTGATTCAGAGCCGGGTTCCGTGATAGTTCCCAATCCGGGTCTTGAGGCCGAATACGCTTATAATGCAGATATTGGGGTATCGAAAGTTTTTGGAGAATTTCTGAAAGTTTATACAAGCGGCTATTACACGCTTCTTCAGAATGCCATGGTGCGCCGCGATTTTCAGTTGAACGGCCTTGACAGCATCATGTACGATGGTGAACTCAGTCAGGTGCAGGCCATTCAGAATGCAGCCGTAGCCAATGTTTACGGAGTGCAGGCCGGCATTGAAGTCAAATTGCCGAAGGGTTTTGGTTTTGAAACAGACTATAATTTTCAGGTGGGAGTAGAGGAGCTTGATGATGGCACTACCAGCCCATCGCGGCATGCTGCTCCTCGTTTTGGCGTAACACGGCTTTCATATCATTATGGAAAACTCGATTTGCAGTTTTATGCAAATTATTGTGCCGAGGTATCGTTTGAAAATATGCCTGAGGATGAGAAGGGCAAAACCGAAATCTATGCTCAGGATGAAAATGGAAATCCATATTCGCCGGCATGGTACACGCTTAATTTTAAAGCAATGTATCAGATGAATAATACATTTACAGTAAGTGCAGGTCTTGAAAATATTTCAGATCAGCGCTACCGGCCTTACAGTTCAGGTATTGTTGCTCCCGGGCGAAATTTCATTTTGTCGCTACGTGCCAATTTCTGATTGATACAACCAGAATAAAAAAAGGCTCGCAGTTTTGCGGGCCTTTTTTCGAAAATAAATATTGGGTTATTTTGCAAACGCTTTTATCCATGCGCTTCTGTCGCCATTTTCAACCTGAATCAAAATTATGCCGGACACATTGTTTTTCAATGTCAGAGTTCCGTTTTTATCAGAAGCAATAAATTGTTGTAAAAGACGGCCATCCGGTGTATAAATACTGATCATGCATCCTTCTGAAGGCAGCATCCAGTGTAGGATTCCGTCGTTTGCGAAGATTTTTGCCCAATCATTGTTTTCGTCAAAACCAGCGTTTTGAAAATTGATGGGATCAGAACATCCAACACATTGTCCGGTGTTGTTTGCGCAAAGCATGTAAACGCCGGGTTGAGTGGCAGTATAACTTTGTCCTGTTGCGCCCGGAATGGTGTCGCCATATAAAAACCACTGATAGTTGTTGAATATAAGCGGAGAAGTAAATACAGAGTCATTCGTGATGTTTACAAAGACGGTGGGAACGGGCATAATAAAAAACTGAATTGAATCTTCGCCTACACATCCGTTGGTATCAGTGTAGGTGAGAGAAACCCACATGTTGGTAGTGGGAGAAATCAGCGGATTTGGGATGTTGGCATCAGAAACTACTGCTGCAGGATCCCAGAGGCAATTGGTAAAAGCGGGATCGACACCAGGTAGCATTGAGTCACCGTCACATAGATTGTAGGTTGTTTCGGTGATGGCGTCCATGGCTTGAGTACTGCTAAATATTTCAATAGCCATTGATGCAAAAATTGAACTATCGGTGAGCTGAACCTGATAAACGCCAGCGGTGAGATTGTTTAATGTGTTGTTGGTTGTTATTGTTACTCCATTGTCATAGGTAAAATAAACCGGACCGTTGATGGTTCCAACATTGATTGTCAGCGATCCGTCATCGTTGCCGCAATGGGCATTGGTAGTGATGCTGGTTTGAATAACGAGCGTTGAAATTCTTGAAATGCCCGCATTGGTTCCAATCCAGACAAAGCCGTTATAATCAACTTCGGAGCAGGTTTGAGAAGTGGAGATTATCCCGGTGCTGGTTCCGTATGTTGTAAATGTTGCGTTGCGGAAATGACTGGTTCCGTTACCATTGGTTGCAATCCATATACGGCTCATGGGATCTGATGCGATTCCACGAACATCGTTGTGGGCCAGTCCATTGGTGGTTGTGTAAGTAGTCCATGAAGTACCATCCCATTTGTATAATCCGCCACCAAGTCCCATACTCGGGAGTGATCCTACCCAAATGTTTCCGTCGGCATCGGTGGTTGCAGATTGCACCTGATCTCCGTTGGCGTTGACACCATTGAGGAACGTGTGGTCTGTCCAGATGGTTCCTGCAAGTTTATTAACGCCTTCAGCAGTACCGAACCACATATTGCCCGATAAATCCTGCGTAATGGCAAGAACAGTGTTGTGAATCAACCCGTCGGTGGTTGTGTAAGTAGTAAACGATCCATCGTATTTGCATACTCCTGCCGAAGTGCCAATCCATACATTGTTGCTTGCATCAACAAATACACATCGAAGATCGTTGCTTGGCAATCCTTGTGCTGTAGTATAATTTGTAAATGTGCTGCCATTGTATTTCGAGAGTCCGGCGGTGGTGGCAATCCACACATTTCCCAGTCCGTCAATATCAATATCTTTTACATTGTTCCCGACAAGTCCGTCAGTGGTTGTGAGAATGGTCCCTGTGCTGCTCGATAAAACCGTTAACCCGTTGTCGGATGATCCTATCCACATATTTCCATTCGAGTCTCCTTTCAGAGCTGTAATGCTATTACTTCCAATCGGGCTGTTGGACGTTGTATAGTTTGTGATGGAAAAATTCTGAGCGGTTAATCCGAATGCGGATAATGCAAAGAAAACAAAAAACAATTTTTTCATGTTGCGATTTTTTGTGTTAGATTGACATCTGGTGCATATGTTTAAAGCAAGCTCAAAAATAGTAATTTTGAAGTATGAATTGTATCTGGTTGATTATTTTAAGTATTGGATTGTGCTTCGACACGCTGGCAATCAGCATTTCCATTGGAATAAATGACCGCAGAATCCGCTTTAAACAGGCCCTTCGTATTGCATTTATTATGGCTGTGTTTCAAGGAGTAATGCCTGCGTTGGGCTGGCTGGGAGGTGTTTCTCTCGAACAATTTATAGCCCCGGTCGATCATTGGGTGGCGCTGGTTCTGTTAACCATTGTTGGCGGTAAAATGATTCTTGAATCCTTTGGAAATGATGAAAAAGATCCGATGGATATCAATAACATGAAATTAATTTTTACACTCGCATTTGCAACAAGCATCGATGCATTTGCTGTTGGTATTCCATTGGCTTTTACCAATATAAATATTTGGATCGCAGCACCTGTTATTGGTCTGTTTACAGGTGTTACAGCCATGATTGGAATGTTTATCGGGAAAAAAGCTGCTGGGTTTTTAGGTCCGAAAATTCAGATAATCGGTGGTTTGATTTTGATTGGAATTGGTCTGAAAATTTTTCTGGAGCACATTGAGGTGCTGAAATGATTGCAGAGCTATAGATGTGTAGAGGTCAAGATCAAGAACTCTGAACAAGGAACAAGGAAGTGAGAACTTCTAAGAATCCTTGACTTAAGACTTCACTTCTTACTTCGAAATTCCTTGTTCGCTGTTCATGATTCAGGGAGATAAGGTCGAGGTCAAGATCAAGGTTAATGTCCGGAATATTTATTATCGCCGACAGCTTAGTCTGTCAGAACAAAAGGAGCCAGTGGCGCTTCAGCAGTCAAACCAAAAAAATCTTAATTTTTATATTTAAACATCTGCCAGTTCCAAACCGCAGCAGTTGATTTTGATTTTTCAGGCATCTGATATTTCGATTGCCAGCGGCCTTGACCGAAAACAGAATTATAATATTCCACCATCGGCAATATGGTTTTGTCAAGATCCGGATTCATTTCCTTGTTGTCTTTGAACATCGCCGAGCGCAGTGGAATTAATTCAGAAGGCATGTCCTGAAGTGGAATACAGACAGGATATATTTTTTCAATCAGAAATTCCAGAAATTCCTGTGAGCTGCTTAAATACTTGTAACGGACTTCCCATTCAAATGTCGGATGTTTGAAAATATCAAAGAATTCAAGACCAAAATATTTTTGAAACAGTTTTTCATGTTGTTTAAGCAGGCCGGGCTGTGTTTTTTGTGTTCTGATAACGGCTTCGCGTGGATTTTCGGAAAGCGACCAGGGCTGAATCTGTGGTGCAAAGGGACAATACGAAAGACTCCAGATGTATAAATCGTAAATCAGGTCTTCCCATCTGCTTTTGATTTCAGTCCATTCAATTTTCAATGGTTCAATGTGATGATTAATTCTGCGTATGCCAAAACCAAGCTCATCGCTGTTGGGTACATGTATTTTTGATTCCGAAGCCAATCGATCAAACAATTCTAATTTTTGTTTTTCGCATTCAATGTGATGTGGACTTGCAGGTAATGCCTCGGTCATTCCGAGCAGAAACACCAGTCCTTCTCTGGTGGCTGCGCTCCCTTCCATGGCTTTGTCGAGACCATTTTCTATCTGAATCCGCAGATATCGTGGGTAGGTCATTCCGGGCTCTTCACCCAGTTTTATTAGGTCTTCAATGGGTTTTGTATATAGTTCTGTTTTGAAAAGAGTGTCGATTTCAACATCGCTGTTATAAGCATTCGGCCGTTCTTTCAGTTCTGAATCAAGCATTTTTTTGCTTTCACTTTTTATCAGATCAAGACCTCCGGAATTGTCAACAACGCCTTTTACAAGACCACCTTTTTTCCCTTCGTTGCGGTAGGCAAAGTCGAGTGTATCGTTCATAGCTTTGTGTGGATCATAGTTCCTGGCTTCGGCAAGCACTCTCTCTTTTTCATCTTCGATGCGCCGGATGGCATCGCGCAATGCATTCAGATTTTGTTTCAGTAAAGCGGAGTCGTCGTAGCCAATGTTTTTTTGTTCTTCCTGTGCCTGAGCACTCAGAAGGCGGCTGTAGCAATCGCTTATTTTTACATAAATATCTTCTTTCATCACCTGCATGTTGAATGCAATTACATCGTCGTGTGTTTGTGTAAGCTCTTCGAGATGATTGTACAGTTCACACATCCGGTCGAAATGTTCACCGCTCATATTTTTGTCGCGGCATTCCTGTACCATGTTTTTAAATGCGCCCAGCAGGGCATCGGTCATCATAGGATCCAGTGGCATAGCGGCTTGTATTAAATGTTAGCGATGGTTTTATATTTCGAAAGTTGTTCATCAATATGCTCATCCCGATAGGGCAGCAGCCTTCGGTGCCGGTATTCTTTTATGATGTCGGGATTATGTTTCCATGCGGGATCGAGCATTTGCATCTGTTGCTCGGTGTCTTTAATAATTTCAAGAATCCTTTTCCTGTAATATTCTGCGTTGCTTTTCATGTCGGCCTGATAAGCGGGAGGCACCAATACCTCAGAGTAGGTTTCAATGCGATCAAGCAACATCCAGCAATGATGAAAAATACGGTTGGCTTCGTCGAGCGATATTTCGCGCATGCCGCGTGTATTCTCTTCGTTGACCATGTTTATCAGATCAAAGACTTCGGTGTATTGATCAGCTTTTGCAAGAATTCTTTCAGGAATGTTGCCCCGTATGGGTTCATTCAGTTCCTCACAAATGGCTTTTTCCATCAGATTTTTGTCCTTGGTGAGTGCAATGGCACAAAGGTGATTGAGATTGCCAAGCCGATCTTTGAATTCGTCTAAAATATTGCATCCCTGTATGGCTTCACTCAGATTTTTCTCAGCTTCGTAGCTGTTTTTGTAATTGTTGTTTTCCGCGTAACGGTCGGCCCGAACACGGTAATAGTCTTTGTATTCCTGTAATAAATCCGACATACGTTTGGTTTTTAATCGGTAAATATATAAAAAACCGGATATTAATTGTTAAATTTTACAAGAATGGCTTTCCGGATATTGATTCGCCGGAAGGCGCATTAAATATAATGTTTTGAACGTGTCTGTCTGATATTTGCGGCCTGTTCTGCCGAAATTAACCATGCGCATTTAATAAAATCATGGCCGGAAGCGTTAATTATATTAATAAAATTTGCTACTTTAGTGTTTTAAAACCCCAAAAATGGTTGCCGATGAAATATCTCATAGTCATATTTCTGTTCTTTTTGCCTGTGTTTGCAGTTATGTCTCAGCCAACCGATACCGTTATCAATGTTGAGAATACGGAGATTGCAAAAATCTTCGATGAAATGACCCGTGAGAAATTTTATAACAGTGACAATTTTTTTCCGGAAAAAAACAAGTATAATTTTCCGGCAAATTATGTCCCCGAATTTAATGACAGCACATTGGCAGCAAGGGTTAAAGCCATGGATGAGGCCTCGCCGTTTGAATATCGTTACAATCCGGAAGTGAAAAAATGGATTGAATTTTATATTTCAAAACGATATTTTATTGGACGTTTGGTGGGGTTGTCGTTGCTTTATTATCCTGTTTTTGAACAGGCCTTCGATAAATATCAGGTTCCGCTCGAAATGAAACATCTGGCGGTTGTTGAATCAGCATTGAATCCTACAGCCAAGTCGTGGGCCGGTGCTGCAGGTTTATGGCAGTTTATGTATAAAACCGGATTGCTGTATGATCTGAATGTTACTTCTTATGTTGATGACCGCTACGACCCATTGAAAGCAACCGAAGCTGCAGCACATCATATGCAGGATTTGTATGCGATCTATCATGATTGGGCTTTGGTGCTTGCGGCCTACAATGCCGGCCCAGGCAATATAAACCGTGCCATCAAACGTGCTGGCGGCGAAACCAACTATTGGAAAATAAAACATCTTCTGCCGAAGGAAACTCAGGCATATGTACCGGCTTTTATTGCTGCAAGTTATGTTATTACTTATTATGCAGAGCATAACATCAACATCCAGCGCCCGCAGTTTATGGATTGGGAACTCGATACCGTTTCGGTGACGGAAACTATGTCATTCAATTTCTTCACTTCATTTGTTGGTATCGATGAATCTGAAATGGTTTTTCTGAATCCACAGTATATCAAAAAAATTATTCCCGGTACCAAAAACAATCCCTGCGCCATTCGCCTGCCGCAGAAATATGTATTGGCTTTTGTCGAGAAAGAACCTCTGATGTATGACAGTATTCACAAGGTTGCAAAGGCCGACAGCGCACTCATTGCAACGAATACTACGGGAACCGTTAAAACAAATCCTGTCAACAATACCACTGTAAACAACAATACCACAGTCAATACTTCCGGATCAAAAAATTATCACACGGTTAAAAGCGGGGAAACGCTGGGAACCATTGCTTCTATGTATGGCACCAGCAGCAGCAGCATTCAGGCCTGGAATAATTTGTCTTCAACGGTTATTTATCCGGGGCAGAAATTGCTTGTTTATGGGAAAACAGCCAATAGCAGCAATCATATTTCAAATACCAGCAACGGAAGTTTAAAAACAGTGTATTATACTGTTAAAAAAGGCGATACACTCTGGAAGATTGCCAATGCCAATGGGGTTAGCGTGGATGCAATCAGAAAGGTCAACAATCTTAAATCGGATAATTTATGGGTTGGCCAGAAACTCAAAATCCACAAAAACAGCTGACAATTATGAAAAGAATTTTTTTAGTATTAGCCGTAGGTGTTGTTGCAACACTGATAACATCGTGTTTTAAAAAAACGGAATCTGGCTTGCCGCCTTCAAATGGAACGGTTGCCGAAGTGCTTGTTGTGATGCCAAATCAGCAATGGGAAACTTCGGTTGGTGCGGCTGTAAAATCTATGCTGATGGCCGAACAGGAAGGCCTGAATCAGTCTGAACCTTTGTTTGAACCTTTACAGATTCAGCATCAGGATTACAAAGGCCTGTTTGAACGTAACCGGAAAACCATTCGTTTTTTTGTTAGTGATACCGTGAAAAAAAATCAATTGGTAGCGCGCCGTGATGTCTTTTCGTCACCACAACTTATTATTGATTTGCATGCCAAAAGCGATTCTGAAGCAATCCGTTTGTTGAATGAACGTGCTGGTTCTGTTGTCGAAATGCTTCGTGAAGTTGAGCGTGAGCGCCTGATTCTGGCTTTTAGCAGTACTCAGAATGTTGCTCTCTGTGAAAAAATTGAAAAACAATTCGGTTTTAGTCTTGTGATTCCGGAAAGTTATTATATGGCTAAATCAAACGATGGTTTTGCATGGCTCCGCCTCGAAACTGCTAAATATTCTCAGGCCATTCTGATTTATTCTCGTGCATTTACAGACAGCGCCCAGTTTAATCCTTCGCAGATTATTGCCTATCGCAATATGATTGTCAAGCAAAACATCCCTGGTGAATTGCCGGGTTCATACATGTCAACCGATACCATTGCGCCTCCGGTTATGCGCAATGTGCCTTTTGCCGATACGCGCGCCATCGAAGCCCGCGGACTCTGGAAAACAGTCGGAGACTTTATGGGTGGCCCGTT
Organism: Bacteroidales bacterium; assembly: GCA_035390965.1. Lineage (GTDB taxonomy): Bacteria > Bacteroidota > Bacteroidia > Bacteroidales > DTU049 > GWF2-43-63. The sequence goes on along the minus strand of DAOPKE010000016.1, from coordinate 22,395 downwards.
TCTGAGCTATACCTTCCACGACAAAAAAGCCAATAAAGTGATCACACTCGAGGGCTATGTCTATTATCCAAGCATGGACAAACGCGACCTGCTCATGCAGCTGGAGGCCATTTTGCATTCGTATGAAGTGAAGACAAAGTAACTGGAAATATTTTGAACGACCATCAATTTGGAAATTCATTTTCCATTGATGGTTTTTGAAAATAACAGATTTCATCCTTGCAAGATAAATCGCCTGACTTTGATACCAGACAACATCTTGTGCATAATTTTTCGAGTCAAAATCAGCCTGCTAATATGAATCGAATTGGAATATTGTAAATAATATTGACGGGTTTTCCATCTTTTATTCCTGGTTTCCAATTCGGCATAGCTTTGATAACTCTGATCGCTTCTTCATCAAGGCCTCCTCCAGCGCCTTTTAATACTCTTACAAGAGAAACTTTTCCATCTTTTTGTATTACGAATCTAACAAAAACAGTCCCTTGAATATTTTTTTCGCGAGCATAAGCCGGATACTTTATGTTATCTCTTAAAAAGTCCATTAATCCTGATTCACCTCCTGGAAATTCAGGCACTTCAGGAACAATACCTGGCGTGGTTTTATCAAGATACTTTTCAATTTCAAATTCAGAGGAATAAAAAAGAAAACTATTAATAGCTGAATCATTTTCAAGGAAAACCATAGTATCTGATCCGATTTTTTTTGATCTCTTGAAAAATTCCGCCTCCAGTTCATTGGTGCAGGTCCATTTAGTGACAACGCAAAAATATGAACCGCCACGATAGTTAATGGTGTCACACTGAACACACTCATTGCTGAATAAAATTGTTGCATCCGAATTCCCCCGGATTTTTGCATTCAACAAGCAATTACATGCACTGCAGGTATCGTCTAATATTAACTGAGTCATCCCGAGGTAATAATAAGCCAGGTCAGATGCAGATTTTTTAATTGATTTTTGCAGGAAGCTTTCGGCCTTAAGATAATCCTTGGATTCAAAAGCAATTTTTCCTTTATTAAAGAGCTTAAGAGCTTTTGTGTTTTGTCCATATGCACAAGAGAAAATAAGTAAAAAGGGAAGTAAATAAAAAAGTTTCATTGTGTTCATCGTTTTATTTTAATTCTGATTTTTTCAAACTCCACAACCATCCCTTCGCGCAGTTTTCTTCTTCTGCGGAGCTCGGTTTCACCGTCCACTTTCACCAGTCCCTGATCGATGACTTTGTGTGCCATGGCACCGCTTTCAATCCAGCCCAGCAGTTTCATCAGCTGATCGAGTTGAATGTATTCCTGTCCCCGAAGGGAAAATGTTTCCTGTTTCATATATTCCTGCAATTCAATAAAATTGACAAGCCATGCTCTGTTGCACAAAGCCAGCTCTCAAAGCATACAATAATCAATTAATCAATAATGACTACGACCCATAAGCCACTCCGATTGCTCCTTATGCCTTATGCCTGTCGACTTATGCCTTATGCCACTGACCACTGACTACTACTGACTACTTTTAATACCTATCCGACACAGCTTCCCAGTCCACTAATTTCCAGAAGTCTGCAATGTAGTCGGGGCGCTGGTTTTGCTTGTCAAGATAATAGGCGTGTTCCCACACATCGCAGGTAAGCAGTGGTTCCAGGCCTTTGCGCATGGGGTTGCCTGCATTGGATTCCTGCGAAATAATCAGCTTGCCGTCTTCATCGGCGCTGAGCCAAGCCCAACCGCTTCCGAACAGCGTTGCAGCGGCCTGCGTGAATTGTTTCTGAAACTCTTCGAACGAACCGAAGTCACGCACAATAGCGTCCATCAGGTCTCCGGTGGGTTGTCCGCCGCCTTTTGGCGTGAGACAGTTCCAGTAAAAAGTGTGATTCCACACCTGTGCGGCATTGTTGAAAATGCCACCTTCGGCTTCTACTACAATCTGCTCCAGTGGCGCGTTTTCGAAGGGTGAACCCGGAAGCAGGTTGTTGAGATTATTCACATAGGCCTGATGATGTTTGCCATAGTGAAATTCAATGGTTTTGGCACTGATGATGGGCTCAAGCGCATCGGCTGCCCAGGGAAGAGGAGGTAATTCGAATTTCATAGTATTGTTGTTTTAGAAAATGACGCCGATATTAAAAGTTCCCATCACAATTTTTGAATCCGGGTCGGTGCTGAGCATGGGTGTTAATCCATAGCGCAAAGCCAGATCAAATCGCAGAAACCAGAGATCCATGCCGATTCCGCCCACCGCAGCCAGAGAATAAGGTTTGAAATCATCTGCTTCGATGTATAGTAATGAATCACTTACATCTGTTTTTAAAACAGACATCAGTTCTATGCCGGCCATTAAACGAATTGAGCTGCTGCCGTCATCGCTGCTGAAAATTTTTGTTCCAGCCATGACAGGGAGAGCCATGAAAGTGCGGTAAACAGTGGTTTCTATTGTGCCAATGGAGTCTGTTGTCATCATGTTGGCCGAACTTTGTCCAAGATTGAGATTGCCCTCAATAAAGAAATTTCCACCGTAGCGCAGCATGATTCCTCCCTGCCAGCCAATGCGTGCACTGGCATCGGTACTGTCAAGTTCGGTTTGATATTTACTCAGGTTCAAACCACCATGCAGTCCCATTTTCAACTGAGATGAGCCCGATGCATCGGTTTGAGCCTGCAGCATGGATGCAAAAAGAAAAAACGATGCAAACAGAAAGCTTTTGAAATTCATAGTCTGGATTTTTTACAAATCTAATAAAAAAATGAAAACATGATGTCATAATTGATTTTCAAATAATAAGGTTGTTTTGCATTTGCACATAATACTTTTATTATTACTGAAATATTCGCGATTAATCATTTCTTCCATCAGATCAAAAATCTCAAATTTTATCGTGAGCTTGTCGAAGGGCACCGATCGATATTCTTAAATCAACCACTCCTTCTTCCTTCACACCTCCTTGTTCAGTATTCATGATTCACGAATGTGTCTTCCTTTCTTCCTTCACACCTCCTTGTTCAGTATTCATGATTCACGAATGTGTCTTCCCTTCATCCTTCACACATCCATGTTCCATGTTCCCGATTCACGAATGTGTCTTGTCTTCATCCTTCAAACTTCCTTGTTCCTTGTTCATG
>DAOPKE010000016.1:0-19026 GCA_035390965.1 Bacteroidales bacterium | reverse complement strand
GCTCCTTGTTCATGATTCACGAATGTGTCTTCCCTTCATCCTTCAAACTTCCTTGCTCCTTGTTCATGATTCACGAATGTGTCTTCCCTTCATCCTTCAAACTTCCTTGTTCCTTGTTCATGATTCACTACCTTTGCAAAAAATCTCGCAGTGAATTATCTTTCCATTGAAAATCTGACCAAGTCCTACGGCGAAAAGCTGTTGTTCCAGAATATTTCCTTTGGCATCGACGAAGGTCAGAAAGTCGCACTCATTGCGGGAAACGGAACAGGTAAAAGCACTCTGCTCAATATCATTATGGGTCTCGATATTCCCGATTCAGGCACGGTGACCATGCGCAACGATATCCGCGTGGCATATCTGCCTCAGGCACCTCAGTTCGATCCAGAGCTGAGTATTCTTGATGTGGTACTCACGACGGACAATCTGTATGTGAAAGCTACCCGTGAATATGAGCTTGCTGTAGAACTTGTCAATCACGATCCTTCTGTTTTCAATCAGCGACTCCTGAGCGAGGCCACCACGCAGATGGATGCACTTGCTGCCTGGGATTACGATTCGCGGGTGAAAGAAGTGTTGAGCCGATTGCGCATTGGCGATCTGAATCGCAAAATGGGAACACTGTCGGGCGGGCAGGTCCGCAAAGCCGCACTGGCACGCGTTCTTATTGATGAAACAAATTTTGTGATTCTTGATGAGCCCACCAACCATCTCGATATTGATATGATTGAATGGCTCGAGGAATTTCTTCAGAAGCAGAAAATGGCGCTGTTGCTGGTCACGCACGACCGATATTTTCTCGACAATGTATGCGATGAAATTTTTGAACTCGACAATTGCAGCATGTATCAATACGATGGTGGCTATGCCTATTTTGTTGAGAAAAAAGCGGAGCGCGAAGCGTCCGAACGTCTCGAAACAGAAAAGGCACGCAACATATACCGCACCGAACTCGAGTGGATGCGACGCATGCCAAAAGCACGTACACATAAATCAAAGTCGCGCATTGAATCTTTCTATGAGCTGGAAATAAAGGCCAAACGCTGCCTTGACGATGTCCGCCCAGAATTTCAGGTGAAAGAAAGAAGGATGGGAAAGAACATTCTGGAGATCAATAATATTCATAAATCGTATGAGCCGGTCGGTGCCGTGATTGATGATTTCAGCCATATTTTCAAACGAGGCGAACGTGTTGGGGTGGTGGGTCCGAACGGTTCAGGAAAAACAACACTTTTTAAAATCATCATGGGCGAAGAACGCCCTGATCTGGGAAGTCTCAAAACAGGCCAGACCATTGTCTTCGGATATTTTTCGCAGATGAATCCCGACATTAAGGAAGGAAAAAGAGTGATTGAAGTGGTGAAGGATGTAGCCGAAGAAATTGTAATGGGAAACGCCCCTTCGGTGTCTGCATCGCAGTTTCTGCATTATTTTGGATTCGACCATAATACACAATATAATTACTATTCAAATCTGAGTGGTGGCGAAAAACGAAGACTGCATCTGTGTCTTACACTGATTAAAAATCCGAATTTTCTTATTCTCGATGAGCCCACTAACGATTTAGACATTGACACCTTGAATGTACTCGAAGAATTTCTCATTGGTTATCCCGGTTGTTTATTAGTAGCTACTCATGATCGTGCATTTCTTGATAAAATTGCTGATCATATTTTTGTCTTTGAAGGCAATGGAAAAGTGAAGGATTGTTATTCCAATTACAGCGCCTACCGTCTGCAGAAACTGAAAGAGGAAAACCTTGAAAAGGTTGCTGCAAAACCTGAGGAGAAACCAATTAAACCCAAGGCGCAATCGAATAAACCAACATTCAGGCAGAAACAGGAATACGAAAAACTGACAACAGAAATTGCTGCTCTTGAAAAAGAAAAAGCTGCATTGCTTGAATTCATGAACAGTGGAAACGACGACCCAAAGAAGCTTACAGAAGCATCGACCAAATACTCCGACATCACAAACCGGCTCGAAGAACTTGAATTGCGCTGGCTCGAATTGAGTGAACTGTTTTAATGTGCTGATGTGCTAATTTGAAAATTTGAAAATGATTTTTATCACCCTTGTCACCCTGTCACTTTGTAACGACTGTAACGACTGTAACGCGTAACGATTGTAACGTCTGTATAGCGTAACGCTTGTAACAATTGATATTTAACAGCTTTAAGAAAATGAAGACATTTGTTTTGTAATTTTACATTTCAACTCAACTGCCATGACAAATATATATCCCGACACCCTGCAATTCCTGCGCGAAGTAAAAGAAAATAACAACCGCGAATGGTTTGCCCCGCAGAAACATCGTTATGTCGCGGCGCGTGAGAACATTGGAAAATGGCTTGGAGAGCTGATTGCAATGATGAAGCAATCCGACGACCGGATACTTACAAACCCGCCGCGTGGTGTTGGCCGAATCTATCGCGACATTCGCTTTTCGCCAGACAAAACGCCGTATCGCACCTATCTCGGGGCTATGGTTTTTCGTGCCCCGGAGGACCGCAACTGTGAGTTTTATATTCATTTTGAGCCCGGAAATATTTTTGCAGGCGGAGGTATCTACATGCCCGATTCGGCGCAATTAAAGCTGATCCGCGATGATATGGCCTACAGCACCAAAGAGCTTGAAAAAATTGTAAAGAAACCGGATTTTAAAAAATATTTCGGCGAAGTTTCAGGCGAAAAACTACAACGCGCACCCAAAGGATTTTCACCGGAGCATCCGGCCATTGAATGGCTGCGTTTCAAGCAGTTTCTGGTGCTTCGTTCTTTTAATGACAGACAGGTTTTGCAGAAAAATTTCCAGGAGGAAGTGTATAAAACATTCCAGGCTGCCCGCCCTTTCTTTGATCACATTGACCGCGCATTGAATTTTAAAGAGTGAATTGACTTTATAATTTTATTTGGTTGTTGAATACTTGATTTCACCCTTTTGTATTCGTATCTTTATAGATATTGTCGAAACTGATAAAAACAGCAACCATGGACATTCATGACTGCATACGATTCGCCAATGAAAATCCGCTTTGTATTCTGGCTACTGCCGAAGGAAAACAGCCGAGGGTGAGGGCAATGGATATGTGGTTTGCCGATGAAACCGGTTTTTATTTTCAGACCAGCACCATTAAGGAAATCCCAAGTCAGCTGATGGGTAATCCAAAAGTTGAAGTCTGTTTCATCCGGAACAAAACAAATCCTTTACTCATGCTGCGGATTGCCGGCGAAGCTGAAATTATTCTGGATCCGGCTTACAAAAACAAGGTGATGGAGGATAAGCCGCACTTGCAGGCATTCGTTTCGAGACCTGAAAGTCCGAAAATTGTGCTCTTTCGCATCACGCATGGTGAAGCCCATTTCTGGAGCGAAGAAATCAATCTGAGGCCAAAGGATTTTATTGAATTCTGAAGTGTAAATTGAGTTATTTGCGGTTTGGCGTGTCCAAAATCTACTTTGACAGCCAGTTTGAAATAATGTTTTTCCCTTCAGGTGTCATAATTGACTCCGGATGAAACTGCACTCCGTGAATGTCGTATTTTCGGTGTTGCAGTGCCATGATGATTCCTTTTTCAGAAATGGCAGTCACTTCGAGATTGGATGGAAAATGAGTTTCAGACACAGCCCACGAATGATACAAACCCGCATCAAATCCATCGTTCAGCCCATTCAATAAACGACAATTGCGGTTGAGTATTTTTACTTTTGCAGTAACTCCGTGATACACGGGTGTGACCTGACCCAACTCTGCTCCAAATGAACAAGCAATGGCCTGATGTCCGAGACATACCCCCAGAATCGGTTTTTCAGGCGCATAACGCAGTATGATTTCGCGCATCAGTGGCCGATCCGAAGGTAATCCGGGGCCGGGTGAAAATAAAATTTTTGAATAAGGCGCAACGTCCTCCAATTGCAATGCATCGACAGGAATTACATCGACTTCAATACCATTAAACGAGCGCAGCAAATGCACCAGATTGAAAGTGAAAGAATCGTGATTGTCGATCAGGAGAATTTTCAAAGCCGGGAATTATTTACTTTTGCAAAAGTACAATGAAAAAGGAAGACGCGCAAAATAGCATGAATAGACTGGGGCAGAAGGGCATTCCGTTTCTGTTTGTGCTGGATTACGCTCTGTCGGAGTGTCTCGTAATTCCATTGAGCGAAATAGATCCGTCTGAAATCATGTACAATTTGCAGGGAAAATCCAACGAAAATGTTGTTGTAGAAATTCCGGATAAAATTGAATTTTCCAAAACGCCTGTTTCTTTTATCGCATATCAGAAAAGATTCGACATTGTTTTTCGAAATATTCAGCACGGGAACTCATATCTGACAAATCTTACCCAGCCCACGCAGGTAAGCACCAATCTGTCATTGCAACAGCTTTATTGTGTTGGCAACGCTAAGTTTAAACTGTATTTCAAAAATCAGTTTGCCGTTTTTTCTCCAGAGCCGTTTGTGAAAATTTCACAGGGCAAAATATTTTCCTACCCAATGAAAGGCACCATTGATGAGGATATTGACAATGCAGCTGATATTTTAAAAAATGATTTCAAGGAAAAAGCAGAGCATAACACCATTGTCGATTTGATCCGAAACGATCTGAGCATGGTTGCCAAAAACGTGACAGTGAAACGATTTCAATACATTGAAAAAATCTCAACCAACTATAAAACTCTGCTTCAGATGAGTTCCGAAATCTGTGGAGATTTGCCCGACGATTATCTGAATCACCTTGGAGATATACTTTTTAAGCTGCTTCCGGCGGGCAGCATCACCGGAGCACCGAAAGAAAAAACCTGTGAAATCATTCACGAAGCTGAAGGATACGAGCGGGAATTTTTCACCGGAGTCTTTGGCGTTTTCGATGGTAACATGCTTGAAAGTGCTGTCATGATCCGCTTTTTCGAAAACACACCCGATGGTTTGATTTATAAAAGCGGGGGAGGAATCACCTGCTTCAGCCAGGCTGAGAAAGAGTATCAGGAGCTTATTGATAAAGTTTATATTCCGCGCAACTGAGTTTCCGCTATGCGAAGTATATACTTCGCATAGCGACGTCCTTCGCAATTATTATTCATTACTAATGTAACCTTTTGTTCATTTGTAATGTATAATATTGTACATTTGCAATAAACACATTAAGTATGTTGTTAAAATCAATTATTACCCAGATAGCAGAACAGCAACAAATTGCAATGCGTTCAGCTCCAAATCCCTTCCGGCGTGAGGCTCTTTCTGCGCTTCATCCCCTGCAAAGTCATGCACAGATTATAGCCGGAATCAGACGATGCGGGAAAAGCACCTTTATGCAGCATTATCTGAAAATTAACCATCGCGGAGCGTTTTTTCTTAATTTCGAAGATCCCCGCATGTCGTATTTCGACATGAATGATTGGCAACGACTTGACGAGGTTATTGCTGACACAGGTAAAAAAGTTCTTTTCTTTGACGAAATCCAATACATGCCTGAATGGGAAAGGTTTGTACGAAAAAAACTCGATGAAAAGTTTCAGGTATTTATTACCGGATCCAATGCGTCACAGCTCCATTCCGAGCTGGGAACAAAATTAACCGGGCGCCACCTTGACTACACCTTATTTCCATTTTCTTTCCGTGAATTTGCGAAATATCGAAAACTGAAACCATCAGCGGATAGTGTATTGGATTACATGGAAACCGGTGGCTTTCCCGAGTTTCTTATATCAGGGAAAACAGAAATTCTTTCTCAGCTTTTCAGTGACATTCTGATGCGAGATGTGGCATTGCGCTACGGTTTACGAGACCTGAAATCACTCCAGCAACTGGCCCTGTTCCTGATCTCCAACACCGGAAACAGAATTACAGCAAACAAACTGAAAAACACATTCAACATAAGTTCTACGGTAACAATGATTGAGTACCTGTCTCATCTGGAATCTGTTTTCCTTTTCTTTTTTGTTCCTCGCTTCAGTTATTCATTGAAAGTACAGAATCAGAATGCAAAAAAAGTATACACGATTGATACAGGACTTATAAAGGCTAATACAGTTTCATTCAGTAAAGACCTGGGCAATCTTTTCGAAAACATGGTGTTTCTGCATCTGCGGCGAAAACATGAGCATATTTTTTATTATTCCGAAAAACAGGAATGTGACTTCGTTGTGGTCGAAAAAAATCATCCTGAATTTCTGATTCAGGCTTGTTATGAGCTTAATGCCGATAATCTGGAACGCGAAACAGGTGGCCTGTTTGAAGCAATGTCCTGTTTTGGTTTAAAAAAAGGTACGATCGTTACACTAAATCAAAAAGACAGCTTTAAACAAAACGGACAAATCATCAACGCAATTCCTGCGCATGAATTTCTGTCGCTGTAAGGCTGTAACTCCGCTATGCGAAGTCGTTCACAAAAACAACATTCCATCGTCCGCCAGCCTGGCGCTGAGTCTGGCGATATGGCGGACATGGAACCGTTGTTTTTGCCTTGCCCCGACGGTTCCATGTTCCCGTAGTCCGGCACCCCTCGAAGAGTTTGAAACTCTTCGAGGGGTTATACCCGCCGCAACGATGGAATGTCGGGGCAACTTCGCACAGCGACGTCCTTCGCAGAAATTTCTTATTTTAGCGCATTAAATCATGCCTATGCTTCGCATTACATTTCTTCTGCTGTTTCTCAGCGTCGTTCCGGCCTTTGCCTGCACCAATCTGATCATTACCAAAGGCGCATCGAAAGACGGTTCGGTGATGATTACCTATGCAGCCGATTCGCACCGGCGCTACGGATATTTATTTCATTATCCGGCGGCTGATCACAAGCCGGGCGATATGGTCGACCTCTTTCATTATGAGACCGGAAAACTGCTCGGACAAATTCCCGAAGTAGCACATACCTACAACGTAGTCGGACTCATGAATGAGCATCAGGTGGCCATAGGCGAAACAACCTTCGGCGGACTTGAACAATTGCAGTCGCAACCCGATGCCTTACCTGATTATGGTTCGCTGATAAAACTTGCGTTGCAACGCGCCAAAACAGCACGCGAAGCCATTATGATCATTGCCGAACTTGTTGAAAAATATGGGTATGCCAGTAGCGGAGAATCGTTTTCGATCAGCGATAAAAACGAAGCATGGATCATGGAAATTATCGGAAAAGGTACCTACGAAAAAGGCGCCGTGTGGGTCGCCATGCGCATTCCCGACGGGTATGTGTCGGCACACGCCAATCAGGCTCGTATCACTACTTTTCCTTTTCAAAAGAAAAACGACTGGAAAAATCTGAAACAGGAAGTCTATCACAGCCCCGATGTAATCTCGTTTGCAAAGGCTCATGACTTCTATAAGGGAACAGATGCGGCTTTCAGCTTTTCGGATGTGTATAATCCGATCACTTTTGATGGTTCGCGTTTCTGCGATGCACGTGTGTGGGCTTTCTTTCGCAAGGTGAATGAAGGTGTTCGAAGCAACACATCGTTTACACAATATGCTTGTGGTCAACTCGTATATGCTAAAACTTTTGCAGATGGATCTGCAAATACAAATAATTTCTGCACCAACCGTCTTCCGCTTTGGGTCAAGCCCGATGAGTTGATTGATATACAATTGGTGATGGCCACCATGCGCGATCATTTCGAAGACACTCCCCTCGACATGCGCGATGGAATTGGTGCCGGCCCCTGGCATTGTCCCTATCGCTGGCGTCCTATGACTTTTGAAATCGACAGCATTGAATATGTGCACGAACGTGCGATTGCAACGCAGCAAACTGGTTACAGTTTTGTTGCCCAGAGCCGCTCCTGGCTTGATGATGTTGTCGGTGGAATTTATTGGTTCGGTGTCGATGATGCCGATGGATGTGTGTATGCACCTATGTATGCCAGTATTTCCGAGATTCCTTCCTCGTACGCTTTCGGCACCGGATCTATGATTGAGTGGAACGACAACAGCGCATTCTGGATTTTTAATCTCGTCACCAACTGGTGTTACACGCGCTACGACCTGATTCATCCTGAGATTGAAGTCTATCAGAAAGAACTCGAAAACGGATATCTTGCCAGAATCGCCGACATCGATGCTGCTGCAATCGCGCTGTTGAAGAGCGATCCCGAAGCTGCACGGAAATATTTAACCGAATACAGCTGCACCACCGGCAACAAATTAGTGCAGGACTGGCGTGTGTTTTTTCAATATCTGTTTATGAAATATATGGATGGCAATGTGAAGGAATCAGATAATCACAAGCTGTTGGATAATGGAAACAGTAAAGGTATTCCGAAAAAAATCACCTACCCTGGCTATGGCGAAGACTGGCTCCGCCTGATGATGATGAACAGCGGCATGAGATACACAATGCCTGTGAAGAAGTAGAAAGTTATGAAGTTTGTAAAGTTCATAAAGGCGCTTTGGCCATCCGCCGCGGCCATAAAACGTTTACTACAAAAATATAATCCAGAATTCCTTTGAAGCGGCTCTGGAGGAGCCGAACAAAAATAGCCATGGGCGTTAGCCCCAGGCACAAAGCCCACGCGAAGCTCCTTTGAAAACAAAAATCAACCGTTGTAAAACGCGCTTCCCGCTAAGCGAACGAATTAAATGTAAAAAGGCGTTGTGGTCAGCTGCTAACGCAGACAGAACACTCTCTCCAATAGTGAGCGGCGAGCTTTTGCGCTCTTTACAAAAGTTTGTTGTTTTCTTTTATTTTAGTTGTCAGGAAGCTTATAAATAATGAATATTGTAATGAGGCATGGATTTGTTTTTGGCAATTTGAGCGGTAAAAGGTTGCTTTTTGTTTTAAAATTTTTTCAGTTAATGTATATATTAGTATATTTGCAAAACTAAATTAACAAAATGAAAACACTGATTTCTGCTTTTATTCTTTTCTTTTTTACCTCAACAATGCTGTTTTCGCAAGTAAGCACTGCTGAAAAGTCCGTAAACAATGAAAAGAAATTTTTTCCGGCTAAAGCCGATCCAAAAACAAAAGGACCCAACGAAAAAGTATTTTGCTTTCCGTTTGGTGCTTACAGCAATGTGCCAACAGGGCCTTCGTATTTTTATCTGAGTAATCCGGATAGTATTTATCTGATTGATTCGGCAAATACGGAAATTTATGCCGCTACCTGGGGAAATGACACCTGGTACGGTGCAGATTATTCCAATATGACATTGGTCAACATTGACACAGCTACTGGAGCTATAACCACAATTGGCTCCATGGGCGTGGTTATGAATGGCCTTGCTTATGATCCTGTTTCGGATTTGTTATATGGTGTTTCTTCGACAGGTTTGTATAGTATCGATACATTAACCGGAACTGTAACATTAATCGGCGAAGCCAATGTTGCATCTTCTACTTTTATTAATCTCGCTTGTTCTCCTTCGGGAAAATTATACTCTGTGAATATGAATGATGACATTCTTTATTCAATGGATAAAACGACAGGAGCTGCTACCGCTATTGGCTCAGGAATTGGTTTGGCATTGAGTTATGCACAGGATATGGAATACGATTACAACAACAATACGTTGTATCTGGCTGCATATATAGGATCAGGTGCTGGTGGTCTGTATGTTGTCGATACATTGACGGGAACAGTATCAACCTGTCTTGGAGGTTTTAACAACGCCGAAGTTTGCGGCATGGCTATTCCTTTATACACCATATCAACTTATAGTGTTGATTTTAGTGTTTTAAATGGTCATGGTTCACTTTCAGCAAGTGCAAACGGTTTGGCTATTTCTTCAGGTGATTTTATTACCGAAGGTGATTCTGTTGAATTCATTGCTGTTCCTGATTCAGGTTATGTGGTGAAAGAATGGATTTATAATTCTGCTTTTATCAGTGGAAATACTACAAACAATTTTTCTATTGATGGTTTAATTGAAAATGCTGTTGTTACGGTAGAATTTGTATCGACTGCTGGGTTAACTGATTTTGATAAAAATGAGTTTCTGGTTTTCCCAAACCCGGCTATTGATTTTATCAGCATTAACGTAGAAGAGAATTGTGTGATGAACCTTTGGACAGCTGCGGGAAGTCTTGTAATTTCAAGGGTTTTGCAGCCGGGTAACCAATCCCTGAATGTGTCTGATCTGCCAGAAGGTGTTTATTACATAACACTTACTGGTGATGATATTAAACGTGCAACGTTTGTCGTCGAATAGAATGATTCAATATTTAATTAGCCGGTTCTGAAAAGTTCCGGCTTTTTTATTTCAATACATGTTGAATTGTCAAAAAACATTTTTAGTAGCTCGTGTCATCTCGCGTTTTCCGCCAAAGCCCGGGAGTTTTTCGATGCTCAGGCCGCAGGCTTTCATGGTGCGGCGCACTTCGCCTTTGGCGACATAGGTTACCAGCACAGCGCCGGGTTTCATGGCCGCCGCGATTTTCTGAAAAACATCCATCGTCCACATCTCAGGCTGGACGCCGGGAGAGAAGGCATCGAAAAAAATCAGGTCGAAAAAATTATTTTCAAATTCAATTTCCTGTATCCGTTTTTCGAAATAATGAAAAATAAAATACGGACCAATGTGTACTTCGTTATCTCTGGATGCCGCGTGAATGGCCGGAATCACTTCATTCATGCGTGTGCTTTCCGATACCTTCGAATAATTCAGCTGCATCATATCTTCGGTGCTGATGGGATAAGGCTCTACTGCAAAATAGTTGAGTTGTATCTGATTTTCTTCGGCGGCCACTAAAGCCAGTGCAGCGTTCAGCCCTGTACCCAGGCCGACTTCGAGTACATTGAGTTTTTTATTCTCAATTATTTTCGGTTTCAGTCCGGCCTCGATGAAAACATGCCTACTTTCGGCCACAGCGCCATGGATGGAATGATAATGTTCGTTTAGCTCCGGTATAAACAATGTGTGCGAGCCATCCTCGGTAATAATGAGTTTTTTTGTTTTCATCGGTTGTAAAGAATTTCGAGATCCTTGATGCTGTCAGATAGTATTACGGTTCCGATATGTTGTAGTGTTGGATAAGAATATGCAGAAATATTTTTCCCTTCGGAAAGATAGATGATGTTATCTGGTTCATCATACACAATTTCTCCGGATGTGCTTCCACTGCCTGTTTCAGCGTATGAGTTATTATCAAAAGAGTAAAGCAGAAAACCATTACTGTGGCAAATCAGAAATTTGTCATCGTCTATTTGTGTAACGCTTTGAATGGTCCCTGCAGGAAGATTTTTGATGTGTGTTATTACCATTGTATAGGTGTTGAATGCTTTGACGCTTGGTTGTAAAGCATCATTGCAGAAAAGCACTACGTCGTTTCCTGAAGCACGGTAAAAATTCACGATTTCATAATTCACAAAAATCATATCCTTTAATAGTCCGGAAAATTCATAAATGGCTCCTGCACAGTATTCGGTTCCTGTATAGTATTCGAGCACTGAAAGCAGATACAATCCGTCGTAGGATACTTTGTGCAGTCTGAAATTTTCGATGGAATAGACAAATTTCAGGTTCCCGTTTCCAAAATATCCTTCTATGCGTCCGTCGTAGTAACCAACAACCAGCAGATTATTACCCCAGTATAGTGATTCAAAATAAGGAAATGGCGGATTAATAATTGCATTGACCTGATGAAGGATGTTGCCATCTGATGCATCAAGGGAATACAGATTTCCTTCGTATAAACCCATGGAATAAATCAGTTGATCCTGGCTGTTGACGGCCCCTTCCTGAAAGTCATCAGGGAGCTGTTTAAACAATGTGTAATTCAACAGACTATCTACTTTGAAGATTTTTACATGATCATTGGCTGTTTCATGACAAAATGCAAAAAGGGCTTTGCTCTCTTTGGGAATTCCGCTTATTGTCAGCTTGATAAAACGGTTGCCAGAAGCATATTCATTTCCCGCTTCAATAAACAGGTAGTGTGTGCCCGATAACAGGTTGTTGTTTGAAATGATATATTCTGTGTTCAGATTATAGTTTGTGGTGTTTGGATAAATGGTTGTGGCCGGGCATGATTGGATATAGGTAGATGTCAGTAAAACAATTTTGATGTATGTAATGGGAATGGCTGAAGAAATGGATCCTTTTACCTGAAGGGTATCTCCGGTTTGAGCCATGCCGTTTTCTGACGGTGAGAACATTTGAATGAAAGGGGGCTCATATGTTTCTTCGCGGCATGAAGAAACAAAAATCAGGGTAAGCAGAAATAAAATAGGCCATTTGTAACGCATTGTCGGATTTTGTTTATAAATTTAGCACGAAAAAATTTAAAACACCCTGTTATGGAAGAATATTTTTCTCATATTCTGTTTCTTGACATAGAAACGGTTCCCGCCATGCCCTCATACAATAAGCTTAGCGACCGCATGAAGCACCTGTGGGACAAAAAAGCCGAAAGCATGAAGCGGGCTGAAAACGATACGCCTGAGACTCTGTATGAAAAGGCCGGTATTTTTGCGGAATTCGGAAAAATCATCTGCATTTCCACGGGTGTCATAGCTGGCGGAAAGGCGCATATCAAAAGCTTTTTCGGACATGATGAAAAAGAATTACTGAATGAGTTTGCCGATTATCTGCGCGACCTTCCATCGCGCGGGGTGCGGCTTTTATGTGCACACAACGGAAAGGAATTTGACTTCCCGTGGATTTGCCGCCGTATGATGATCAACGGAATCCGCATACCGGATATGCTGAATATTCAGGGAAAGAAGCCCTGGGAAATTGCGCATATCGACACCATGGAATTGTGGAAATTCGGTGATTACAAAAATTTCACTTCGCTTGATCTGCTCACGGAACTATTCGATATTCCAACACCTAAGGATGATATCAATGGTGCCGATGTTGCCCGCGTGTATTACGAAGAAGACGATCTGATCCGCATTATGCAGTATTGTCAGAAAGATGTTGTTGCGCTGATTCAGTTGCTGCGCCGGCTAAATTACATGCCCTTGATTCCGGAAGTGAATGTGATGTATGGCGCATAAGGCATGCGGTAATAGAAATTATTGCCACAAGGACACTAAGTCACTAAAAAATATTTAAAGCCTTTGTGCCTCTGAGGCATCATTTGCTTCAACACCGAATCAAGGTTCACCGCTGGCCTGCCTGACTGCCTGTTGCAGTTGAAATTGCAGACAGGTGAAGATTGATTCTATTGGCGTTTATAAGACTTGCTGTTAAATTGAAATTCTATTGCGTTAATATGCGTGAACATGTCTGCCTGCTGGCGGATTCGCGGAGAAAATATTTAGTGTCTGTGTGCCTTTGTGGCAAATCCATAGAAACATCGAGGACGAAAAAGTGGAAGTGCGGCAATGGTTTTCCAGTATATCCCAGTTATATTATATAAGCCGAATCTTTGTCTCAGAAAGGGAATTGGAACGCCATTTAATATTTAGTGTCTTTGTGCATTCGTGGCAAATCCATAGAAGCTAAAACCGTATTTCGAGCGCAAGTTCAAACATGCGTCTGATATCGCCGTTTTTATCCCAGTATTCGGCGCCAAGAACCAGTTTGTTTTTGAGAAAACGATATGCTATACCCGTATTGATGCGTGTCAGAGAAAATTCGTTTTCAGATTTGAAAGAATCATAGCGACCTACAACAGAAAATTTTGTCTGAGGAATTTTGAATTCTCCGAACAAAGCGTACCCTGAATTTTTGTATGAGTTGAATAATGTGTCAGTATACAACCCTGCATAATCGCCAACACCGCTGTAATACTGTGCCATGAAAACATGGTATTTGCTTTCGGATGAAAGGTAAATCACATTCATATTAAAGTCTGCGTCATTTGCAATATTCGCTTTGCCATTGGCATAGGCGTAGCCGAATTGCAGTCCCGGCATGAAAGCGGGCAGGGGTCGTAGTGTCAGACGTGCTTCAAATGTTTTATTGTTGTTGCGCTCAACATCGTGATAACCACCACCGTTGTACAAACCAAATGAAAAACTGCCGTATTTTCCGGGATAAGCAGCATTGACTTCTTTCTGATATTGCTTGTCAATCTCGCCACCAATCAGCCCTTCATAAATAAATCCGAAATCAGCGGAGCTAAGCACATTTGTTTTTTCAAGAAACATGGGGCCCATGACACGGTAAGAATTGATCTTTTGCTCAAACTCAATCCATGGACGCGGCACCATTCCTATCGAAAACGACCCCTGCTGAAATTTCGGAAGAAAGTGTATTTTCTGCTGCAGGTATAAATATTTCAGTCGCATTTCGACATTTCCTGCATCGTCACCTTCTGTATCGAGTGTGATATCCTGCGTGTAGCGCGCCGTGAGATTCTCCGTCAAATGACTTTCAATGGTGAAATAGCCGCGCTTGAGCTCAATCTGATACAATGAGTCATGATTCTCGTAATTGCCGGAAATGAACCATTGGCCTGAGATTTCTGTGTTTTTTAAAAACGATTTTGCAGGCTTTATGGTATCCTGTGCCATCAGATTTGCTGGCGCAAGTGCTGCGGCAAAAAGCAGAAAGATTACTAATGATTTATTCATACAGGATTAATTTTCGGCAAACATATCAAACCAATGTTAATTCAATGTTACCGAAACGATACCAAATCGCCTTTATTGGTAACCTTTAGTTGTTATGAAAAAAAATCATTTACAAGTATACAGGCAATGACCGGTTAATATTGAAGAAACCGCATCAAATCATTGATGAAATTGCAATCTGAAACCAACGAAAAAAATAACTACTTTTGCAAAAAACAGATTGGAAATAATGGCGGGAAATACTTATTGTGTAATAATGGCAGGGGGTCTCGGAACACGTTTCTGGCCCATGAGTCGTACATTGAAGCCCAAACAGTTTATCGACGTGCTTGGTATGGGCAAAACATTGATTCAGCTTACGTTTGACCGACTGCTGAAAATTTGTCCGGCTGAGAATATTCTAGTAGTGACGAATGAAAATTATGTTGAGCTGGTGAAAAAACAGCTGCCATTAATAAATCCAGGCAATGTACTGTCTGAACCATCCAGGCGAAATACGGCTCCATGTATTGCCTATGCTGCATACAGAATAAACTCCTTCGATCCGGATGCAACAATGATTGTTTGCCCATCCGATCACATAATTTTTGACGAGGATGCATTCATTGAACATCTCAGATCAGCTACTGTTGCATCGCAGAAAAACAACTGGCTGATGACGCTGGGTATCATGCCAACACGTCCTGATACCGGATACGGGTACATTCAGTTCCTCGACGGCCAAAAGGTGGAGGGTGATTCAAGAATTAAAAAAGTAAAAACCTTTACAGAAAAACCGCAGCTGGAGCTGGCAAAGGAATTCATTAAAAGTGGTGATTTTCTCTGGAACAGTGGTATTTTTATCTGGACAACCAAAAGCATCATCGATGCTTTGCAGAAACATGTTCCTGATATGAGTGCCTTGTTTGCAAAGGGAAATAAAATCTATCGCACCGTTGATGAAGCTGACTTTATTTTTCAGACATATATGCTTTGCAAAAACATTTCCATTGACTACGCAATAATGGAAAAAGCATCGAATGTGTATGTTGTTGCTTCCGATTTCGGATGGAGCGATCTTGGCACCTGGGGCTCGCTTTACGAAAACCGGCAGCGCGATCAGAACGGAAATGCCATTGTCGGTAAAAATGTGATGATGTACGATTCGAAAAATTGTCTTGTCCACATGCCTCAGGAAAAAATGGTATTGTTGCAGGGGCTGAACGATTATATTGTTGTCGAGTCCGATCACATTCTGATGGTCGTTAGAAAAGAAGATGAACAGAACATCCGTCAGTATGTCAACGATGTTATGATTGAAAAAGGCGAACAGTTTACCTAATTATCAACATCGTGTCGATGTATCATCAGATTCTTGGGGTTCCGGAAAGCGCTTCCATTCAGGAAATCAAGAAGGCGTACCGAACACTTGCACTCAAGTTTCATCCCGATAAAAACCCTGCTCCGGATGCTTCCGATCAGTTTATACGTGTTACCGAGGCGTATGAAATTCTGATAGGTGAACGCTGCAGGCCGACTTCACGAACAAGCAGTCCTGCATATTCGGCCGATGATCTGGCGCGTGCTGCGCGTGAAAAGGCCAGGCAGTATGCACGTATGAAATACGAGGAATTCAAAAGGAAAAACGATGCTTTTGATATGCCGATGCATAGTATTTTATGGCCGAAATGGGTGAATTTTATTATTCTTGCTTTTTGTTTCGTGATGATTGCTGATCACTGGCTGCCAACCCGCGATGTTCAGCGACCTGTAGGGCGTGATGAAAACGGAAAATTTTCGCCCGACCTGGTCGATTTGTCTCTGATGCCCGGCTTGGCTGGAGAAACAATGACCGATAGTGTTATAACAATACATTACACACCGGTTTTCGGCTTTGTAGAATCCTGTGAAATGATGGGAAGGCGCTACGAGTCGAGCGATAGCGCTAATCAGATTATTGTTGTTGTGTATATCATTGTTGTGCTGACGCTGATTATTTTATTCGGCAAAACCAAAAAACTCGAAAATAAATTACTGGTAAAAGCTTTTACAGCCATGTTGCTGTTAATTTATCTGCTGATTTTTTTCTCTCATTTCTTTTAGAAATGCAGGTAAGTATTCCGAAAATGCAGATTGAAGCTTCATATTTAACCTGTTGCAGGTCAGTCAGAATACAATAATCCGTACCTTTGCCACGTCAAAAATTTCAGAGAGAATTGAATACTTACAACGCCGTTGAATCATCGCTTGGCTTTTCGGAGATCAGAAAAAAGCTGCAATCTGTTTGTTTTACACCTACAGGCCTGGAGAGGGCTGCCGGTGTTTTTTTCACTTCCGATACCGATAAAATTCAGCAGTCGCTTTTGCTGACGGCTGAGATGAAATATATTCTCGAATATCTGGGAGGCGTTCCAGCTCTGGGTTTCGAAGATTTTCGCGAAGAGCTCAGCCGTCTGAAAACACAAGGTATTGCGGTCGAAATTCCAACTCTGCAAGCCATTGCATTTATACTTGAAAAATGTGACGACCTGAAACAATTGTTTCGTCAGCAGGATGATAAAACACCATTGCTGAAAGCACGACTTGATGATCATCCGTTTGATTTTTCTCTGGCGGTACGCATCAATGAAATTCTGGACGAAAACGGAGACATACGCAGCTCAGCTTCGGAGCGGCTTTCCGAAATCCGTAAGTCAATTACCGGACAACGCAAAAAGATTGAGCGCAACATACATGCAATGCTGAAAAGTCTGAAGGAAAAAGGTGTTGTTGAAGAGGAAGTGAATCTAAGCATCCGCGGAGGCCGTTTGGTGATTCCGGTGCATGCATCGAAAAAGCGCATGATAAAAGGCGTTGTGCTTGATGAATCTGCAACCGGACAAACTGTTTTTGTTGAGCCTATTGAAATTTTTGAATTGAATAACGAAGTACAAGACCTGGAATTTGAAGAGAAGCGAGAAATACATCATATATTGACATCACTTGCAGACCGCATCAGGCCTTCGGTTCCGGAATTACATTCTCACATTGATTTCCTGGGTGAAATGGATTTTATTCGGGGCAAGGCGCAGCTGGCTGTTGAGCAAAATGCAGTGGTCCCCGTAATTCCGCAGCAAGCCTCAATTGTGATTATGCAGGGACGTCATCCGGTGCTTGAAGAATCGTTGCTCAAACAAGGTAAGAAAGTTGTTCCGCTCGATATTGAATTGCTGCCTGCACAAAGATTAATGATTATCAGTGGTCCGAATGCCGGTGGAAAATCGGTGGCCATGAAAACAACCGGATTGCTGCAATACATGTTCCAGTGCGGTTTTCTGGTGCCTGCTGCTGAAGGAACCATGCTTTATCCTTTTGAAGCAATTCTGGCGGATATCGGTGATCAGCAGTCCATCGAAAATGATTTAAGCACGTATTCATCGCATTTGCTGAATATGAAAAAATTCATGGAGCGGGGCAACAGCAATACCATGATTCTGATTGATGAGTTCGGAAGCGGTACGGAACCTGAAAGTGGTGGTGCCATTGCCGAAGCGGTACTCGAAATA
Source organism: Bacteroidales bacterium (assembly GCA_035390965.1). Lineage (GTDB taxonomy): Bacteria > Bacteroidota > Bacteroidia > Bacteroidales > DTU049 > GWF2-43-63. The sequence goes on along the minus strand of DAOPKE010000016.1, from coordinate 1,037 downwards.
TTGAATGCAAAAGGGGTGTATGGCGTTATTACCACACACTATTTTAATCTGAAAATGTTTGCAACAAATCATCCAGGTGTTATTAACGGTGCGATGCTGTTTGACAATGATTTGCTGAAACCCATGTATAAGCTGCAAACCGGCAAGCCCGGAAGTTCGTTTGCGCTCGAAATTGCAGCATCCATCGGCTTTCCGCAAGCATTAATTGAAGAAGCTTCTTCGAAAATAGGCACGGCGCGCATTGAGATGGAGAAGATGATTCAGGATCTGGACAATGAAAAACTGAAACTGGAAGACCGGCGCAGACAGATTGAAGTTGCGGAGGATTTCGTGAGCGAATTGATTGAAAAATACAATAAGCTGAACAAAAGCATTGTTGAGAAACGCGACCGCATTATGTCGAAAGCGGAGAGCGAAGCGAAAAATATTCTTTCAGAGGCGAATGCGCTGATTGAAAAAACAATTCGCGACATAAAGCAGGAGCAGGCCGCAAAAGATAAGGTGAGAGTTATTCGTACGGAGTTTGAAAAGAAGGCATCATCGCTGAAAACTACGAAAGAAAAACCGATTGAACCATTGCCTTTGAAAAAGACAATTCATACAGATGATGCACCTAAGAAACCGCTTGCAGTAGGTGATTCAGTGCGCCTTGATGATGGAATAGAAACAGGAACGGTAATAGAAATCAAGAATAAAAAAGTCAGGGTTCAGTTTGAACTAGCTTCATTAACCGTTGATTCGGCGCGGCTTTCGGTTGTTGCTACCCAAAAGCAGAAACAGCATCAGCCAAAGAAAAAAGTAACTCTTATTTCTGAAAAAAAGGAAACAGTTTATCAACTCGATTACCGCGGCATGAGCGCTATTGATGCCATAATGGAGCTTGATAAATTTCTTGATGATGCATTACTTACCGGCGTCAGATCGTTTTCTGTTTTGCACGGAAAGGGCTTTGGAATTTTGCGCAAAGAAATCAGGAATCATCTGCGGCAATACAAGGATATGCTCGAATTCACTGATGCACCGCTGCAAATGGGAGG
>DAOPKE010000015.1:27599-38337 GCA_035390965.1 Bacteroidales bacterium | reverse complement strand
TAATTAATTTTTCCTCTTAAGCCATTTTCTCTTCTGTATTGTCTTGCTTCTTTTCGCGTTTCAAACAATCCAAACGGGTCACTATAAAGTATCGGATTACAAAAAAATGCACGATAGGGACTCCATCCAGCAGCTAATTTCGATAGAGGGTCAACATTCCACCTTCTCCCCAACCTGCTATCATACTCCCAAAACATCGCCGTTGTATGCGTTCCCGTTTGGCCAGAAATCTCGTTATCCATCTCCTGACCATTGAATCCGAAACGGTAGTTGTCCGAAGAATAGGTTCTTCCCGGTTCAAGCGAGCCAAACGGATAATACCGTGTTGATTTATATTTCAGGCCAAATTGCAAAGCGCTACAGCATGTTTCAACGGCATTATCCAAATAAGAAATTGCAGTGCGTCTTTGGACTAACTGCAATTTCAATTTGGTATAATAGTCCTGAGCGCTGGTGATTACTGCAGCATAAGAATCAACCACACCATCGGTATTGCCGTCGGCGGTCAGTTTTATGTCTGACACAGTGGTGAGCACATTGCCCAGATGGTTGGAGAGTTCGTACATTTTTTTGCCTAAATCACGGCTAAAATATAAAATTATTCGAAATGTGTGTGCGTTTCTGTCCGGGCCAACAAGGGCAACGCATTTAAATGCCTTTAAATACTTCTGATTGAAACACCCAATGCCAGCTTCAAGCATGCAATATCAATCTTTGTAACACAGAGTTTCATTGAGTACACACAGAGTCGCACAGAGTAGATTTAATCTGTCAAAAGCCGATATCAATTACAGTAAAGTGAATTTGAAAGCGAGCTTTCAGAATTCGATATGCTGTAATTGATTAACACAACTGCGTTGTGTAATTTTCAATCGGCTTTTGTTTTTTCGTTACTCTGTGAAACACTGTGATACCTCTGCGGAACTCTGTGTAACTACGGTTCATGTGGTTTTTTGAATGTTTTAATGCGTTGACCCTGGTTCAGCAAACAGCATTGTTGCATTTCACCAATTATTGCTTATCTTTGAAATAAAAAAAACAATGGGAGCATTTCATGCCTACGACATCCGTGGAGTTTACGGAAAAGATTTTAGTTCGGAAGATGTATATAGAATGGGCTTTTTTCTGCCTTCAGTTCTCAATGCAAAACGTTGGCTGGTGGGACGCGACGTGCGCGAATCATCCCCCGAAATTCACCGGCAATTACTGAAAGGCCTCACCGATGCCGGCTGCGAAGTATCGGATGCAGGGCTTTGCACTACGCCAATGGTTTACTGGGGCACCGCGAAATTTGGATTCGATGCCTCGGTGATGATTACGGCCAGCCACAATCCGGCTGAATACAACGGGCTCAAGATATCGGCCGCCAACGCAATACCAGTTGGATATGACACCGGTCTGAACATTCTTGAGCAGAAAATAAAAGAAATTCCTGCTCCGTCGGGAACCCCCGGAAACGTGATCAGCTTTGACTTTCTGAAAGATTATGTTGCCTTTATGCTGCCTTATAAAAACGATATCAAAAATCTGAAAATCGTGATGGATTGCAGCAACGGCATGTCCTCTATAATAGTGAAAGACATTTTCGGTTCACACCCGACCTATCTGTTTGATGAGCCCGATGGCCGCTTTCCGAACCACGAGCCCAATCCGCTCGACATGAAAAACATCGTTCAGCTGCAACAGAAAGTGCAGGAAACCGGTGCCGATCTGGGCGTTATTTTCGACGGCGACGCCGACCGCGTGATGTTTACCGATGAGCTTGGAACCTTCATTCCGCCTGATTTGCTAATAGGTCTGCTCGGACATTATTTTCTTGAAGAAAAAGGATTGAAGGGAAAAGTGATTCAGGATATACGCACATCGAAATCAGTGGCCGAATATCTGGTTCCAATGGGTGCCGAGATGAAAATCTGGCGTGTGGGACGTGCCTATGCAGCCAACATGCTGCGTGAAATCGATGGAATCTATGGCGGCGAGCTGGCCGGACATTATTATTTCAAGGACTTTTATTACAGCGATTCCGGCATGCTGGCGTCCATTCTGATCATAAATCTGTTTGCGCAATTCAAGCGCGAAGGACTGACTGCATCAGCTGTTGTAGGCCGCATCCGCAAATACGAAAACTCAGGAGAAATCAATTTCCGCATCGCGGAGAAACAAAAGGCCATGGATGCAGTGAAAAATTATTTCGAATCGGAGGCCTCTCCTACTCTGTTTCTTGACTTCGACGGCTATCGGGTGGAATTTCCCGATTGGTGGTACAACATCCGGCCATCGAACACTGAGCCCTATCTGCGCCTGCTGGTGGAAGCCAAAACAACAACATTGCTTGATGAAAAAGTAAATAAAATGAGGGAAATCCTCTCAACATTTCAATCATGAAAAAAATAATATTTCTTTCTGTACTGGCTCTGACATTGCTTTTCGCGATATCGTGCAAAGACGATGATGATACAACTGACAATGAATTTGAATTGAACGAAGGACAGAGTAACTGGAGCAAGCGGTTGCTGGTACAGCGTCCGTACAGCAATGCACCGCAGGCATTGCCGGGTGAATACTGCGAAGTCAGTACAGGATTTCTGTATGTGAAAGGAGATACCGTTTCATGTTATGCGAGTCTGAAGCTCAATACGGAATACACCTATATTTTCACCTCACAGAACGCAGGATTGAACTGGACTATGCACAGCTCACAAAACGGATACATTTTATCGGCAGCCCAATCGGGCGAAAAATCCTATGCACTGCGCAACTATCTTTCAAATGTGGAGTTTGGTTCAGGACAACAGTACGGTGGATCCTGGACATGGCAAAACATGGCTGGAAATGCAAGTAAAATCAGAATTCTGAGCGCAGACACCTTATATGCATTTGGTGCCGATGGCATCAGAGTAAGTCAAAACGGCGGGCTAAACTGGACCATCAACAGCACCCTGAATGCAACTGATATTCAGAACTACGATGAAAACACATTAATCGGAATTTTTGGGAATGAAATCCGTGTTTCGGATGATCTTGGTTCAAACTGGACATTGCTCAGCACAGTAACACAAACGCTGTATTGTCTTTATAAAAACCCGGACGGACATTGGTTTGCAGGAGGCAAAAACGGATGTGTACTGATGAGTGCCGATAACGGAAATTCCTGGACACAGAAATTCATTCTGACCAACATTTATCCGTACGCAGGGCTGGCTCAGACACAGGCCGTACATTTTCTTGACGCCAACAACGGCTTTGCCGCCATTGCGTGTCCCACTGTGGTGAACTGCGGCGACAGCTTTGATGAAATGACCGGCTGCATATTGCGCACACTTGACGGAGGTCAGACCTGGACAGTGAATTACCGATCGGAGTTTATCCGTTACTCCAGACTGCTTTCGGCCACAGGTCCCAATGTAATGGCTCTTGGCGCACAATACCGTGACAATATTGTCTCGGGAATTTATCTAACTTTGACAACCACTTTAGGCAATTGATATGAATGTTCAGCTTTTTTCATTCCGCGCACTGACAGCGGTCTTTACAATACTTCTTTTATTCCCGGGATGTCAGGATGCAAAACGCAAAGCCATTGACCTCAAGATGCAGGGCATTGACCTGAATTATAAAAGACAATTTGACAAGGCCATAGAGACATTGCATAAATCGCTTGAATACGATGATCAGGATCCGGAAACCTATTTTTACATAGGAACATCTTATTTTGGACTGAATCAATTGGATTCGGCTTTTGAGTATTATTCAAAAGCCATAGAAACAGATTCCACATTCGGACAGGCATATGTCAATCGCGGACGTATGTACAAAGAGCGCAACGATCGCAACAATGCATGCCGCGACTGGCTGAAGGCCGAAGAATGCGGAATCAAATCCATCAAAGAAGAAACGAAGTTTTGTAAATAGGACTAAGGCTGTCTCAAAATCAAACTTAGAGCAAAAACAACATTCCATCGTCCGATGTGACGAAGGAGCTGAAGTTCGCCGCAGCGAAATGGAACCGTTGTTTTTGTTATTGTTACGACGGTAATATATCCGCCAGACATGTGCTGATAATGACGAAACATGGCAGACGATGGAAATCGTTAATCTTTAATAATACCGAAAGGAAATATACAATAGTTCATTTGTTTGGATGACTCCGGAGGAGTCGCATGTCTGTAGAAATAGTTAAAACACACTACGACCCGCCAGCTGGCGGGTCGAATGTTATTCAAGCTGTTTCGCGCAGGAAGCCGTTTACATTCGATCCACCAGCCGGCGGATCGTGATTTTTTTTTGGTCATTTTCTATAGACATGTGATGCCTCTGGCATCAGCCATTTAAAGATTTAAAAAACATTTTGACCTACAATAAATTTCACAATGGTTTATAATCTTGAGGAATCCTCCCCGAGCCGGCCGGAACGGTGGAATGTCGTAACGGCCGTTTTTTTGAGACAGCCCCTATAAGCCAGACGGGCACAATCTTATAGTGATTTTCTGATATCCTTCGAAAAAAAATTGTTTTTCCGTTCATATTGTCGTGTGCTTAACATTAGTATCTTTGTTGCATTAACATTAAAAAAAAGGAGAAAAAAATTATGGCAGAACGTCTTTCTTCAGCGCAGCTTATGGAATTGGAACACCATTATGGTGCGCACAATTATCATCCGCTTCCCGTGGTTCTCGAACGCGGAGAAGGTGTATTTGTCTGGGACGTGGAAGGCAAAAAGTACTTTGATTTTCTTTCAGCTTACTCAGCAGTAAATCAAGGCCATTGTCATCCAAAAATCGTGGGAGCCCTGATTGATCAGGCCAAAAAGCTCACCCTGACATCGCGTGCGTTTTTCAACGATTCGCTGGGCGTTTACGAAAAATATGTCACCGAATATTTCGGTTATGACAAGGTATTACCCATGAACACAGGTGCCGAAGCTGTTGAAACAGCCATCAAACTCACCCGTAAATGGGCTTATCTGACAAAAGGTATCAAACGTTACGAGGCAAAAATCATTGTGGCCAAAGGCAACTTCCATGGCCGTACAACCACCATCGTCAGCTTCTCGGATGATCCTTCAGCTTATGATGATTACGGTCCGTTCACACCTGGTTTTATTCAGATTCCGTACAACGACCTGGCTGCTCTTGAAAAAGAACTGCAGCAGGATCCGAATATTGCCGGATTCATTGTTGAGCCCATTCAAGGCGAAGCCGGAGTCTTTGTTCCGGACGAAGGATATCTGAAAAAAGCATACGACCTCTGCAAAAAACACAATGTGCTTTTCGTTGCAGATGAGGTTCAGACTGGTATTGCACGTACAGGAAAAATGCTGTGTGTTGATCATGAAGGTATCAAACCCGACATGGTTATTCTTGGCAAAGCCCTTGGTGGTGGCGCATTCCCTGTGTCAGCCGTATTGGCCAACGACAACATCATGCTCAACATCAAACCCGGTGAACATGGTTCAACCTTTGGCGGAAACCCGATTGCAGCCCGCGTTGCCATGGCAGCTCTCGAAGTAATCAAAGAAGAAAAACTGGTCGAAAATGCAGAAAGACTCGGAAAGATTTTCCGCGATGAAATCCGCAAAATTGACAGCCCGATGATCGAACTCGTTCGTGGTAAAGGTCTGCTCAATGCCGTGATCATTAAGCCTATGAACGGAAAAGAAGCATGGGACGTTTGTTTGAAAATGGCCGAAAACGGTCTGATCGCCAAACCAACCCACGGTCATATCATCCGCTTCGCTCCGCCTTTGACCATTACCGAAGATCAGATTATGGAAGCAGTTGCTATCATTAAGAAATCAATTCTTTCTTTCCACTAAGATAATTGCATTTCGAAAAAGGCCGTCCGCTGTGGATGGCCTTTTTTGTTTACAAAATTTGCACAATATCAATGCGTTTTCATGCAAAATTTCAACATTCAAAATGTTAGCAGCAATTTATAAAAGTGTAACTTTGCCAATGCTTAGTAAGTATAACGTGATTAAATTCACATTTTTCATATTAATTGCGTGATTATGGAAATTTTTCGTCGAAGTATTAATCAATTAATTGAATGGCAGAATAAGCCAAAACGCAAGCCATTAATCCTACAGGGAGCAAGGCAGGTAGGCAAAACATGGCTTTTAAATGAATTCGGAAAAAAACAATTCAAGCAGGTTGCCTATTTTAATTTTGAGGAGCAGCCGGAATTAAAGCAGTTTTTTACAGGCACAAGAGATGCGAAAAGAATAATCGGGAATCTGTCGCTGGTTTACGGAAAATCAATAGAAGAAGAAACGACCCTTATTATTTTCGACGAAATTCAGGAATGCAATGAAGCACTGAACGCGCTCAAGTATTTTTACGAAAAAGTGCCGGGATATTGTATTGTTTCTGCAGGCTCACTTCTTGGTGTTGCCCTGACCAGCGGCAGCTCATTTCCGGTAGGAAAAGTAGATTTTATGACACTCTATCCCATCAGCTTCAAGGAATTTTTATCGGCTGCCTCACCCGATTTGCTTCCAGTAGTAAATAACATTAGTAAACCAGAACCAATACCTGAAATTTTTTTCAATCGTCTGCTGGAGCAATTTAAACGCTTCTTTATTTCCGGTGGAATGCCGGAGGCAGTTGTTTCGTTGCTTCAAAATCAGGATGTCAACGAAACACAGACGTCATTGCAAAATATACTGAATGCATATGCACTTGATTTTACAAAACATGCGTCTGTCAATGATTTTCACAAAATAAATTATATCTGGACATCTCTACCTTCACAATTATCCAGAGAAAATAAAAAATTTCTCTATCAGAGTGTAAAACCCGGTGCCCGAGCAAGAGAATATGAAAATGCACTGGAATGGCTAAAAAATGCAGGATTGATTTACAAAATCAACAAAGTGACAGCTCCCCGTATGCCGCTGTCAGCCTACGATGATCTGAGTTCATTCAAAGTGTACATGAACGATGTTGGGCTGCTGCGCCGGATGTCATTGCTCAATCCGATTGCAATTACTGAAGGCAACAGGATGTTTACTGAGTTCAAAGGAGCATTAACTGAAACCTATATACTTCAAAGCCTGATTCAACAGTTTGAAGGAGTGCCTCGTTACTGGACCTCGGGGAATCAGGCGGAAATAGATTTTCTGATTCAATATGAAAATGAAATTATCCCGGTTGAAGTAAAATCAGATGAAAACATCCGCTCTAAAAGTCTGGCTGTTTATCGGAAAACCTATTCTCCCGGAATTTCCATTCGCTACTCATTGCGAAACCTGAAACTGGACGATGGTGTTCTGAATATTCCTTTGTTTCTCGCCGACAGCACATTTGATCTTATCAGAACATACTATTCCCCGAAATAATTTTTTGAAGCTTTTACTTTTTTAAGGCTGTCCGCTCTGTGTGGATGGCCTTTTTTTGCATGCATTGAATTGTTTGAAATGGAGATTAGAGAATGTCTAAAAACAACTCTGACATCATTTTTAGACAGACTCTTAGTTAATTAAAGCAAATTTAGAGATTTTTTCTTAAATAAATAAGACAAAAATTAATATTATTTCAATCGATATAAGATGCCCATATGTCAATTAAAAAAGACACCTATTTCACCACCAGCAACTTATTCAGCTGCGCAATGATTTCATCCACCGTCTTTGCCTGAATGATGGTGTCGCGGCGGCGGTGATCGAGTTTCTTACCGCTCAGATTGCGCGACCAGCCATCGAAGTTTGAAGCAGCAATGATTTTTTTACCATACTGCCAGGCAAAAGCAATTTCAGATAAAGTGCCAGATCCCCCGCCCAGCGCAATAATCACATCGCCACTCTGCGCCACAATACTGTTGCGTGCAAAGCCAATACCAGTTGCTACAGCTATATCGGTATAACGGTTGGCCGAATGACGGTTACTGTCGGGCAAAATGCCAACAGTAGCGCCAAAAGAATAATTCCCGGATTCATGTGCGCCCCGGAAAACCGCTTCCATAATGCCCCGGCGGCCACCCGAAAAAACAGTAAAGCCATGATCGACAAGCTTAGTGCCCAGTTCACGGGCAAATGCATAAATAGGATCCGATACTTTACAGTAGCTTGGACCGATTACGCTTACAAATCTACGTGGAGCTTCCTGTGGCATTAAAAATATTTTGAAATATATTCAAACGGTTTGGTCAGTTCTCCGTTATGCAGAATCAGTGCGCGTTTGATGGCAGGAGCAATGGTAAGATTCTCGTATGAATTATTGAAATCGCATTCTACAATGGATTCAACAAAAGGCCGCAATGCATCGGAAAAACCACGTGAAGCATCGCGCGGGAGCTCGCTTGGAAGAATATCGACCGACATGACGCAAACGCCGTCGCCGTCGAAACCCATGGCTGGAATACCTGTAGCAGGATTGTAAACAAATACAGGATCGCTGATTTCAGTACCTTTATGTGTAAATTCAACACCCCCATCCGGGTCGCATGAAATATCACCCACAACCACCAGCTTCGGATTTGATTTTGAATACAGTCTTGCAATTTCATTTTTTGAAACCACACGCGGATAACGCGCATCCCAATAAGAACCATGAACCAATACGCTCATGTTTTCGAGATAATCGAAAAAACGGGATTTATATTCTTCGGGATGCTGGTAATAATGTTGCAAATCAAATGGACGTTCTTCACCCACATGTTTCACCATGTCTTGCTCTTTAAAAACAACCTTGTACACAACTTTGCCATCGGAAATATCTTCTTTCAGCAAAGGTAGGTCTTCGGGGAAAATTTCTTTCACAGGCAGCAGATGTAAAATTTCCTGAGCCCCCATACTCACATTTCCATAACCGGTTATTCCAATAGTGAATGGCTGCAACTCTTTCGGCAAGCCATGTTTCATGATTTCATAGCCAACTTTACTAATGGCTTTTTTTGCTTCGGATAAAGAATTATAGGTATATGACTGACGCAACTTGACAAAAGGCGTTTCAATCCCCAACTTCTGATAACGCTGTCCTACCGACCAAAGTGTATTGATCATGCCAGCCAGACCTGCATATTTTCCAAAGAAAATTACGCGCTTATTGAATTCATCGGTTACTTTTTCATAATCGATAAGGTTGCATTTAAGCTCCATGAGACGCTTGAGCATAGGCATATTATAGGGCTGCCCTTTAATAACATGCGAAAAAAACATATACGTTTTGCCAGGCATCAGGTCCTGCATAGGAATTTCCTTCACGCCAAAAATGATATCGGCATCAGATATATCGTTATTGACAATCGCCCCGGCATTCCGGTATTCATCATCCGAAAAAACACGTTTTGCAGAAGATTGCACATGAATTTCGTATCCTTTGTTGATCAGCGATCCTACATGATCGGGAATAATCGGAACGCGGCGTTCCATCTCATATTTGTTTTCGTGGCGAATGGCAATAATTTTTTTCATACCCTACTGATTTCGTTAAACTGACTGCAAACCTACATTTTTTTCATGAAGCTTCAAAATATTATGGCAAAAGATTTGATAGGGGCGCCGGTCGAATTAAATTGCTGATGCAAACGCATTCTTTAAAAATGCATATATTTGCAACACAATAAATTCGCAAAAATTTTGTCTGAAACAAAAAAATAAAATTCAAAACCACATGAAAAACTTCTTCAGAATCTTCGCTCTTTTGTTGTTTGTGTTGACTGTTTCTGGCGCAAATGCACAGAATACTGCAACCCGCGATTCAGAACCTACCGAACAATCACCACAAGCTGTATTCAGCATCAAAGTCCTTTTCCATTGCGCCAATGGCAAAGCATTGCTCGAAACCGAACTGCCCAAAAAACGCGGTGTGATTTCAGCTATTGCCCATCTGGATACAAAAATTGTTGATATTACCTATAATACCAAAATGACCGGTCCTGATGCCATTAAAGAATATATTCATCAAATTGGCTACTTATGTGAAGGAGATCCGGCCGACACAAAACTCAAGCACAAAGCTTGTTCGCACGGGGAAAATCACGAAGAATAGAATCAAAATCCTTTATCTGTTATGAAAAAGCTTTTACTTGCAGCTGTCGCTGCTTTGCTGTTGCATGCACCATCCTTTGCATTATTGGTCACACCTTCGATGGTAGCTCCTTCGCACGGTTCCGTTGGTCAGACCGTGAATGTCCTGCTCGACTGGGGGACCTCAACCGGAGCAACCTATTATCAATATAAGCTGAGTACAAGTCCGACACTTGCCGGAGCCACCGCCAATTCGACTGGCTCAAACTCATATTTCTATACTTCTGAGTTGAAATTCAACACAACCTATTACTGGTCGGTTCGCGCACGCAGTGCCACCGACAGCAGCGACTGGTCTGTGATTTACATGTTCACCACCATGGATGGTGTAAGTCTCGTTTCTCCTTCAAACGGAGCTACCGGCCAGGATGTGAACCCATATCTCGACTGGAGCATAGTGGATGGTATTACCTATTACGATGTTGAAATCGATACAACCGCATCATTCTCAAGTCCGCTCCACCAGCTCGTTTCACAGAGCAGCTCCTATTCATATTACTATCCGGCCAATCTGCGCTTCGGCCAGAAATATTACTGGAGAATGAGAGCACGGCATAATGTTGATACGACAACGTGGAGCACTACATGGAATTTCACCACCATGGACAATGTTTACCTTGTGGCTCCATCGAACGGCGCTACAGGCCAGGATGTAAACCCATATCTCGACTGGGGTGTGGTGAATGGCATCACCTATTACGATGTTGAACT
>DAOPKE010000015.1:9735-27499 GCA_035390965.1 Bacteroidales bacterium | reverse complement strand
ACCCATATCTCGACTGGGGTGTGGTGAATGGCATCACCTATTACGATGTTGAACTTGACACAACCGCTTCATTCTCGAGTCCGCTCCACCAGCTCGTTCCACAAAGCAGCTCCTATTCATATTACTATCCATCAAATCTGCGCTTCGGCCAGAAATATTACTGGAGAGTGCGGGCACGGCACAGCACCGATACAACCTCATGGAGCGCCACATGGAATTTCACCACCATGGACAATGTTTACCTTGTGGCTCCATCGAACGGCGCTACAGGCCAGGATGTAAACCCATATCTCGACTGGGGTGTGGTGAATGGCATCACCTATTACGATGTTGAACTGGACACAACCGCATCATTCTCGAGTCCGCTCCACCAGCTCGTTCCACAGAGCAGTTCCTATTCATATTACTATCCTTCAAATCTGCGCTTCGGCCAGAAATATTACTGGAGAGTCAGGGCACGTCATGCATCAGACACAACGTCGTGGAGCGCCACCTGGAATTTCACGACCCACAATACAATGACCTTGACATCGCCCTCAAACGGCGCCATCAATCAAAATGTAGATGTTACTCTTGATTATGGTGCAGTAAGCGGTATCACTCACTATGATGTGGAATATGACACCACTGCGTCTTTCAACAGTCCGCTTCATCAGGTGAAAACGACCTTAACCGGATATTCCAGCTATACTCCCGGAAACATGCTGTTCGGCACCACCTATTACTGGAGGGCACGTTCGCGTCATTCGGCCGACACATCCACATGGTCAGCCATTTGGAGTTTCACCACCCACAATACAATGACCTTGACATCGCCCTCAAACGGCGCCATCAATCAAAATGTAGATGTTACTCTTGATTATGGTGCAGTAAGCGGTATCACTCACTATGATGTGGAATATGACACCACTGCGTCTTTCAACAGTCCGCTTCATCAGGTGAAAACGACCTTAACCGGATATTCCAGCTATACTCCCGGAAACATGCTGTTCGGCACCACCTATTACTGGAGGGCACGTTCGCGTCATTCGGCCGACACATCGACATGGTCAGCCATTTGGAGTTTCACCACCATGAATAGCATGGCACTTACCAGTCCTGCAAACGGAGCTACGGCACAACCCGTAAATACAACTCTGGACTGGGCAGCCATCAATGGCATTACGCACTATGATGTTGAATACGATACCACAGCTTCATTCAACAGCCCGCTTCATCAGGTTCAAACCACTCTTTCAGGGTATTCAAGTTATACCCCTGGAAATATCCTGTTCTCTACAACTTATTACTGGCGCGCCCGATCAAGGCATTCAGCGGATACTTCAATTTGGTCTTCGGTGTGGTCCTTCACCACAACAGATGGTAAACCAGTTCATGTAAGTCCGGCAAATGCTGCAACAGGAGTGTCTTTGAATCCCACCATCGACTGGAGTGTTGTTTCAGGAATCACCCTTTATCAGTATGAATATTCGGCCGACCCGACCTTCAGCAGCGCCACGCCTACCGGCACGGGAACTACATCGCAGGCCGGGTTAAGCAATCTGAGCTATGGACAAACTTATTACTGGCGCGTTCGCACCTGCCATCCGGCCGACACTTCGGACTGGAGCACCCCATGGAGTTTCACAACACTGTATCAGCTTACCACTCCGGTTGTGCTGAGCAGCCCGGCTGACGGAACCACAGGCATCGCGACTTCGACAGTGAATATGACCTGGCAAACGTATGCAACAGCTGTGTTTTATGAATACATGTATGCTGACAACGCATCATTCAACAATGCTGTAAGCGGCTCAGCAGTTACAACTTCGCAGGTTACCGCACCATTGCTGCCCGGAACAACCTATTACTGGAAAGTACGCGCCAACAACGGCAGCGGCTACAGCCCGTGGTCAACGGCCTGGACATTTGCCACCAGCGGTTTGGCAGTTCCGGTATTGATCAGCCCGGCCAACGGCGCAACAGATCAGAATCTCAGCCTTACGCTCGACTGGCAGGATGCAGCTGCAGCAACGTTCTACGAATATGAACTCGATGATGATGTGATGTTTGGAAGTCCTATTGCGAGCGGTTCTCCGACAATTTCCAATGCGGCTGTTTCATCACTGGCATATAATACAACTTACTACTGGCGTGTGCGCAGCAGTGATGGAACCAACTTTTCGGCATGGTGTTCACCTTGGAGCTTTTCAACTGCAACGCTGACAGCACCGACACTTATCACCCCCGCCAACGGAGCCAGCAATCAGGCAGTGACCAATCTTCTGCTTGACTGGAGCGACATTTCAGGTGCATCGATGTATGAATACTACTATGACACGGATATCAATTTCACGAATCCAACACATGCTATTGTAACGGTATCGCAGGTTACCATCACCGGACTGAGCAACAACACCAGCTATTTCTGGAAAGTGCGCAGCAGCGACGGAGCAATCTACTCGCCCTATTCTGCCATCTGGAGTTTTACAACAGAAACCGGCGTTGGTATTGAAGAAAATGAAACAAACATTTTATTATATCCCAATCCTGCCAACGAAAACGCCACATTGCAATTTGGAAATGCTGCAGAACGCACCATCAGAGTAATCAGTCCGACCGGTCAGGTTGTGCGCGAAATCAGCACAAATGAAGCGCATTTCAACCTTGATCTTTCCGGCATGAATTCAGGATTATATATGATTATCATCGTTGAAAGCAAGGAAATGAAAACACTTAGGTTAACCATTGAATAAACAAATTTAAAATTCATACAGAGCCGGTACATTTGAAAAGATGTACCGGCTTTTATTATACACCAAAAAAAATGATTGAAAAGAATCTCAGGCGTGAAATTCAAATACCTTTGCCGAAAATTCCACTATTGTGTTTTCACGCTTCAAAAATTGGAGACAACACAGAAAAGAACTTCGTAAGAAGCGGAAATGGTATATACGCGTAATGCGTTTTATGATGTTTTCATTTCTCGCATTCGTACTTTTACTGTTTCTGATCAACATCAACTTTCTGTGGCTTTTTGGATCATCGCCGCGAATATCGGATATAAAAAACCCGCAACAAAGCATCGCATCTGAAATATACAGTGACGATGGAAAAATGCTGGGACGTTTTTACCGTGAGAACAGAACTCCGGTTGAATATGATGAGCTATCGCCATTGCTTGTAGAAACGCTTATAGCCACCGAAGACGAACGCTATTATTCACATTCAGGGATTGATTTTATCGGGCTGTTTTCTGCTGTCAAAGACTGGTTTTCGGGCAACTACCGCGGCGCCAGCACCATCTCGCAGCAGCTTATCAAAAACATGTACAAAACCAGATCGACCTACTCAAAAGGTCTGTGCGGGCATATTCCCTATCTGCGAGTAGTCGTTATGAAACTGAAAGAATGGATTGGTGCTTTCAAAATCGAAATGTACTACTCAAAAGAAGAAGTGCTGGCCATGTATCTTAATACTGTGGATTTCGGAAACAATACATTTGGCATCAAAACCGCATCAAGAGTGTATTTTCATACAACGCCAAAAGAACTGAAAGCCGAGCAGATTGCCATGCTGATAGGGATGCTGAAAGCCCCAAGCACCTACAATCCGCTGAAAAATCCAAAAAACTGTACAAAACGCAGAAATGTTGTTTTAAACATCATGCAAAACCACAAGCTGATTTCAATAACTCAAAATGATTCACTTTCAGCTCTGCCATTGGGTTTGAAATATAAAGTAGAAGATGTTTCGGATGGCGAAGCGCCCTATTTCCGCAATGCCGTTGCTGCATCAATCGGCACCTGGTGCAGGACTCATGGTTATGACATTTACAGTTCGGGATTGAAAATATACACAACACTTGACAGTCGCATTCAGACTTACGCAGAAGAAGCCGTGAACAAACAAATGACCTTCCTTCAACGCGAATTCGAACGTCATTGGGGCAATGAAAACCCTTGGCGCGACATCAATTACAACGAAATTCCGGATTTCATCTACAACAATGCGCTCGAATGCCCACGGTACAAACAATACAGAAAAGAAGCAGGCAGCGAAGACTCGGCCATGACTCTGATGAAACAACCCATCGCCATGAAGATTTACGATCCGAAACTAGGCGTTGTTGACACAACCATGAGTCCATGGGATTCCATCAGTTATACAAAACGGCTTTTGCACATCGGCTTTGTTGCTATTGAGCCACAGAACAGATATGTACGCGCATGGGTCGGCGATCTGAATTATCAGCTTTTCAAATACGATCATGTGAGTCAGGCACAACGCCAGCCCGGATCGACATTCAAGCTTTTTGTTTACACAGCCGCAATGGCTGCAGGCATGGCTCCGTGCGACACACGAAGAGATCAGTTCATTGAATGGAAATACAAAGAAAACGGGAAAGATATGGTATGGCGGCCTCACAATGTAACCGGAAAACACTTCGGAATTCCTGTTACACTGCGCTATGCATTTGCTCATTCCATCAATAGCATTGCGGTTGCGGTAGCGCGTGAAGTCGGCCTCGACAAAGTGATGGAGTACGCATACCGCCTTGGAATCCGCAGTAAGCTTGAAAAAGTTCCCTCTATGTGTCTGGGTTCATCCGATGTAAAATTGCTCGATCTGGTGAATTCCTACGCCACCATCATTGCCGACGGGGCATATGAAGCCCCGGTACTTGTTACCCGCATCGAAGACCGCGATGGTAATATTATCTGGCAACACAAGCCCCATCGAAAAAAAGTTGTCGATTACGAAACAGCGGTCATGATGCAGGAAATGCTTAAGGCCGGCATGAAGGAAAGTGGCTCAACGACGCAGGCGCTTCGAAAATATGACTTGTTTCGTTATGAAACAGATTTCGGCGGCAAGACCGGAACTTCGTCCAATTTCAGCGATGGATGGTTTGTAGGAGTAACGCACAAACTTGTTGGCGGCGCCTGGGTTGGCGGCGAACAACGATGCATACATTTCCGAAACGGATTTGAATTGGGCGAAGGCGGCTACTCTGCCCTGCCTGTGTTTGGTATTTTTATGCAAAAAGTGATCAAAGACGAATCATTGAAAAAATACCGGGCAAAATTTCCTGAACCCAAAAAGAAACTCACGAAAAAATACGAATGCTGGACATCGATTCCAGATTCGCTAATGGGCGATTCGACCGAGATGCACGGCGTGGACTCGTTGTTTAATACAGGACTCTGATAGCGGTGAGCAGCGAGCGGTGAGCGGTGAGCGGTGAACGGTGAACGGTGAGCTTGTTATGAGCTATGAGCTAAGTTTGCGGCGGAGCGAGGCGTAAAGATATTTGCTTCGAAAATGAATATGCTTAATTTTTCGTAAGTTTGAAAAGAAATATTCTTTAAAACGTCAGGCATGAAATCCATTGTTTCCGTTTTCCTGCTCCTGATCTGTGTTTTAAGCAGTACGGGACAAACACAGATAGCTGAGTATAAAATTTTTCCGGTTGATGAAACAGGGAAGGATACATCGCTGGTGACATTTGTAGCACAGTTGAAAAATATCCTGACTGAAAAGGACACTGCCCGCTTATTTGCAATCATGCATCCGAAAATGGTGACCAGTTTCGGTGGAATTATGTTTGGCAAACAGGATTTTATGTCGCAGTGGCATCTGGAAAATGCGAAAGAATCTGAAGTGTGGGACTTAATGCTGCATGCAATCAATCCTGGAGGAGTTTTCTGTAAAGGCATTTTTGATGAAGATACGATTGAAGCAGCAATCCAATACCCTTATGCCTCTGATGGTCGTTTGTATCAATCAGCTGCCGCACATTTTCCGGATATGTATTTTGATCCGTATTTTACCGGTGTATGCATCCGTAAAAATGCGCCTGTTTATGAAAGCTGCGATGAGTCATCGAAACAAGTTGCGACACTTTCGTACGATATTCTGCTTATCGATTATGAAGCAACAATGAATGCACAACCCGATGCTGGCTTTGATTTCAAAATGCATTATATAAATACCCTTGATGGTGCTGTAAAAGGTTGGATTAAAACCAGCGATATATATGCTCTTGGCGGACGAACATTGTTTCTTGAAAAAAAAGACGGCAAATGGAATATTACCGGATTTGTTGCGTTTGACTGAGAATATAACAGCCGTTATAAACTGAGTGTGGTTCTTGCTTAAATTATTCATGCTTACAATTCGTGCTTCATTCAACCCTATTTATGCGTGTATTGTAACCATGAAATTTCCGAAAATTTTCGTATCTTGCCATAAACTTGTGACCCATGGCAAAACGAATCAACACACAAACCGTACGCGGACAACAGGCAGTTGACGGCGCGGGCGTGCATTTGCGCAGGGTATTGGGGCTGCGCACAATCACAGACTTCGATCCGTTTCTGATGCTCGATGGATTTGATTCCACCAATCCGCAGGATTATATCAAAGGTTTTCCATGGCATCCGCATCGCGGCATTGAAACCGTTACGTATTTAATTCAGGGTGAAGTTGAACATGGCGATAGTCTCGGAAACAAAGGCGTAATCCGCAATCTGGAATGTCAGTGGATGACTGCCGGTTCAGGAATCATTCATCAGGAAATGCTACAGGCGTCGGACCGGATGCTTGGATGCCAGCTCTGGGTAAACCTTCCGCAGAAAGATAAAATGTGCGCACCGGCTTACAACGATATTCAGCAAAAAGATGTGCCACTCATCAAAGAGGAACATGCGACCGTGCGCGTGCTTTCGGGCATGTACAAAGATATGGCCGGTGCACTGAAAAGTCATTATGTAAAAGTGCAGTATATCGATGTAGCTCTGAATGCTGGATCACATTGGATCTACAATGAAACGCCCGACAATGAAACGTTGTTTTTGTATTTGATTGACGGGACTCTTGCAGCAGATGAAACGCTTCATAAATTTGAAGATAAGGCCTGTGCTATGCTCATGAAAGCCGCATCAGAACAAAGAAATACATATTCCGATGTTGTTGTAAAAGCTGGTCCGGATGGTGCGCGGTTTTTACTGATTGCTGCAGAACCGCTTCACGAGCCGGTTGCATGGGGAGGTCCCATTGTGATGAATACGCAGGAAGAATTAAACCTGGCTTTTGAAGAGCTGGATGAAGGGACGTTTATACGGCATGTGCGAAGTTGACACTTCGCACAGCGTAGGGATTTGGAAACTTCGCACAGAGCTGATTATTTCATCTCAAACCGGAACACCACGCAGTCGTGCGGCTCAATTGTACCCTGAGGAAATTCTACACGCGTCGGATCTCCGCCCCCAAAGCCCTTAAGCGGCCATCAAGATTTTGATAGCCACGGTCAATCTGTTCAATATTGTGGATAATACTTTTTCCTTTTGCCGATAATGCTGCAATGAGCAACGAAGCACCAGCGCGGATATCGGGCGATGTCATTTCAATTCCGCGCAGCTGTGTTTTTCGTTCAAGACCGATGATTGTTGCCCTGTGCGGGTCGCAAAGAATAATCTGAGCCCCCATATCAATCAGTTTATCGACAAAGAACAACCGACTCTCGAACATTTTCTGATGAATAAGGACACTACCTTTGGCCTGTGTTGCCACTACCAACACTACCGATAACAAGTCAGGAGTAAAACCCGGCCAGGGAGCATCGGCAATGGTCATGATAGAGCCATCGCGGAAAGTTTCTACTTCATACACATCAATGGAAGGCACATGCAGATTATCACCCTGCTGTTCGACTGTAATTCCAAGTCTCCGAAAAACATCAGGAATCAACCCAAGATCTTTTACTGAAACATTTTTAATTATAATATCACTTTGAGTCATTGCCGCCAGACCAATGAAGGAGCCAACTTCGATCATATCAGGGAGCAAAGTATGTTCAGTTCCGTTGAGTTTTTCAACACCATGAATGGTTAATAAATTGGAGCCGATGCCTTCGATATTGGCTCCCATTCTGACAAGCATATTGCACAACTGTTGCAGATACGGCTCGCAGGCGGCGTTGTAAATAGTTGTAGTTCCTTCTGCAAGAACAGCAGCCATAACAATATTGGCTGTACCAGTTACAGAAGCTTCGTCGAGGAGCATAAAAGCCCCCTTCAGTCTGCCTTTGCGACGTGCAATATAAAATGTCGGATCACCGTCCTCGAAAGTTGCGCCTAATTTTTCAAGACCAATAAAGTGAGTATCCATACGACGACGGCCAATTTTATCGCCTCCGGGACGAGGGATGGCCCCCACTCCGAAACGCGAAAGCATCGGGCCGAGGATCATTGCTGAACCGCGCAATACGCCGGCATTCTGACGAAACTCATCAGTTTGAAGATAATCAATTTGAACATTGTCTGCTTTAAATTCCCAGGTTCCAGTGGAAGGATTACTCACATCGACGCCAAGAAAGCGCATAACATCAATAAGCTTGTTCACATCACGGATGTCAGGAACATTTGAGATACATATCTTTTCATCTGTCAGTAAAACAGCACAGATAACCTGCAATGCTTCGTTTTTTGCACCCTGAGGCGTAATAGTGCCCGAAAGCCGGTTTCCACCAGTAATTTCAAAGCTGCTCATAATTATTGTTTTAATTTCCGGTATTTATTTTTCTTGTTTTTCTTGCTTTGCTGAGTCCAGATTTTCTGTTGCGTTTTGTTGTTTTTCACAAATTCAGTAGTATCCTGCAGCACATAACCCGGATCCAATGCCAATCTTCCTTCAGATAAAATATTGAGTTGTTCAATAATGATTTCATCTTTAACACTGTCTTTGTTCCAGGTGAGATATAATTTTTTCATCGTGTTTGCAATCAACCGCACCAACTCGGTCTTATCTTCCCCCTCTTCCATTTCAACAGCTTTTTTGACCATTTTTTCAACATAACGACCATAAAAACGGAAACGAACTTCATAAGGCACAGAATAATTCAGAAACTGCGCAATCTCTTTCTTGTTTGGCTCAGGGAGAGGATAAGGCGAATCAACATCGAGTTTAAAATCACTCATCAGCATCAGATGATCCCATAATTTACGTTTATAATCAATCATGTCCCGCGGGCCGGGCTGAACAGTCATCATTGCATGAACAATGGCATTGGCGGCCTTTGTTCGCGATTCTTTGCCCGGCATGGTTTTGATAAACTCAACCATTTGTTTAACATACCTGCCGTATTCGGTCATTTCTAAATGTTCGCGCTGTGTGTTGTATTCCATGGAAAATGGCTTTGTTTTACAAATATCTGATTTTATTCCGACAATCAAGAAAAACTGCCGGATGATTTTAATTCTGAATAGTCTTAAGTCTTGCAAACCTTAGTACAAGCTGTTTTTGGCCCGATAAGTCGAATTCAACCAAAGCTTTCCTGTTCTGACCGTTTCCTTCAATCTGAAGAACCGTGCCGACACCAAATCGCGCATGCTCAACACGCATACCTTCGGAAATATCATCTACATCGGCCAGTTCGCTATCATTGAATGCTGGTGCTGATTTGGGCTGCGGTACTTCTTTCTTTTTAAATTCCGGTCCACTCTTATCCGACACTTTTTTATTGAACGAATATCCTGCACCTTTCTGATACTTAGATTTGAAGTTGTTTTCCGAAGATGCATCCTGCAATTTCATACGAAACGACGAATCATCTTTTTGCTTTAGTCCCGGAGAAAATTTTTGAGGAATATCAAGTAACGAGGAATCGAGTTCTTCGAGAAAACGGCTTGGAGTGCAGAAATTCAACTCACCCCATTTCAAACGTGTATCGGCATAACTCAATGTAAGCTTTTGCATTGCGCGTGTTACAGCCACATAAAACAAACGTCGTTCTTCTTCGATTTCGGCCTTGGAACTCATTGACATGGAGCTGGGAAACAGATTTTCCTCGAGACCTGCAACAAACACATATGGAAATTCAAGCCCCTTGGCTGCATGCACTGTCATCAACGAAACCCGGTCGGTATTCTCCTTATCATCAGCTTCATCAACGGTTGTCAATAAGGAAACCATTTGTAAAAAGTCGCTCAGCGACGGCTTTTCACCATCATTGGCCTGTTCATATTCATCCTCGAAACTACGGATACCATTCAAAACGGATTCAATATTTTCGTATCGAGCAATGCCTTCTGGCGAACGATCCTCGAATAATTCCTTCACTAATCCGCTGCCCGTAGCAATCTTTGTCGCCAGTTCCCATGCAGTGGAAGTGAGCAATTGCTGTTGATAATGTCTGATCAATTCCATGAAATCCTTCAGACGCTTGATGGTTGAAGCATTGAAATCATGATGATAAATATCGATATTCTGCAGAATAGCCCAGACAGGGACTTCTTGTTCGCTGGCATGCACCGATATCTTATGCAATGTTGTATTCCCGATTCCACGCGCCGGATAATTCACAATGCGATAGAATGCTTCATTGTCGTTTGGATTAATGACAATGCGGAAATACGCAATCAGATCTTTAACTTCTTTTCGCTTGTAAAACGACATACCGCCATACACTCGATAAGGAATATTGAGTTTGCGCAATGCATCTTCCATCGAACGCGACTGAGCATTGGTGCGGTAAAGCACGGCAAAATCACTATTTTTCAAATGATAGGTCATCCGTGTGTGAAAGATGGAATTGGCAATTAACAACGCTTCATCAATATCATTTGAGGCCTTGATAAGCGAAATCGGCTCACCTTCATCGTTTCCGGTCCACACCATTTTATGAAGCTGCGATTGATTGTTCTGAATTACAGAATTGGCCGCAGCAACAATGGTTTTGGTTGAACGATAATTTTGTTCAAGTTTAAATGTTTTCAACGAGGGATAATCCTTATTGAAATTCAGGATATTCTGAATGTTTGCACCACGAAAACCATAAATGCTCTGCGCATCATCACCTACCACACAGATGTTTTCGCGCAGTGCTGCCAGACGTTTCAGAATAAGGTATTGAGCATAGTTTGTATCCTGATACTCATCAACCAGAATATATTCAAACCTATCCTGATATTTTTTCAACACTTCGGGATAATGATGCAATAACAAATTTGTATTGAAAAGCAAGTCGTCGAAATCCATTGCAGAGGAACGTTTACAACGATTCCAATACTCAGCGTAAATTTCAGTAATGAGAGGTTTTTTTGCCATTTTATCCTGATACTGAATTTCGGGATCATCCTTGTATTGCGAAGGATTGATCAAATTCATTTTGGCTGCAGAAATCCGATTGAGCACATAACCGGGATTGTAGGCCTTATCATCCATTTGGAATTCACGAACAATCGCTTTCACAACACTTTTAGAATCATCGGTATCATAAATGGTAAAATCTTTTGGATAACCGATTTTTTCACTTTCCATTTTCAGAATACGCGCAAAAATGGAATGAAAAGTTCCCATCCATAATGCGTTAGCTTTTGCATCTCCAACCAATTGAAATATGCGTTCCTTCATTTCGCGTGCTGCCTTATTGGTAAAAGTCAGCGCCAAAATGTTATATGGCTGTACTCCGCTCTGAATCAGATAAGCCACGCGATAGGTAAGCACACGGGTTTTACCGGATCCTGCACCGGCCAATACCATTACGGGGCCTTCGGTGCAGGTTGCAGCATCGCGTTGTACATCATTCAGATTATTGATAAAAGAGGGAACCATATTGCAAGTTTGCAAAATTACACTGAATTAATGAGAATGACAAACAATTTAGCAATCAGCGGTCAGCTTTCAGCCCTGAGACGGGGTCCATTTTGGCGATGATGCGATACGGCGATGATGCGACAAATCAAATTCGCATAATCGCATAATCTCATCAACGCTGCAGTATTGTTATTTCATGCACAGAAAAGCATCGTATCTCATATTCACACATGCGCCCCGCTTTGTGCGTTGCGCGTTGCGCCACATGCCGTAAGCGTTTACGTCACCTTTATAAACATTCCACTTTATTAACTTTCCACTACTAATGTGCGAAGCACATCAGTGCACAAGTCGCAGCATCTTTCTCCAACGGATTTTTCCATTAGATACCGAGCGGTCTTTATCGAGACTCAACCAGACAAAAGCAGCTTTTCCAACAATATGGTCTTCCGGAACAAAGCCCCAATAGCGGCTATCGGCCGAATTATGACGATTGTCTCCCATCATAAAATAATAATCCATCTTGAAAGTATAAGTATCAGCTACAGTTCCGTTGATGAACACTTTGCCGTTTTTCACTTCAAGTGTGTTGCCTTCGTAAATACTAATAATGCGTGAATAAAGGACATAATTTGTAGTATCAATTTTCACTGTCTGTCCTTTCATCGGAACCTCAAGTGGTCCGAAATTATCACGGTTCCACGGAAAAGCAGGGCTATGCGGAAAAATAGAAGGATGCCAAGCTGTTTCATTCATTACTTCAGGAACCGTATCGAGCAATGTTCCAAACTGATTATTAAAATCACGCAACATATCAAAAGTCATTGGCAGAATCATCACGTCAGAAGAATAACCATAATATGCAGCAGTCTGTTTCGAATTTTCAATATCCTCCAGACTTAGTCCCAGATTCATCAGTTTTTTACGCGAAATAATAGAACCAGGTTTAAGTGTAAACTTATAATTATACTCCATTTGTTCAGGATTTTCAACCTCCTTGCCATTAATAAACAACTGTCTTTCCTTGATTTCAATAACATCTCCCGGAATGGCCACACAGCGTTTGATATAATTCTCACGTTTATCGACCGGACGCACAGTAATGTCGGACCACTGAAGAACCGCGCTGCGAGCCAGGTTCATGTATATAGGATAATCTTTCAGGTCTTTTCCGGCTTCCTGAGCCATTCCTACGGCCTGTTCAATCACCATTCCATAATACGTTTTGGCCTGATTTTTCAGCATCACCGTGTCACCGGCCGGAAAATTAAATACGACGACATCATTATTCTCTATTTTGCTAAATGCCGGATAACGATAATAAGGAAGCTGAATCCAGCTGATATAACTTTTTGATTCTTTCGTCAGCGGCAAAGTATGATGCACAAAAGGAAACGAAAAAGGTGTCATGGGTGTTCGTGAGCCATAGGTCATCTTGTCAACGAAAAGGAAATCGCCCACCAGAAGCGACTTTTCCATAGAGGAAGTCGGAATGGTATAAGCTTCGATAAAAAACATGCGGATAACAGTAGCTGCGATAACAGCAAACACAATGGCCTCAACCCATTCGCGCGAAAATGTTTTTTTTCTTTTCTCCTGCTGATCGGGATGGATATACGTCAGATTTTTATTAAATGCCAGATAAGGCAGATAGAAAAACGGAAACATAATGGACAATACCTGCGCTCCGATGCTGTGTTTGTTGAATGCCTTAAGCGTTTCTACAATCAGGAGCATGACCATAAAAACATTGATGTATGGCATGATAGTGAAAATGAGCCACCAGAGTGGTTTTTTCACAATACGCAACCAAATGATGATGTTATACACAGGCACAAACGCCAGAAAAGGAGACTGCCCAGCTTTGCGGAAAATAAATGCAAGACTGACAAGAGTCAGCAGAAAAAATACCAATGTGAAAATAATAACCAAGTCCATATTTTTCAGTTTTTACGAATAACGTTTAATCCACTATTTATTGCCGAAGGCGAAAATTTCTTCGAAGACTGTTGAGAAATCAAAAAAACCCTTTTTGTTGCAAAGCCACTCTGCAGCACGAATTGCTCCTTTTGCAAACCCTTCGCGGCTGTGAGCCCGATGCACCAGTTCCACCTCATCCATCTCCGATGAAAAAAGGACAGAATGCATACCGGTTACATCCTGTCTGCGATGCGCTTCGATATGAATTTTATTGTTTTCATCTTTCAAACTCCATCCATCATATTGCTGCATGCGCTCATAAATGAGATTTGCAGCGGTGATGGCTGTTCCACTGGGTTTATCTTTCTTGTTTACATGATGTGTTTCATCAATGGAAACCTGATATCCTGATGTAGTGGCAAGGCCTGCGGCAACTGCTTTCAAAGCATTGAACCACACATTCACTCCAATGCTGTAATTACTGCCAAACATCACAGCTGCATTTTTCTGCAGACATAAATTTCTGATTTCTTCACGAGAGTCTTCCCAACCTGTGGTGCCGGTAACAACAGGAATTCCCCATTCAATACAATGCTTCAGATTATCGCTTACCTCATCGGGTTGAGTGAATTCGATGGCAACGTCAGGACGATCGTGATCGGTAAAACGAGGCCAGAACTGCCCTGCATCGACCACGGCAACAATTTCATGTCCCTCTTTTGCAGCCAGAGATTCAATCATTTTACCCATTTTACCATAACCGATTATGAATATTTTCATGGCTTGAGTTTGAAGGTTAATGAAAGTCCGCCGCCGAAAGAAGAAGTACCCGGCCCAACGTTCCAGACCGATGGCTGAATGCGCAGACTCAGGTCATCACTGATGTCGAAATCGTATAAATGCGCATCAACAGAAGCATCCACAATATTGAGAATATAAACCGCAGTGATAATGATAACCGACAACTCGAGATTATGCCGATAGTAATTTCTCAGGTCAAGAAGATTTGAAGCCGAATAGCGAGGAAAATTATCCGTAGTGGAATCAATCGTATCGGTGCGAGCAATATAGGCCTTACGAAAATCCTGATATTTATTATTGTTCCACACAATGGCGTATCCAGCGCCTCCAAGACCTGCATAAAGAATCGGGATCTTCCAGTATTTGTGGTTGTATGCCTGTCCAAGTCCTGGTAAACAAGCCGACATGATGGTTGCCTTTCTGGGAGAATGCGCCACAGAAGTGGTGTCATCAATATTCTGGGCTTTGACAATATTGAGGAATGCGAAAATCAGTAGTATTGTCGCAGCAAACCTATTCATTGTCAATGAAAAATGGTTTCAATTTTTTTCAGGTCTTCCTCATTTTTAAAATGGATGGTCAGGGTGCCTCCTTTAAGTCCTGATTTTACCTGAACCTTAAGGCCGATTTTAGCAGCGATGGATTTCTGCAATTCCTCATGCGCCAGATCTTTTTCCTTTTTCTTTGCCGTTTTGTTTTCAGGTACAGCAACCATCCCGCGCACAATGTCTTCGACCTGACGAACAGAAAGATCTTCAGCAATAATTCGATCGAAAACAATTCTCATTTTTGCTTCATCTTCAAGTCCTACAAGAGAACGGGCGTGCCCCATGGTAATTTTATTATCACGGATTCCGGCCTGAATTTCAATCGGTAATTTAAGCAAGCGCAGGTAATTGGCAACAGTGGTTCGCTTCTTACCCACTTTCTCACTGAGCATTTCCTGTGTCATTTTATATTCATCCATCAACTTGTCGAAAGTAAGCGCAACCTCAATGGCGTTTAGATTTTCGCGCTGAATATTTTCAACCAGAGCCATCTGCAGAACAGCTTCATCGTCGGCTTCACGTATAAATGCAGGGATTTGCGTAAGACCAGCCATTTTTGAAGCACGCAAACGTCTTTCACCGGAAATAAGCTGATATTTTCCGTTTTTAAGTTTACGCACAGTGATGGGCTGTATTAGCCCCTGATGTTTGATGGATTCGGACAATCCCTTCAATGCTTCCTGTTCAAATCGGTCGCGTGGCTGATACGGGTTTGCTTCTATTTCGTCGATATCAATCATCGGAAAAGCAATTACAGGCGCGGAAACACCCTGTGCCGATTCATCATTTGCGCCCTCAAGAAGAGCTCCCAGTCCGCGTCCCAATGCATTTTTTCGTGTATTCATCAATTTTTAAATTCAATCGTTTTAATAAAGTTGTTATGCCTGCTGTTTTATCATGTTGTTTCGCTGAAGAATTTCACGCGCAAGATTCAGATAACTGATAGATCCCTTGCTTTCTGCATCGAACATAATAATGCTTTCACCAAAAGAAGGAGCTTCGCCCAATCGGGTGTTGCGCGGTATGATAGTCTCAAAAACCATTTCTTTAAAATGGCTGCGAACTTCATCGACTACCTGATTGGACAGGCGCAAACGCACATCGTACATGGTAAGCAGAATCCCTTCGATAGCCAGATCCTGATTCAAACGTGTCTGAACAATTTTTATGGTATTGAGAAGTTTTCCAAGGCCTTCGAGAGCGAAATATTCGCATTGAACTGGAATCAGCACAGAATCTGAAGCAGTGAGCGAATTAACGGTAATCAGACCGAGCGATGGAGAACAGTCAATGATAATGAAATCATACTGGTCTTTCAATTGCCGCACAACCTTTCGCATCATACGTTCGCGGTTTTCCATGTTGATCATTTCAATTTCAGCACCAACAAGATCAATGTGGGCCGGCAGAATATCAAGATTCGGTGTTTTGGTGTGTAAAATAGCATCAGCCGGATTCACACTGTCAACAATACATTCGTAAATACTGGTTCTGATATTCTTTGGATCGAAGCCAAGTCCCGAAGTGGCATTGGCCTGCGGGTCAGCATCGATGAGCAAAACTTTATTCTCCAGCACAGCCAGACCAGCACTGACGTTGATAGCACTGGTGGTTTTCCCTACACCGCCTTTCTGATTGGCGATTGAAATGACTTTTCCCATAAAAAATTGCGCGATTTAAATTGAACGGTCAAAAATACAAATTATTCCGCACTTTTTTATGAGCGGAATAACTAAATATGTGAACAGAACTACAAATCAGATTGTTCCTGATTCATCTCACTACCAAACTCATTCTGGCCGGCAAATTCATGAAAATCTTCCTCCGGCGCTTTCTCACCAGTACGGATAAAATTCACAACAGCATCAAGCCCTTTGGCAAACTTGTCAAAATCTTCCTTATACAGAAATATTTTATGCTTTTCGTAGAAAAATTTGCCATTTTCCTCGTTAAAACGTTTTTTGCTTTCTGTAATGGTGATGTACATTTCGCCACTTCTCATTTCCTTTACATCGAAAAAATATGTGCGCTTTCCGGCACGTACAGGTCTCGAGTAAATCTCATCCCGTTCTTTTCTGTCAAATTCTTCCATATAAAAAATATTACCCAATGTAAACGCAAAGCTAAATAATATTTCTGTTTTTCCAAAAAAATTTTACGTTGTAAGCACAAATTTATTACATGAAATGTTAATTTGTTGATTCATGACAATTTACACTAAAATATGCGATTCCCTCACAGACCTGAATTCACCATCACTCCGATCCTGCTTATCAATTGTCAAGTTGTAAACAGATTCCTGCTTTTACAAAACAAAAGAATGCCCGTTCAATAAAAAAGCATTTAAAGAAATTGACATCAGACTCAATACTCTGTCTTTGCTGCAGATTCTTTCCAGATTTGAAAAGGTAATTTATATGGTTCCTCGGGACAATACTCAGTTTTCAGATGTCTCTGAGCAATCGGTAATTCAAGTTCATCGTAAATAAAAGCATCGTCAAATCCTGCATCAGCAGCATCGTGCTTCGAGGTAGCATAAACAAGCCGTTCCGGACGTGCCCAATAAATGGCACCCAAACACATGGGGCAAGGTTCGCAACTGCTGTAAAGCGTGCAACCATTCAGTTGAAAATCCTTCAGTTTAGCCGTGGCATTGCGGATTGCAGTAATTTCGGCATGTGCCGTCGGATCGTTATTGCTTGTAACCAGATTTACACCAGTTGCCAACACTTCACCATCCTTCACAATCACAGCACCAAAAGGCCCCCCCTTGCCGCTGCGGACATTTTCAACAGCGAGATCTACGGCCATCTGCAAAAATTTTCTATCCGGATTATTAATCATATGAATTATTGAATTGAGTGTACAATATTAATCATTTTTTCGCATCCGTAACGGATTTCATCTTCACTGATAAT
>DAOPKE010000015.1:0-9635 GCA_035390965.1 Bacteroidales bacterium | reverse complement strand
CCGAGCGGAAATCCGCCACCCAACGCTTTTGCAAGAACCAGAATATCCGGTACAATGCCAAAATGCTCCATAGCAAACATTTTTCCGGTACGACCAAATCCGGTCTGTACTTCGTCGAGAATCAGCAAAGTGCCTGTTTCGTCGCAACGTTTGCGCAAAGCAGCAAAATAATCTTTATCAGGTATCTGCACACCGGCTTCGGCCTGAAATGGCTCAATAACAACCGCAGCCGTTTTATCAGAAATACATTTTAAATCATCGGGATTGTTGAAATCAATCAAACCGGTACCCGGCAACAACGGGCGAAAAGCGGTTTTGTATTCTTCGCTTCCCATAATGCTGAGTGGGCCGGTAGAACTTCCATGATAGGCATTGCGACAGGACAGTATCTCGAAACGTCCGGTGCTGCGCTTGGCCAGTTTCATGGCGCCGTCGATGGCTTCGGCACCACTGTTGACAAAATAAACATTGTTCAGCGATGAAGGTAACACACTGCAAAGCAGCTCTGCAAGGCCGGTTTGAGCACTCTGAATAAATTCACCATACACCAGCAGATGTGTGTGCTTGTTCACCTGCTCAATCACCGCTGCATTTATTTCCGGATGATTGTGACCGAGATTGCTTACTGAAATTCCTGAAATGAAATCAAGATATTCCATTCCATCGGCAGCAAACAATTTGCTTCCATTCGCCGACACAATTTCGAGTGCCAGCGGTTCAGGCGATGTTTGTGCCACATGACGGAAAAATAAATCGCGCGGAGAATTCATCTTACAAAGATAATTGAAAAATTCAACGCTTTAAATACAGCATATACATCAAACTCGGCATCAGGAAGTTAGTTCTGCGTGCAACTCATTGTTCAATAGTATTCTTTGTTGTCAAATTACCAAAACGTACTTATTTCTTTTTTGGGGGTAGTTTCTTTTTCTCTTTTGCCGGAGGCAGAAAGTTTTCACCAGTAATGACCGATTTGCCAGTTTTAGTTTCTAATTCTTTTCGGGCATTTTTTGCCACTGCTCCACCCTTTTTGCTGGCTTTTGCATTTTCGATTAATCCCTTTGCTTGTTCACTGTCGGCAATTTGTCGGGTCGATAATTCAGCCAGAGCTGTAAAAATCAATTCAGCTTCGCTCATGTGATCCCGCAAATTCTGAGACTTCAATCCTTTCAATTGCTTATGCTGTTTTACAGTTAAGTCTGTCCATTCTTTATGAATAATATTGGTGAGCAGGGCAAATTCATCTTGTTCTTTTACACCTGCGTTTTTCCAATAATCAGTGAGCTTATTGCGGGTTTCCTGCCCTGTCATTCGTTGTTGAATCCACTTTTCACTGCGGCCCATTTTCTGCCAGTTTTCCCTGGCTCTGTCCATGCTTAACGATGGGTCATTCATTTCCTGAACTCTTTCGTAGCCAACTTTTGCCAGCCATTGTTTAAAAGGTTCCGCTTTGGGAGAAGGAATTGATTGGATAATTCGAAAAATGTCTTTTACATTGCCAGCTAGAGTTTTGCGCTTTTTGCCATTTGTGAGCATTTCTATCTGGGGACAATTTGTCCCCAGGTAGGTTCCAAGTTCAGGGTCACGCTTTCTTAACTTCTTCAGATAATCAGTCGGATTCACAGAATCAGTCAAAGCTTCAACAATGTCAACAACTGAAAAATACCAAACTTCGGTTTCTTCATCATAGAAACGCCGGACTTTCTTGTTATCAAAAACAACCAATGATTTATCATTATTCATAACTATTTCTTTTTCTTATTTATTTTGCTTCAGCAAGGAAGAATTCAATGTACAAATGCAACTTTATTGCTTTCCAAAACTATGAAAAATTTCCAGAATAAAAATAACAACTCTGAATATTTTGCCCTGCCTGACGCTAAAGCGGCTGCGGCTGCGCGCCGCTGTCGACATTTCGACGGAGTTTATCCTGCTGTTAACACTTCGACTCCGCTCAGTGTGACAGCAGGCAGGGCTCAATGTGACAGCGGCGGGGCTCTTGATGACAGCGTAATTTTGATTTATTTGCTTCGCTTTTTGCGCGGCAAGCCGCGTGTCGATACATCTCAAAGGTGCTTCGCGTCTCCTTTTTCCCCGCAGCCCTAAAGGGCATCACGTAAAACGTGAATTCTTCGGGCTATTATTGTTGGACTACGCCTGTAGTCCCTTTCAAAGGAACCAACTATCCTAATTTTTGGAGTAAACGTTGATACCATAAAATAAAACACCTTCGCCGCGGCGGACAGTGTGGGAGCGAAGATCCGCATGCAATATACAGAGAGGGAATCAGAGCGAGAGCGAAGCTTTGCCAAACAAATACAGAGCGGGAATCAGAGCGAGAGCGCATTCAGATCATGCCATATGTTTTTACGGTGCCTTTCAACTTTACGAACATTATAAACTTTTAACTCGCAAGGCGTTGTGCTAGTATTGCTCCGGTGTTTTTCCCTGATGCTGCATTAATATGAGTGCATCGGCCAGACCGGCTTTGGGCACCATGAGCTTTTGCGCATTGGCAAATTTCATGATTTTCAGAAAAACTTCTGCAGCGGGAACAATCACATCGGCGCGGTCGGGATGTATGAGAAAGCGCTCCACACGCTCGCTTACAGTAAGCGGATGCAATTGATCATACGCCCGCTGCAATTCCTGAAACGACAGATACATGGGCTCTGCCAGCCCGAAATGCGATTTCAAGGCATTGATATTTCCACCCGAAGCAATAATAAGATGACCAAACGGATCGATATTATTTTCAATAAAATCAAGCATTTTTTTCAATTCAACTCTGCTGGCTTCATGCATCAGCGAACGCACAGCGCCTATCTGAAAACTTTTGGATTTCCTCTTGTTATCAGGGTTTGCAAAAGTTACTTCAGTACTTCCTCCACCCAAATCAATCATCATTTTCTGCTTTTTCTTTTCGCCCAAACCGGCAAAAAGATCCGTTATCAAAGCTGCTTCAATTTTACCTTTGATAATCCATGTTCTCAAGCCGGTTTCATTTTCAATATTTTTCAGAATGTCATGACCATTTGAAGCATCACGCATAGCGCTTGTAGCCGCAATAACAGCTCCACTTATATTCCATGATTTCATAAGCAGTACAAAAGCCCTCAGCGAATCCAGCAGTTTTTTTTCAGATTCAGCGGAGACAGCGCCCGACTGAAACACATCAGTGCCAAGCCGAACCGGAACACGCGCATACATTTCTTTTATAACAACCGGGTATCCGCTGTCTATAACAGTACCCACCATGCATTTAACCGCATTTGAACCAATATCTATAGCTGCATATCTCATATTTCAAAATCGCCCGATCTGATCAAACGATAAACTTCGTCCTGTGAATTAAATAAAGGCCCATTGTTTCTGATATATATATTGTTCTTTTTCCCATTAACAAAACGGGCTTTTGCATTATCCTGCAAATGAACAAACAATATTTTTTTCAGAAGTTCAGCGGCATCCTTATCCAACACAGGGCACATCACTTCAATACGTCGGTCCATGTTCCTTTTCATCCAGTCGGCTGAAGTAATATAAACACGCTCCCATTGTCCGCAACGAAAATACAAAATACGGCTGTGTTCAAGATTACGACCAACAATACTGATTATGCGCAGATTTTCATTGATGGGTTGCAAAACACAGGCGCTGCGGCATATAATATCAAACTTCACTCCGGCCTGCGCTGCGGCATATATTTTATCAGCAATATCTTTGTCAACAATATTATTGAGTTTGATGGCGGCATACGCATCTTCGCCACGCAAAGCAGATTCCGTGAGTTTATCAATCATGCCTTCAATAAAGGGACGCATTTCCATTGGCGAAACAACAAGCTGCTTAAATGAAAAAGAACGATAACTGGCTTCGAACATTTCGAACACCTGTGCCGTTTCAAGCCCGATTGTCTGATCAGCAGTCATAATGCTGACATCGCAATACAACGATGCTGTTATCTCATTGAAATTACCAGTTCCAACATTGGTGTAATAGACCGATTTTTTGCCTTCAACGCGTTTGACAAGAATGAGTTTTGTGTGTACTTTCAGCCCCGGAATGCTGTGGATAACCCTTACGCCTTCCTCCTGCAGCTTGGTACTCCACAGAATATTGGTTTCTTCGTCAAAACGCGCCTGCAACTCCATGAACACGGTAACACTTTTCCCATTGCGCGCGGCATTGATTAAAGCGTTGATTACGTTGGAATTTTTCCCGATCCGGTAAATAGTCATCTTGATACTACGCACAGCCGGATCAATCGATGCTTCGCGGAGAAAATCAATCACATATTTAAACGGATGATGTGGAAATGAAAGCAGAATATCTTTCTTTTTCATTTCATCAAACACACTTCGGACCTTCTCTAAACGCGTATGCAATATCGGTTCTCGATCTTCAAAACTCAAATGATTTTTCCCGAGCGATGGAAAATTCATCAGGTCTTTAAAATTGTGATATCGTCCGCTTGAAACAAGTGTATCATCGCGGGTAAGACCAATCTTGTCAAAAAAATACTCCAGCATTTCTTCGGGCATATCACGATCAACAACAAAGCGGACCGGATTGCCGGTCTTACGTTGCTTGAGACTATCCGAAATAATTTCGAGAAAACTTTTCGATATATCGCTGTCCATTTCAAGTTCCGAATCTCGTGTAAACTTGATGGTATAAGCTTTGAATTCATCGTAATCAAAACTCTTGAAAATATCAGGCATACAATAGCGAATAATATCATCGATATACATCACATATTGTTCACCATTCATCTCAGGTAAAACAACAAAGCGCGACAATTGTTCTGAAGGGACTTCGAGCAGGGCATACTCAGGTTTTGTATTGCGGGCAGAATTGCGCATTGAAACAGCAAGATAAATTGACTTGTCGCGCAGCATGGTATCCGCATTATAATTGCGCATGATAATCGGAAAAATATAGGTACGCAAAACAGTATCAAAATACTTTCTTACAAAGCATTTATGTTCAGCATACTTCACTTCTTTTTCATTGATAATATGTACCCCTTCGCGGGCGAGCTCCTTTTCGAGATGATTGTAAACCTGAGCGAGCCGCTTTTGCTGACCAACAATACGCTGATTGATTTCTGTCAAAACTTTTTCAGGACTGAAATATCTGTACAATTCATATTCCGACTTACGTCGAAACTTGACAATACGTTTCAGTGTAGCAACGCGGACACGAAAAAACTCATCCTGATTGTTTGAAAAAATTCCGAGAAATTTTATTCGTTCAAGCAGCGGACTGTCGGCGCATTCAGCTTCCTGTAAAACGCGGTCATTAAAATCAAGCCAGCTTAATTCGCGGTTTACATAAAGACCAGCCAAATCATTTTCACGTTTTTTCATTCTCAAGATTTTTTGGAATGAGATAAAACAAGGCCTTTTTAAAAGCAATAACAAACTCAGGCCAGGTACGAGCATCGCTCTGCAATGCAATCAATCCGCTGGTTGGCATATCAACCACTTTCTGAGAAAGAAAAAAATTGGCAAATTGCGTTACCAGCGGATTGTGCCCAACAATCATAATGCAGTTTTTTTCATCGGGGGCAGCATAGAGTGCATCAAAATAATCGTTGACTGTTTTAAAATACAGATCTTCGTTTATCTGAACAGCATCCGCACTGAGATTAAGTCCGGCAGCTATTTGCTGCGATGTCTGCAAAGTCCGGAGAGCAGGACTTGAAATGATCAATTGCGGCAACACCTTCTTTTTTATCAGTTCGCGGGCAATCAAATCGGTACGTTTACGCCCCAGCTCAGTGAGGGGACGCTCAATATCGTTTCTACTACCAACCTGACCATCGGCTTTGCCATGGCGCATAATCAACAATGTCTTACTGCTCATAATTCTGATAAAATCAATTAAATATTACCACGCGTACAACGGAAAATCCTTCATCATGGCATTCACCTGCTTTCTGACATCGGCAATGACAGCTTCATTATCAGGATCAGAGAGCACTTTATCAATCAGATCAACAATCTGAGCCATGTGATTTTCTTTCAGGCCACGGGTTGTGATAGCCGGCGTACCGACCCGGATTCCTGATGTCTGGAAAGGACTGCGTGAATCGAAGGGAACCATATTTTTATTAATGGTAATATCAGCCAGCACGAGCGTATTTTCAGCTTTTTTGCCGGTAAGTTCAGGAAATTTCTGCCGGAGATCAATCAGCATCAGGTGATTGTCTGTACCATTGCTGATGATGTGATATCCTTTTTTAATAAAGGCATCGGCCAATGCAGCTGCGTTTTTTCTCACCTGCTGCATATATTCCTTATATTCGGGTTCCAGAGCTTCGCCAAAAGCAACTGCTTTAGCAGCAATCACATGCTCCAGCGGGCCGCCCTGTTGTCCGGGAAATACGGCGCTGTTAATGACTTCGGACATTTTCTTCACAACACCTTTGGGAGTGGTAATGCCCCATGGATTGTCAAAATCTTTCCCAATCAGAATCATTCCACCACGAGGTCCACGCAATGTTTTATGAGTTGTTGTTGTAATGATGTGACAATATTCAACAGGATTGTTGAGCAAACCAGCAGCAATCAATCCGGCAGGATGGGCAATGTCGGCCATGAGAAGCGCGCCAACAGAATCAGCAATTTCGCGCATGCGTTTATAATCCCAGTCGCGGCTATAGGCCGAAGCACCAGCAACAATCATTTTCGGCTTGCATTCTTTTGCAAGTTTTTCCATTTCGTCATAATCCACCAAGCCGGTTTCTTCTTTCACATGATAGGCAACCGGTTTGTAATTGATGCCCGAAAGGTTTACAGGAGAGCCGTGCGAAAGATGCCCACCATGAGCGAGATCGAGCCCCATAAAGGTATCACCGGGTTTCATGCAGGCAAAAAACACAGCAGCATTGGCCTGCGCACCGCTGTGGGGCTGTACGTTGGCGAATTCAGCTCCGAAAAGTTTGCATGCACGGTCGATGGCTAATTGTTCCGTCTGGTCAACAATCTGACATCCGCCATAATAGCGCTTGCCAGGATAACCTTCGGCGTATTTGTTTGTCAATACTGAACCCATGGCCTGCAAGACCTGTTCGCTGACAAAATTTTCCGATGCAATAAGTTCAATTCCGTGCATCTGACGGGCTTTTTCCTGTTCTATCAGGTCAAAAATCTGTTTATCGTGTTTCATTTCTGTAAAGAATTTTGTTTCAGGTTTCAAAGGTATATAATATTTTATAATCAATATTTTATAAGAGTCTGACTTAATATAAATGTCTGAATTTAATTATCGAAACTATTACACTTTTCATATTAACAAATCAGACATTCATATTAATAGTGTTTTTATAACATTTTAATAGTAAAAACATGACACTAATTTTTGTACCTTTGCAGTCCTTGTCTTTGAAAAACAAGACAGGTTCAATGTTACATTTTTTCAAACTAAATACTTTCAATTATGAAACAACTATTTCTGATTTCAATGATTCTGATGGCAGCGCTGGCAGCGAGGTCGCAGGATTTATTGTGTTCATGGCATTTCGACACGCTTAAAGCGGCGCCAAACACAGAGCTGGTCATTCCAGCCGATTCAGGTGCGCAGGACAACATTGCTGCAATTTATGCCGATGGAACAAACGGTTCATCTGCATGGATTTGTGCCGCATCAAATACTGAAATTAATTCCTTTTCAGGAAGTACATTAAATGATGACCGAACAACACCATTGGCCTCAAGCGCGATTGCTCTAATTAATTCTGCAGCCAATGGAAAAGGCATTGTATTAAAGTTTTCTACCACGGGGTATGAAAATCCAATTATTTCTTATGCTGCCCGGGGAACCGGAACCGGATTCAATGAACATTATCTTGAATACAGTACCGATGGAATAACATTCACCCGTTTTGATACTACTGCTGCAAATACATCATCCACTTGGCTTACTGAAACAATAGATTTAAGCAGCTACAACATTCTGGACGAAGCTGCCAATGTTTATATCAAAGTGATTTTTGTTGGAGCATCATCATCATCCGGAAATAACAGACTTGATAATTTCAGCATCACCGCTACATCAACTTCTGCCACTGATATTATTCCCCCGACAGTGATCTCTGCCACTACTACATCACTCAGCGATATCTGGGTGCGCTTTTCCGAACCTGTTGGAGCTTCAGCTGAAGTTACTGCAAACTACACCGGCGTTGGTGCCATAACCAGTGCCACTCGCACAACCGGTCTTGACAGTGTTCATATTGTACTTACAACACCGCTCACCTTCGGAATTCCCGATACAATCATTGTAAACAATGTTGAAGATATAGCTGGAAACCCAATGGCCGCTGCTCAAAGTTTTCCTGTTCAGTTTGGTGTTCTCGATGTAACTCCGCCCACAGCCATCAGTGCATGGCCCGAAACGCATGCGGTTGTTAAAGTAAAATTCAGCGAAGCCATGGATGATGTAACTGCTGAAACAGTTGCCAACTATACCGGTCTTGCCGGCATCAGCTCCGCAACACTCAATGCAACCATGGATACTGTTACTCTTGCTCTTTCAACAAATCTCATCAATGCTGTTGCTGATACCCTCTATATTCAGAATATCGAAGATACTGCAGGAAATGCAATGACCGCTCAGCAAATGTTTGTTCTGATGCTTGATACCGTAACAACAACAAAAGCCCTGGTCATTACAGAAATTATGTACAATCCGCCCAGTTTAGATACGCTTGAATATATTGAAATCTACAACAACGATATTGTACCTGTAGATTTGAACGGATACACACTCAAATACAATACAAGTGCCTACACTTTTAACTCATCGTTGATTATGAATCCCGGTGATTATGTACTTGTTTCACCCGACGCAAATTCCTGTAATATCTTTTACGGACAGACATTTATTCAGGGTAATACAACCGGAATCAGCAATACAGCAGCAGCGATTGTTATTCTGAG
Source organism: Bacteroidales bacterium (assembly GCA_035390965.1). Taxonomy (GTDB): domain Bacteria; phylum Bacteroidota; class Bacteroidia; order Bacteroidales; family DTU049; genus GWF2-43-63. The sequence goes on along the minus strand of DAOPKE010000015.1, from coordinate 687 downwards.
TCCAGGCGGACTTTTGGTTGACACCGTTCGATATGCAGCAGCTTCATGGCCGACCGAAGCCAATGGCGGCGGCTATAGCCTCACTTTGTGCGATCCGAATACTGATAACAATGATGTTACAAACTGGAGTCTTGGCCATTTGCCCTATGGCACCATCGAAACAACACCTGTATTTGCCAATCCCGGACAGGGATGCGAAATTCCCGACGACCTTACACCACCAGTCGTTGATACTGCCTTTGCTACAGATTTGAACACCATCAAGGTTGTATTCAACGAAGTCGTTGATGATGTAACTGCTGAAACTGTTGCCAATTACACCGGACTTGCCGGAATTGGTACAGCAACCCTTAATGTAGCAATGGATACTGTTACTCTTGCTCTGAGTACACCTCTTATTGATAATGTTGCCGATACCGTTCATATTGCCGGAGTTGCAGACACTGCAGGCAATGTAATGGCTGCAAGCCAATCATTCAGAGTGATATATTCAGTCAACGACATTGTTCCGCCTACAGCCATTGCTGCATGGGCTGAAACACATTCCGTTGTAAAAGTGAAATTCAGCGAAGCCATGGATGATGTAACTGCTGAAACAGTTGCCAACTATACCGGTCTTGCCGGCATCAGCTCCGCAACACTCAATGCAACCATGGATACTGTTACTCTTGCTCTTTCAACAAATCT
>DAOPKE010000014.1:0-39970 GCA_035390965.1 Bacteroidales bacterium | reverse complement strand
CGTGCCGTCAGGTACGGAATGGTTTATTCAATGAAATCGTCGGAGTTTTCCAAAATAAATGAACCGATTGCTTGCATCTGACGGGTAGAGTGCAAAAAAATGTAACTATCAGAATTTTGAACTGTTTTTCAGCTAATATTGAGAATGTTCAAAATTTTTGTTTCTGAAGTTTTTAATGAATGTTCAAAATACTCAGGACTATCATTTCCCGTTATTATCGTATTTTTGAACTTTCAAATTCTATGAACTTTTCGATTCAGCATACAAGCGGAAAAGCCCGCGCGGGCATACTGACCACCGATCACGGCGATATTCTAACGCCGATATTCATGCCGGTTGGTACACTGGGCGCTGTAAAAGGTGTTACCTTTGATGTATTGCGCAACGATATTCATGCGCAGATTATTCTTGGAAATACCTATCATTTGTATCTCAGACCTGGTGCCGGAATTTTACAACAGGCCGGGGGTCTGCATGGTTTTAATGGATGGGATCGTCCTTTATTAACTGATAGCGGTGGTTATCAGGTTTATTCGCTTTCGAAAATACGTAAGATAACCGAAGACGGTGTTGTTTTTCAATCACATATTGATGGCAGCCGGCATCAGTTCACGCCGGAGAATGTAATGGATATGCAGCGTGTCATTGGCGCCGACATTATGATGGCCTTTGACGAATGTACGCCTTATCCGGCCGATCGGAAATATGCTCAGAAAAGCATGCAGTTGACACATCAATGGCTTGAACGATGCTACAATCATTTTCATAAAACAAAGCCCCTCTACGGGCATAATCAAGGCCTTTTTCCGATAGTGCAGGGGAGTGTCTATGAAGACCTGCGTGAACAGTCGGCAAAATTCATCAGTCAGTTCGACAGCCCGGGATATGCCATTGGTGGATTGAGCGTGGGTGAGCCGACCGAAACCATGTATAAAATCACCGAACAGGTTTGTGATATTCTGCCGCAAAACAAACCCCGTTATTTGATGGGGGTTGGAACTCCGGCTAACATTATTCGTGGAATCAGTCATGGAATAGATATGTTTGATTGTGTGATGCCAACGCGTAATGGACGCAATGCGATGCTTTTCACACGTCATGGAATTCTGAATATGCGCAATAAAAAATGGGAAAATGATTTTTCTCCCATCGATGAATGCAGCCCGTTAGAAATTGATAAAACCACAACCAAATCCTATCTCCGCCATTTGTTTGTAGCCGGCGAAATGCTTGGACCCATTCTTGCAAGTATTCACAATCTGGCTTTTTATCTGCGTTTGGTGGCCGAAGCACGACAGGCCGTGATGGAAGGAAATTACGAAATCTGGGCTGCTGAAGCTGAAAAACAAACCATGACCCGTCTCTGATGAAAATACTGGATAAGTATATTGTAAAGAGATTTTTATCTTCGTTTGTGCTTGCAATTGCATTGTTGCTGCTCATTATTATTGCTTTTGATGTCTCGGAAAAAATTGATGAATTCATTGATCGTCATGCAACATTCCGCGATATTTTATTTAAATATTATTTCAACTTTATTCCATATTTTATCAATCTTTTCAGCCCGTTGTTTGTATTTATTGCTGTTGTTTTTGTAACATCGAAAATGGCAGGCAACACAGAGATTGTAGCCATTCTTACCGGAGGAATAAGTTTTGGTCGTTTATTGATGCCTTTTGTTTTTACCGGAGTGTTTCTGGCGGCTTTTTCTTTTGTTCTTCAGAATTTTCTGATACCTCCCGCCAATGCGGTTCGTCTCGAATTTGAGTATAATTTCATCCGAAAAAACAAACCAATGGGTGCTCGCAATATTCATATGCAGATGGCACCGGGTGAATACGTTTATATGGAGTCATTTAATTTCAAATCGAATCGTGCCATGATGTTTACTCTTGAAACCATTGATTTTGAAAATGGTATGTCAAGAAAATTATCGGCTAATATGGCAATTTATGATACCATAAGCGGTCAATGGCAAATGACCGAAGTATATGACCGACGGATGAAGGATTCTGTTGAAAAATTACGTTATTTGCCAACACTTGATACTTCGCTTGCTATTCTTCCTAAGGATTTCAACAAGGATATGGAAAATGTGGATGTTATGGATTTTTTTGAACTTAACGATCATATAGCCAGACAGAAAATGCGGGGCGCTGATAATATAAAACAACTTGAGGTAGAGCGGCACCGGCGGATTGCTTTTCCTTTTGCTACGGTTATTCTTACTATTATCGGGGTTGCCGTGTCGAGCCGTAAAACACGAGGTGGAACAGGATTGCATATAGGTATTGGTTTGGCGCTGAGTTTTGGCTTTATTTTATTTATGCAAGTCAGTAGTACTTTTGCGACCAATGGAAATCTGCCTCCAATGCTGGCGGTATGGATTCCAAATATTGTTTTTGCCGGTATCGCCTGGTTGTTGGTGAAGTGGGCTCCGAAATAATATTCCAGGTTAAGGTTGAGCGGCGACTATGTCACAGCTTGCCACGTTTCACATGGCTTTACGTGAAGCCGTCAAAACAGCTATGTAGTACAAATAGTGCTTCCGCCTTCCGCGGAATAAAATCCAGCGCTGCAGATATTAGCCCGGGACGAAGTCACGGGAGTAGAAATGACATTACAGCCACAACAAGTATAAACAGATTCAGAATTTCTCAAACCTGCCTGAAAGACATTGATTTTCAGAAATCACTCTCACTAAATAATGTCCTTCGCACAATGATGAAATATCAATTTCTGAGCAGCTTTTACATGATTGAACTGTTCTTCCTGTAGCATCGAATACCATAACAACAAAATCAGCATTTATTTCTGATACATTGATGAAAAACGCATTTGAAACCGGATTTGGAAATATCGTCAGTTGTTTTTTCTGTTGATTATCTGTTCCGTTTATCACCGAATTCAAATCAATCCGATATAGATTTCCGCCGGTTCCGAAAAGATATTCATCCGTGAGATAAAGAGTAGAATCATCAACAAAAACCACTGCTTCTTTTTGTGAAAAATACATGTTGAACATTTGTGCATTTCCATCAAAAAAGTTTGTGCCTTGAATATCGGAAAAGAGCCACAGCCGCGATTCGGAAAGCAGTACCATTTTGTTGCCTGCCGCATTGATATCGGCCGATGTAATCCATGTTCCTGTATTGAAACTGTCAACCAGTTCGGCAATGTAATCACCGGCGACATCGGGCAAGCGGTACATTTTACAAAACATGTTTCCGCTTCTGTTTTTCGAAAATAAATAGAGTGAATCCTGAAAATGAAACATGGCTTCACAATCAAAATCCATATGGGCCGAATCGGGTGGAAATAGCTCCTGATCTTCAAAACGAAAGGTTATTAATTCTGGTATTATTGTACTTGTTGTTATCGAATCGGGATTTGTAATTTTATAAATGCGAAGATTGGTGCGGTCGTTGGAATTGTTTCCAAAGTCGCCGAGATAATAATTTCCGTTAGTATCACGGGTCGATTCTTCACAGTCAATAGCTGAATCCACCTGAAAACAGATGTTTCGGAGAATGTTTCCAAGTGTGTCTATTTGATAAATGCGGGCCGAATCGCCACTGTCGTTATGTGTCCATATGCTGTTTGTGTTTTCAGCTTCAATTCCGGATGATTCATGCAGACAGGTTGGAAGTGCTGTTATTATTGTGGGTTCAACGATTTGCGAAATGGATGGATTTGAAAAAAGACAAAAAACCCCGGATATTACAAACAAAATATTTTTCATAAAAATGTACAATTTCTTCAACAAAGATATTGGATATTTATTTACAAAACTTCAATTCTGCCTGACAAAAACTTGATTTCTGTCGAAAAATTCTTATCTTTGTTAGAAAAACTTATCATGCGCCAATTAATATTGTCTCTCTGCATTATATTAATGGCCAGTATCCTTTCGTTTGCCGGTGTAAACCATAAAGATCCGGATACCCTGGGAGGGCACATTATTTTTGTTGAAAATATGGGTCAATGGGAGCAATCATTTGCTTATAAAGCGGATTTGCCTACGGGCCAGTTGTTTCTTTATGATAATCGCTTAGTGGTTGATTTACGTGATAAAGCTATGGTGGCTGAGTTGATGCGGTTCAAAATGCTTTCTCCTGAAGAAAAAAAGTTACGAAAACAACCGGATAATATCATTAATGCCCATTGCTATGAAATGGAGTTTATTGGTGCATTGTATCCCGAAATGCGCGCAGAAAGTCAGATAGAACCTTATTATAATTATTATCTCGGAAACGATAAGTCTCGTTGGAAATCAAATGTTCATGGGTTCGAAAAAGTAAAATACAAAAACCTGTATCAAGGAATCGATTTATCGGTGGGTGTAGAAAACGGCAGTTTGAAATATGAATTTGCTGTAAGTCCCAATGCCAGCGTTAATGATATTCGTATTAAGTATAATGGGGTGGATAATATCCGGATTGAAAACGGAAATCTTATTTTTGGTACTTCGCTGGGAAGTGTAACCGAGCTGCGGCCTCTGGCTTGGCAAATGATTGATGGCGACACTGTTTTTGTCCGATGCGATTATGTTTTAAAAAATAAAACACTGGGTTTTGAACCGGGTGGTAATTATAATCGCAATTATGAGCTAATCATCGACCCGATTGTTGTTTTTGGTACATATTCGGGTTCTACTGCTGATAACTGGGGCTATACTGCTACTTACGATCAACTGGGTTATGTTTATGCTGGCGGAATTGTTTTTGGTCAGGGTTATCCCACAACGCTGGGTTCTTATCAGGTTACTTATGGTGGTAATGTTGATGTGGCAGTAACCAAATACAATACCGATGGAACAACCTTGATTTACAGTACATATCTGGGTGGCTCTTCGCCCGATGTTCCCAATAGTATTGTGGTGAATTCGGCTGATGAATTATATATTTTTGCGACTACCGGATCGGCTGATTTTCCTACTACAAGCGGATGTATTGACAGTACTTTCAATGGCGGATCTCCTTATGTTCTTACCTATGTCATTAATTTTACCAATGGATGCGATCTGGGTGTTACCTGCCTTAATTCGTCTGGGACTGCATTGATTGCTTCAACCTATATTGGCGGAAGTCTCAACGATGGACTCAATATGGATGCGGTTTTAAAACATAATTATGCCGATGATGTCCGTGGTGAAATTCTGCTCGACGCTAACAGCAATGTTTTTGTTGTTGGAAGTACGGCTTCGGTAAATTTTCCTGTCACTTATGGTGTGCATCAAACCATGTATGGAGGCGGTAGTCAGGATGGTTTTATTTTGAAATGTGATCGTTTGTTAACAACAATGATTTGGTCAACTTATCTCGGAGGGTCATCTGCTGATGCCATTTATAGTATTTCGCTCAATGAATTGGGTAAGCTTTCTGTGGCTGGTGGAACTTCAAGTACTAATTTTCCGGTATCGGCCAATGCTGTTATGCCGGTTTATCAGGGAGGGCCGTCCGATGGATTTGTTTCGCTTATTCAAAGCGATGGATCAGCCGTGCTGAGGTCTTCCTATTGGGGAACATCGGCTTATGATCAGGTTTATTTTGTCGAAACTGATAAACAAAACAATGTATATTTGCTTGGACAAAGCGCTTCTACCGGAACAGTTCTGATTCAGAATGCGGCATGGAATACCATTGGAGGTGGACAGTTTATTTCTAAAATCAATCCGCCGCTCAATACCATTATCTGGTCAACACGGTTTGGTAATGGTGATGGTGTAGTAAATGTCAGTCCTACTGCTTTTTTGGTCGATTATTGTCATAACATTTATTTGTCGGCATGGGGTAGTCCGCTTTTGAGTGGTTTTGGTGGCACTGCCGGATTGCCGATTACGGCTAATGCTTTTCAAACTACAACCGATAATAATGATTATTATTTTCTGTGTATAAGAGACGATGCTTCCAGCATTGTTTTTGGCTCATTTTACGGTGGTTCAAGTGCCGAACATGTTGATGGAGGAACCAGCAGATTTGATCGCATGGGACGTATTTATCAGTCTGTTTGTGCCGGTTGCGGCGGATATGATGATTTTCCGACAACAACAGGAGCCTGGTCAAATACAAATAATTCAACCAATTGCAACAATGGAGTTGTAAAAATTGATTTCAGTCTTCCGGCCATTGTAGCCGATTTCAATATGCCTCCTGTTATTTGTTTGCCTTATACGGTGATTTTCAATAATACCTCTTATTTTCCGAATCCCGGCCTGGCAACCTGTTTTTGGGATTTTGGGAATGGAGTAACCAGCACCAATTGTAATCCTTCGTATGATTATCCTGTGTCGGGAACATATGATGTAACGCTGATTGTGTCTGATGCTACAGCATGCAACAGTGCCGACACTATTACAAAACAAATTACGGTTTTATCCAGCAGTACAGATACTCTTGCCGCAGTGGGCATTTGCTCAGGAGGAATGACGCAGATCGGAATTCTTCCTTTTTCGGATCCGACAATCACTTGTCAGTGGTATCCTTCAAATAATTTGAGTAATCCCGCCATTGCCAATCCAACGGCTAATCCGCCCATAACAACGCAGTATTATCTTGTTATTTCAAATGGTGTTTGTTTCGATACGCTTTATCAAACAGTAAATGTGTATGATTTGATCGTTGATGCCGGAAATGATACTTCGACCTGTTCACCAGGAATAACGCTTACTGCTTCATTTTCGGGAGGTACTGATTTTACCGTTCATTGGTCATCGGATGCAAATTTTTCCGATACACTCAATGTGTATCCTTCAGGAAGTACCTGTACAACCATTCATACAACGCCGCACACGTATTATCTTCAGGTAAGTAATGGTTATTGTACGGAAACAGATGAAGTCTTTGTTGATTATCAGGAAATGGATTTAAATGTTTCAATTACTCAGCCGTTGTGCTATGGCGATTCAAATGGTTCAGTCTCATTGAATCCTTCTGGTGGAGTGGCGCCTTTTACCTACAACTGGAGTACTGGTGATCATACTCAGAATCTCAATAATCTCGTTTCGGGTTTATATGTTGTTACAGTGTATGATGTTAATGGTTGTGTGCAGTCGTCAAATGTGATGATAAGTCAGCCACAGTTGCTCGGATATGTTTCTGAAACAGGTCCGGTTAATTGTGATGTTGCTTGCAATGGATTTGTTTACGGAACAACAACAGGAGGAACAGGCCCCTATGTCTATCAATGGAGCAATGGGCAATCGACGGAAGATCTGACCGGGTTGTGCTATGGAAATTATTCTTTGACCATTACGGATTCGCACGACTGTAAATTTCAGAATACATTTGATATTATTGTTGATTATATTTATGATAGCGTTGATGTTTGGACGGAACAGGATACTATTTATCAGGGACAGTCAACCACTATTCATGCTTCATCTGTTCCGGGGGTTGATTATATGTGGACACCTGCAAGCGGTCTTGCCGATGCCTATAGTTCTGTAACCGATGCTTCGCCTACCGAAACAACAACCTATACCGTTGTGTTTGATGATGGCAATGGTTGTATTTATTCTGATACGCTTCGCATCGTTGTTCTTGATGTTTTTTGTTATGATCCCTATATTTTCATTCCGAATTCATTTACGCCCAATGGTGATGGAAATAACGATATTTTATATATCCGCAGCAGATATATCGAAAACATGTATTTTGTGATTTTTGACCGATGGGGTGAAAAAGTGTTTGAAACCCATGATCCGCTTGAGGGTTGGGATGGCACATTCAGAGGCCAGCTGCTCGAACCTGCCGTGTTTGATTATTATCTTGAAATTGATTGTTTCAACAAAGCACAATTTATTAAAAAAGGAAATATTACATTGTTGAGGTAATCATATGCGGAGAATTGTTTTGTTTGCAATGCTTGTTTGTTTGTCGTTTTTCGGAACGGCACAGGACATTCATTTCAGTCAATATTCCAATGTTCCGTTTTATCTTAATCCTGCCAAAGCCGGCCTGATGAGCGAACAATTTCGTTTGTCGGCCAATACAAAATTGCAGTGGAAGTCAGTTACTTTGCCTTACCAGACTTATCTTGCAGCGGGCGACATGAGTCTTCAGCGAAAGGGAAATCATTTGGGTAAAGTGGGTATTGGTGTTGATTTTATGCGTGAGAAAGCTGGTGATGCGGCTTTTGGAACCAGTGGCTTTGGTTTGTCTGTGTCGTATATCAAAGCGTTGAATCGTTTCAATAACCGTTTTTTTTCAGCAGGTGTTTCGTTTCGGATGCATCAGCGTAGTTTTAATGCTGATCAGCTTACTTTTGACAGTCAGTATAATGGTTTACACTATGATCCGTCGCTGGGTGGCGGAGAAACTTTTTCGGATTTCAATTTTTGGTATCCCGTAATAAATGCCGGCGGTGCTTATATGATGCGGATGGGCTCTCAGGATGAACTTGTTGCAGGCCTTTCCATGCTTAACATCAACAGACCCATGCAGTCGCATTTTAATGACAATTCTATCAGATTGCGCACGCGTTGGGTTGCAGATTTGATGTATAAAAATGCGTTTACCAGAAACAGTTTTTTGTGTCCTTCTGCGTTATTTTCCAAACAAGGAACATTCACGGAATTGATTATTGGCGCTGATTATCGTTTTGTAAAAAGTTTCGACCCCTGGTCATTTAAAGCATATTCTGGTGGTTTGTTTTTCAGGGTTGGTGATGGTTTTATTTTTTCGGCGCGATTGGATTATCTGAATTATAAATTTGGAATCAGTTATGATTTGAATACTTCGAAACTTACGCCTGCAAGCCGTTTTCGCGGAGGTTTTGAATTTAGCATTGTAGCGGTTTTCAATAAAGCCGACCATAAAACTACCCGCGAAATACCTTGTCCGATTTTCTGATTATGATTAAACATTTTTACACGATATATTTTCTGTTTTTTGCTTTTTTGCAGATTCAAGCTCAGTCTGAATTTGAATTGCGCGGTGATGCAGAGTTTAAAACCGGAAATTTTCAGGCAGCATGGAATTATTATAACGAAGCTGCCAGAACCGATACATCAAACATTGCTTTATGGTATAAAATGGGCGAATCTTCACGTGAGTTTTTTAATTACAATATGGCTTTTCAATGCTACCGTATTGTATATGAAAAAGACCTTGGGAAGAATTTTCCTCAGGCCTTGTTCTGGATGGCCGACCTGTCGCGTAATCTGTCGGATTATCTTATGTCAAAAGCGTATTATTCGCTTTATCTGGAACAAACAAACAATGATGCATGGTTTGAAGAAAAAGCTGAAGAACAACTGAATTATTTTGATGAAATTGATAAAATTCGTGCGGATACTTCTTTGGAAGTATCGGTGGAGCATTTGTCGCTGCCGGTAAATTCTCCTTTCAGCGAATTTGGTGGATTTCAGCAGGGCGAAAAAAAACTCTATTTCACTTCTGTGCAGCCATTGCTGAGTGAGGGAGAAAATGGCTTATTGGGCAATTCTTTTTTGTCATCTCTTTACGTAAGTGATTTTACAAGTCGTGGATTATCGCGCCCGGTCAAGGTTGCAGAACCATTAAACAATAAAGTGAAACATACGGCAAACATCTGTTTTAATGAAGATGCTTCCGAAGTGTGGTTCAATCGTTGCGAAATGTCAGGTGAATATAAATACCGCTGCGACATTTATAATGCTCAATTAGAAAATGGACGATGGACTTATCCGCAGAAGATTTCAATAAATAATGATCAATATACATCAACTCAACCCTTTTTTTTCGTTGACAGTGCCGATAACGAAGTATTGTACTTTGTCAGCGATCGTCCAGGTGGTGTGGGTCAGCTTGATATTTGGTTCAGTGTTCGCAAAGATGGGAAATACAATGTTCCAACCAATCTGGGAAGCATTGTGAATAGTCCGGGTAATGAAATAACACCCTTTTTTGATATGGAATCCGGCAGATTGTATTTTTCGAGCGATTGGTATTATGGGTTGGGTGGATATGATGTTTTTTATTCTGCTGGTTCGTTGAGCGATTGGAAAAAGCCCGTAAATGCTGGAATTCCTATTTGTTCTCCAGCCAATGATTTTTATTTTAATATCAATTCGGTCGATCGGGATGGATATTTTACATCCAATCGTGAAGGATCTTATTTTTTTAAAGGCGAAACCTGCTGTAATGACTTGTATGCCTATTACGGACAAAAAAAAATAAAAGCTGATACATTGCCAGAGCCGATGGATACTCTTATTGTGATTAATGAAATCAAAGACCGGATCGAAGATTTGCTTCCTCTTGATTTGTATTTTCATAATGATGTTCCTGATCCGCGCAGCCGTGATACGGTAACGTTGTCAACATACGATGAAACATATTATTCCTATATGGCAATGATTGAACGCTATAAAAAGGAATATGCCAAGGGTCTCAGTGCTGATGATGCCTACAATGCTGAAGCAGAAATCGAAGTTTTTTTTCTGGCTTATGTAACCAATGGATTTAAAAAACTGCTGGATCTTACTCCTTTGATGATGGAAGATCTCGAAGCAGGAAGTGTTGTTACAATGAAGGTTCAGGGTTTCTGCAGTCCATTGACAGGAACAGAATACAATCTCTATCTGGCAAAACGCAGAATCAGCAGTATTGTCAATTATTTTGAAAAAATTGATGGAGGTAAGATAAAACCTTATATCAATGCATCAGCGTCCAATGGAGGCCGTTTGATTATTCTGGCAGAACCGGTTGGTGAAGCGCTCTCAGACCCGTTTGTAAGTGATAACCCCAATGATACGCGAAACTCTGTGTACAGTATTTCTGCTGCACGCGAACGACGTATCCAGATTGTTAGCTATGAGTCGGATTATGCCGGACAAAAAACAAGAAAACTTTCCGGACCGCTCCTGAACCTGTCCTCGAACGATATAAAAATATCTTTGTCCGGAGAAAACAATACGTGCATTCAGATAACCATAACCAATACGGGTGATGAAATTCTGGAAATTATTTCCATGAAATCAGCGCAGCCCTGGTTGCAAGCCAAGCTTGGTGGAAATGTTATTATTCCGGGAAATGTGACCACCCTGGATATTTGTGTTGATAAAAGCATATTGAAAAATCCGGCGCTTGGAATACTTATTATCAACAGCAATTCACGTGATAAGCAGAGTGTGGTGTACGTGCGGGTGCAATAAAAAAGAACGAAGGTTGACCTTCGCTCTTTTTTAATATTATTGTGCGAAGTATCCAATCTTCGCACAGCATTTTAATAGCGGTAATGCTCAGCTTTGTATGGTCCTTCTTTAGGAACACCAATATAATCAGCTTGTTCTTGCGAAAGCTGGGTGAGTTTCACTCCAAGTTGTCCAAGGTGCAGACGTGCCACTTCTTCATCCAATCGTTTTGGAAGACGATAAACATCTGTTTTATAGTTGTTGTTCCAGAGTTCAATCTGAGCCAGAGTCTGGTTTGTAAATGAATTGCTCATTACAAACGACGGATGACCGGTTGCACAGCCAAGGTTCACTAGACGGCCTTCAGCCAGCATGTATATGCAATGTCCGTCGGGGAAAATATATTTATCAACCTGTGGTTTGATAGTGATTTTTTTGATACCCGGATAATTTTCCAGTTGTTCCACCTGAATTTCATTATCGAAATGTCCGATGTTGCAAACAATGGATTCATCCTTCATTTTGGCCATATGTTCAATGGTAATGACGTCGCGGTTTCCGGTGGTGGTTACATAAATGTTTCCTTCCGGCAGAGCGTCTTCAACCGTTGTAATTTCAAAACCTTCCATGGCAGCCTGCAGCGCGCAGATGGGATCAATTTCTGTAGTAATAACACGGGCACCGTACGAGCGCATTGAGTGGGCGCAGCCTTTGCCAACATCACCGTAACCACAAACAACAACAACTTTTCCGGCAATCATCACATCGGTGGCGCGTTTGATGCCATCGGCCAATGATTCACGGCAACCATACAAATTGTCGAATTTCGATTTGGTTACACTGTCATTCACATTAATGGCAGGAACAAGCAATTCGCCTCTTTCCATCATCTGATACAAACGATGAACGCCGGTGGTGGTTTCTTCCGAAACGCCTTTCCATTCTTTTACCAGATTGGTCCAGCGGGTTGGGTTTTCAACATATATTTCTTTCAGCATTTTATACAATGCTTTTTCATCGGCAGCAGTAACAGGAGTATCCAGTAAGGCAGGATTTTTTTCAATTTCGAATCCTTTGTGAATCATCAGGGTTGCATCACCACCATCATCCACAACGAGGTGAGGACCTTTTCCATTAAAATCCAATGCCTGTGATGTAGTCCACCAGTATTCGTCAAGGGTTTCGCCTTTCCAGGCAAACACGGGCGTTCCGCTTGCAGCAATGGCTGCGGCAGCATGATCCTGTGTTGAAAAAATATTGCAACTGGACCAACGCACATCAGCACCCAGCTCTTTGAGTGTTTCGATGAGTACGGCAGTTTGAATGGTCATATGAAGCGATCCCATAATGCGGGCGCCTTTCAGAGGTTTTTCAGTTCCGTATTTTTTACGCAGCGCCATCAATCCCGGCATTTCTTTTTCTGCGATTTCAATTTCCTTGCGACCCCAATCGGCCAGCGCGATATCTTTCACTTTGTAATTCATCGTTGCTTCGGTTTGTAAAGTACTCATTTGAAATTTTTTGCAAAGGTACGAATTAATGATTAATGTGCTGATCGGCAGGTGTGCTGATATATAACATGCAGCAAACCACCCAAAGCATAATGCATTGAAAATAGTCTAGCTGCACGCGCTCCCAATCATTATTGCTGGATTCTCGTTTTGTTTTTAGCTTCCGGCCTGGAGTACAATAACCCGGAATTGTACCGGATTTGTCCTGTATAATTCCAATAGTTAACTTTATTTTTCTGAAGATTTTCAGTCATAAATTATTTGAAATTGATCATCCGCAATGCAATGGAGGACATGGAAGAGTCGGTTGCAGAGATCTCTGCCCAACTATTCCATGTTCTTCGTGGATTTTATACTGCAGGGCAGTACTGCGAACTATGGAATGTTGGACTACCTGAGTCGATCACTGGCATTATTAAGGATGATCAATATTTGAATAATTGAAATTCCATACTTTTTAAAATAATATTTATCTTTGCATCCTCAAACCATTGCGGAATTTTATGAAATCGCTTGCTGTCAACTTTTTCATCCTTGCTGTCACCTTTGTGGCAAAGCGCTGATTCCGTATTTCAACAGACTTTCTGAACAAAGAAATTCTCCGGCGGATGAAGCCGCGGGGAGAAAAATCCGTGTATAAACCAAAAACCAAAAAAATGAAAACACTGTATTTTGAGGCCGTCGGCCTTACCATCACCAAAGCTGCATCAGCGGCCATTGTTCGTTCAATGTATGTAAGAAAACCAGGACAGGATCCGGGCATGCAAAATCACATAAAACGAAGACAATATGAAACCATATAAAAAACAAAACAGATTTTCTCTTTTCAGCGTTAATTTTCAGGGCATCCGGCGCCTGGGCTCGCTCATAGGCGATGCCATTGCCGGAAAGGAATATGACTATACCAGCGGCCGCACCGCCAAAGCCATATTTCTGCTGTCGGTTCCCATGGTGCTCGAAATGCTCATGGAGTCTTTATTTGCCATAGCCGACATTTTCTTTGTTTCAAAACTGGGCTCCGATGCTGTTTCGGCAGTAGGACTGACTGAATCCATCAATACCATTGTTTATGCCATTGGTATTGGTTTGGCTGTGGCTGCAACAGCCATCGTGTCGAGACGTTCGGGGGCAAAACGTTACATGGCTGCAGCAATCACATCTTTTCAGGTGTTGATTACATCGCTGATGGTTTCTGTTCCGATTGCCACAGCTGGCATAATTTTTTCCGGAGACCTGTTGCGCATGATGGGCGCCGAAGAAAACATTGTGTCCAATATGAGTCTCTACACCGCCATTACGTTGGGTACTGCACCGTTGATTATGTTGTTGTTTGCAGCCAATGCTGTTTTTCGTGCGTCGGGAAACCCGGCAACAGCTATGAAAGTGCTGTTGGTGGCCAACGGACTCAACATAGTGCTTGATCCCATTCTGATTTTCGGCCTTGGACCAATCCCCGCCATGGGCGTCGAAGGCGCTGCCCTGGCCACTTTGATTGGACGTTCGGTGGGTGTATTCATGCAATTGTATATTCTTTTCAATGGAACACGCCTGATCCGGATAACACGGCGCGCCATTATGTTTCACTGGAAGACCATTGGAGAGATATTCCGTCTCGCTGCGGGAGTCACAGGGCAGCATCTGATTGGTACTGCCAGCTGGATTGTGCTTATGCGCATCATGGCCGAATTCGGCAGTGTGGTGGTGGCTGGCTACACCATTGCCATACGCATCGTGTTGTTTTTCCTGTTGCCTGCCGAAGGGTTCAGCAATGCGGCTGCAACGATGGTCGGACAAAACCTGGGTGCCGGAAAACCGCATCGGGCCGAACAATCGGCGTGGTCGGCATCATACCTGAATATGGCCTATCTGGGTACAGCCGGATTATTGATGGCGTTATTTCCTGCTTTTATAATAGGATTGTTCATCAATGAACCCGCTGTCATCGAAGCCGGAGCACGCGGTTTGCGCATGGTCAGCTACGGCATGGCTGTGTACGGACTGGGCTCGGTGATGCTCAATAGCATCAATGCTGCGGGCGATACACTGCGACCCGCGTGGTTCATGTTTGCTGCTTTCTGGATTGTTGAAGTGCCGCTTGCCATCTGGCTTTCGTTCAACACTTCGGCCGTATCGAACGGCGTATATATTTCCATTCTGGTGGCTGAATCATTCATGGCTTTACTGGCGTTGTGGTGGTTCCGCCGTGGCAAATGGAAGACGATTGAAATATAAATTTGTATAGGAAAAATAAATGGCGCGGATATGCATCCGCGCCATTTGTTTAAAACCATGTATCCTTTTCAGTAACTAATAAAGAAAACCAAACAGCCACAAGGGAATAATGTTGTTGTGACCATATTCAATCTGATCTGCAGCAATGTAACTATTCGCAATGCCTTTGATTTGCCGGATTGATTTTGTTTTTCCACCAATTTCGAAAAGGAATTTTCTATCAATCAGAAAATCCCCGTCCTCAGGGAATTCAATCCGATGTATATGTGAAAGCTGATTAAAAAAGAATGTTTCACGCATGTTTCCGATGTTTATTTCTTCAGGGGCAAGCGCAAACATAAAATTGGTGTTTTCCAGAAATATTTTATTTGGCTTTTGTAACCGGCTGATACCTTTAGAGTCGCGATACAGGTTGTTGGTCAGGTTGGCTTCGTCCAGAAAAATCAGATAAGACGCCAGTGTGTTACGGTTGATGTTTATTTTTTCACTCAGCTTGCTTACGTTTGGTATAAACGGAGCTGTTTCTGCAATTGTCTGCAATAATTGTTTGATTTTCGGAACATATTGAACTTCCAGTTGTCTTAACATAGGAAGTTCAATTTCAAGAATCATATTAATTACTTCGCCAATACGGCGATAATAAACATCAAGATCTTCGTTGAAAAATGGGAAATATCCATGCTTCAGATAAGTGTTAAAGTATTTAAGAGGTCTTATTTCCTTGTTTATTTTACTGGCAATTGAAACATGGTTTTTAACAATTTCTTCAAGACTGTATGCTTCAAAATGCTTATTCAATGTCATATTGAGATATTCCCTTAATGATAAACCCTGCATTGAATAGATAACAGCACGGCGACTAAGATCGGCTCTGGCATTCAGTATTTCAAGTAACGAAGAACCGGTGAATACTATTTTCAGATCCGGGTAATCGTCGTATAAATTTTTTATCGTGGCAGACCATTCTGGATATTTATGCACTTCGTCAATGTATAAAAACATCCCCCCTTTTTTTACAAAGTCGTCGGCCAAATCCGTCAGCGAATGATTCGAAAACCACAGATTGTCCAAACTCACATACAAGACTTCTTCCGGTTTATAATTACTTTGATGAATATGCTGTAATAATAAAGTTGTTTTTCCAATACCCCGTGCTCCCCGGATACCAATGAGACGATTATTCCATTTGACGGAGTTAATTATACCTCTGCTGAATTCTTTTGATACAGCGTTTATTCGCCGTGCCGAAATTTCGTATATTTCTTTCATAAATGCTTATCTTGGTGTGCAAACATACAAATTAAATGCTTACCACGGAAAGCAATATTGAAAACAAATGAAGCTGTCTCAAAATAGAGGGTTGTTACGACATTCCACTGTTCCGGCATACAGCTGAGTTTAAAAAAGGACATTGATGCCGGAACATGGAACCGTCGTAACAACTGCAAAAACAACGGTTTCATGTCCTTCAGCTCCTACGTCGCTTCCGGACGATGGAATGTTGTTTTTGTCACTGAAGACTATTTGAGACAGCCTCAGTGTCTCTTCCAGCATCAGAAACCAATCTTATTTACAAAATAGACTTTGCGTTTTTCTTTGCCGTTTTTCACAACCTGACTTCCATAAGCGAGGAAGAAGTTACCGTACCAATGATCAACATTTGAAAAAGTACGTTTGGTTTTTTCATTGGCATTGCCTGTTTCAATGAAATCCCATTTTTCATCACTGATAATATTGCCATCGAAGTCCATGGTTTTTGAAACGATTTCGTTTCCTGACGTATATACCATGCTGATTTGTGTGGCAGTTTGTTCTGAAATGGCAATGAAGCGTTTTACATAAAATGGTTTATATCCGGGATTCATCTCAAAGCAGACATCCCACATTATTTCACCATCTTTGGTGTATTTGGCAAGGGTGGCATGTGTATATTGATAACCATCAAAAACAGTTCTATATTGTGTTACAGGCCGGCCATTTACATAAGTGGTATAAGTTTCGGTGCGATACGTCGGATAATAGGCCTCGCCAAGGAATAAGTATCCATCTTCAAGAACAATAACATCATGATCGGCAATCCAGTAATCGAGCGTCATTTCTTTGCCCTGTGCTTCTTTTTTGGCTTTTTTCTTTTCTATTTTATCCTGCTTTTTTTCGGGAAGATATGAGAGAAAATCTTTCAGATCGAGAAAATTGTAGTAACGGATATAATTAACAGTTCCTTCTTCAACTTCTCCAAAGAAGAGGCCTTCGGATAATCCGCCTTTTTTTGCGTAAGTTCCGGTAATGATAATTTTGCTGGCATCGACACGGCATCCCGAAATGGAGATAATGGCATTGTCGCCTACGCCTGAAATCTTAATGGGTTTGTCCACATTGTCGTCTTCCGAAATCCTGATCATATGAAGTTCTGATGTTGCCTTGCTTATTGTGGCACGTGCAAACAGAAGAATTTCTTTGGTGTTTTCAAGAATCTGATAATTTTTACTGCTGATTTTTTTCGGGCTGAAAGCTCCAATGGTTATCGGAATTGTTGTGCCTTTACCTGATGTCAAATCAACTCTGTAAATAGCTGGGGCTTTTTTTATTGAGGTGAGAAAGTAGGCCTGATTTCCCAAGACTTTCATGTCGCGTAAAATTACTTTTGGAGGAAGGGATCCAGTGGCTGTTTCTATGTTCATTGTTTTCATTTCAACACTGGTAATCATGAATTCACCCCCTTTGGTAGCGTACATGTTGTAGATGTAATCATCGTTGTAATACAATTCCCGGAACAACATTTTTCTGGGTACCAAAACCGATTTGGTTTCTGTTAGTTCCAAATCACCTGAATAGAGATCGTATTTTATTTCAGCTTGTCCATCAACATAATCATCGGCCTTGGATTCAAGAATAAAATATCCATGCACGGATTAAAAAATGGTTTCGCCCGAATACCCATTGCGAAGGTCTATTTCAATGCGTTTTTCAGTGTTGAGTTGTGCTGATGCCATAAAAGAGCTTAACACAATTCCCATCAACATCAGTAATAATTTTTTCATAAGTCTTTATTTTTTGGCAAATATATTTAAAAGATATCAATGTTTAAAAAAAACAATGTAAAAACTTAAAAAAAAGATCTTCAGTCTGAAGATCTTTTTAGCATGTCAAAATATTATTATCCAAGTTTGAATTCAACCGGAATATTCAGTTTTACCCGGACTTCTTTTCCGTCCTTCATTCCAGGTTTCCAGACAGGCATCATTTTAATGAGTCGTATTACTTCTTCATCGCAGCCATGTCCGATGCCGGAAACAATGGTTGGTTTGCTCACTTTCCCATCTTTTTCAACAATAAAAGAAGCAATGACAACGCCTTGAATTTTAGCATCCAGTGCTTCGCGCGGGTATGATTGGTTGGATCGTATGAAATTTCCCAAACCATTGGGGCCACCGGGAAATTCAGGCATTTTGTCAACTACTACATAAATGGGTTCTTCGCTCTGAGCCGAAATGGAAAGCGGCATAATGAGAGCCAGAAACGGAATTAGCAATAATAATGTACGCATGGCTGGTGTTTTTGCAAAGTTATTAAAAATCTGACAATGGCGTTTAAAAAGAAATGTTTATATTATGGGCGCAATATGTGCCGAAAAACTAATCACTCGGTTTAAACGCTATATATATAAACGTAAAACTGTGCCAATTATGAACATACCTGAATCTTTCATTCATTATGTCTGGGAAAAAGGACTTGCCGGACAGCAGTTTATTCTCGACACTGGCGACGATTGCCGTATTTTAAAACCCGGAAAAAGAGGTAATCGTGACGGACCGGATTTTGAAAACACTGAAATTGTCATTAATCAGCAGCATTTGGCCGGAAATGCAGAAATTCATCTTTGCAGCAGCGATTGGTTTCGTCATGGGCACCATACCGATCCGGCTTATGATAAAACCATCTTGCATATTGTGCTGAAAAACGATGCTATTATTTGCAATCAGGATGGTTGTCTGATTCCTTCTATTGTGCTTCCGGCCGATGAAATCACGCGCTTATATGAGAATTATTCTGAAAAAAGCATGTTTGGTTATGGCCGTTTGCATTGCAGTGATTATATTTCTGCGGCAGATCCTGAGCGGTTTCTTGCATTGGCTGAAAAACTGGCTAAGGAAAGAATTATCCGTAAATCGGTCAGGATACAAACGTTGCTGGAAAACAATCATTTTGATTGGCCCGAAACAACATGGAAAGCTATCGCGTGGTCTTTTGGTCTGAATCAGAATATGGTTCCCATGGAATGGCTCAGTAATACAATATCATGGAAAAACCTGCGCAGGGCTGGAAATGTGTTTTCCATTGAAGCCATTTTACTTGGACAAGGGGGATTTCTCGATAAGGAAATATCTTCTGAAAATGGTTATTTGTTAGCTCTTAAGCAGGAATATCTTCATAGGAAAAATATGTTTATGCTCAGCCCTGTTGATTTGAATGCCTGGAAATACAATCCGGTGCGGCCTTCGGCTATGCCGGAGTCACGATTGGCACAGGTGGCAGCACTTGTGAGTCTGGTTCCGGAATTATTCAGTGAATTAACGCAGGCAAATACAAAAAAAGATTTTTACCAGATTTTGCGCCAACCTGTTTCTGGTTATTGGAAAAGTCATTGTCGTCCGGAAACAGAACGAAAAAATGGTGGTGATGGTGAAATAGGTAAAACCAGCGTCGATTTGATTTTGATTAATGCCGTTGTACCGCTATTGATCGCATTTTCGGAGTACACCGGCAACCGCAGTTATGAAAACAAGGCCTGGTTTCTGTTGAAAAGTATTGCACCGGAGCAAAATAAAATTATTGATATATTTGTGCGGAATGCCGGGATAAAAGTCTGCAATGCTTTGGAGTCGCAGGGTTTGATTGAGTTGTTTGATACGTTCTGCTCTCCAGGTAAATGCGCATCTTGTCCGGTGATGAATGAACTTATACGCTCAAATAACCATGAATGAATGCATGGATATTTTACGGAATATTTCCAAGACTGTTTGCAAAACAGCCAGTTGTGTTTTTGTTAATTGTTTTAGTAAAAAGTAAGATATGACTCATACCAAACAAGCCTGGGGAACGCGTGTGGGATTAATTCTTGCCATGGCTGGCAATGCTGTTGGTTTTGGTAATTTTCTGCGCTTCCCGGTTCAGGCCATTCAAAACGGTGGCGGTGCCTTTATTATTCCCTATCTGGTTAGTTTTCTCATGCTCGGTTTGCCATTGCTTTTTATCGAGTGGAGTATTGGCCGGTACGGTGGTTCACATGGTTTTCACAGCACTCCATTTATGATGCAGAGTATGGACAGGCGCCGGCTTTGGAAATATGTCGGGGTCTTCGGCATTTTCAGCAATATTGGCATTGCATCTTATTATTGCTACATGGAATCCTGGACACTTGCCTATATTTTTCATAGTGTAATTGGTACTTTCAATGGTATGGATCAGCATCAGGTGGTGCAATTGTTCAATGATTATGTGTCGATAGATAAAGCAACCCTGATTCCGTATGAGCCCATTGTTTTCTTTTTGATTTGTCTTGGTATCAATGTATTTATATTGAGTAAAGGGCTTAGTGGAGGTGTTGAAAAAGTCGCCAAAATTGGAGTTCCTTTGTTGCTTGTATTTGGTTTACTGCTTGCTATTCGGGCAGTGACACTGAAGGCGGGGACTGCCGGTGCCATCAACGACAGCTCGGTTGGACTTAATTTTTTATGGACCCCGGATTTTGATTCTATTTATAATCCGAAAGTTTGGTTTGCAGCAGCCAGCCAGATATTCTTTACGTTATCGTTGGGTATGGGATCCATACAGGCCTATGCGTCGTATTTGCGAAAAAAAGATGATATAGCACTTAATGCGATGTCGGCTGGCTGGATGAATGAATTTGTTGAAGTAGTGTTAGGTGCAGCCGTCATTATTCCAATTGCTGTGGGATATCTGGGTGTTGCCAAAGTGCAGGAACTGGCGGGACTTGGTGGTCTTGGTCTTGGTTTTAAAACCATTCCTTATTTGTTTTCGCAATGGGGGCCGTTAATGGCTACTATCGCAGGCGTTTTATGGTTTGGTTTGTTGTTTTTTGCCGGTATTACTTCTTCACTGGCTATGGGGACACCTGTGCAGGGTTTTCTCGAAGACGAATTCAAATGGTCGCGCAAAAAAACGGCTCTTGCTTTCGGACTTATTATATTGGTTATTGGAATGCCTACCGTTTTGTTTTTCAATCAGGGTGTTTTTGATGAATACGATTACTGGACGGGTTCTTTTGCGCTTTTTGTATTTGCCGCATTCGAAGCTGTTTTGTTTGCCTGGTTCTTTGGGATAAAGAAAGGATGGAAAGAAATAAATACAGGCGCCGATATTAAAGTGAGTCGTGTTTTTAGGTTTTTAATTGCTTATGTAACTCCGGTTTTATTGATTATTGTTTTTCTTGGTGCTGTGTTTACTCCTGTCGGTAACGACTGGATTGCTGCATTTCAGGGATTGTCTGACGGTCAGGGATGGGCGTTTGATCATGAGAGTCTTGTCGGAAAATTAATGAACAATGGTTTGAAGGAAAAAATTGCGGTAGCTACTGATCCCGCTGTCATTGCCGATCTTGAATATCGTTTGTTGTTAACAAATCTTTCCAGATTGTTGCTTCTGACTGTATTTGTCGGAATCGCTTTATTGGTTCGAAAAGCTTATTATCGTCATAAAAAAGAAGGGAGATTGAAATGAACACAGGAGCATTGATAATGTTGCTTATTACTGTATCAGCAGTTACTGCTATTACTGCTTACTTTTTTATAAAAGTTCTTACATCGAAGCCAAAACAGGAGCCGGATTCGTATTGTGAAAATGATGATGAGCCACGGTAATGTTTTTTCGTTTGTATGATCACAAATATTAGTAAAGAGGGATTAGCATTGGTTTCAGGATATCGCATCACATCGGCCGATTGTGATATTTATGCGCGACTGAAGCCATCAGCTTTGCTTGGATTTCTGATTCAGTCGGCCATCGATTCGGCCGATCGGATGGGTTTTGGCTTTCGTGATCTGAAAAAACAAAAATTATTTTGGGTGTTGAGCCGTCTTACACTTGAAATGAAAACTATACCTCAATGGTACGATGAAATTGAAATAGAAACATGGCCACGTGATATTGAAAAAATTCTGTATCGCCGTGATTTTCTGATCAGGCAAAATGGCGTAATTACGGGTCGTGCAACATCGCACTGGCTGGCCATTGACCGTCAGACTAAAAAGCCCGGTAAAATTGATCTTGAAGACGAATGGATGTTTATTTCTCTCCGCGATAAGCAGGCCATTGAAGCGGCTCCTGAAAAAATTCAATCTTTCTGTTCGAAAAGCACGGACAATGTTGAAACTTGTTTTACGGATTTTGATCTGAATGGACACGTAACCTCGACCCGATATCTGGAATGGGTTATGAATGCACTTCCGGCTGATTTTCAGCGGCAGCATGTTTTCGAAAAATTTATTGTGAATTATATCCGGGAAACATTGCCGGGAGAAAGAATTCAGACAAAATATCAATGGCCGGAACTTAAAACATTTAATTTCGAGGCACAGCATCAATCAAGTGGAAATGCGGCTTTCAGAAGTGTTGTTGTTTTCAGGGAAATATAACATTTTTTTCAGCAGGATCTATTTATATATGTTGGTCATAGAGTTGCTTGTTCCGGAAGCGTTGTTTTTGTATTTTTGCAAAAAACAACCCCATGATCAATATCGAAAACGCTTATTTGTCGAAGCTTATTATACATCGAGTAGGAAACAAAGTGTTGGAGGACGGCCTCACGCTGTCTGATGAACTTGTTTCACTCAGCGAAGCTTATCTGAGCTCGTTAGGAGGACCTTTGCTGGTGCCGTTTGGTAATGAAGATCTGTTATATAATTTTTATCACGATACTGATGTCAATCTGAATGTGATGTTTACCCGCTGCAAGAAAATTTTCCGCTCGCCCGATGAGGAATTTATCGAAGCCAGTGTGGCTGCAGCGAAGGAATTGTATGAGTTGATGCAGAATCCCAAGTTGCATGGCGGCGAATTCTGGGTGGCTTATTTTAAAGGAATTGTTGTTGATGATGAAGAAACTGATGCCGTGGCCTTTTATCTCATGGATGAGCGCAAGAATTTTGTGAAACTATATAACAAAGAAACCAATTATGCCATCGAAATGCAATCAGGGACTGATCCTTCGGGATTTTTATCGGGCTGTTTGATTTGCAATACGGGGCTTGACGAGGGCTTTATTGTTTCGGCTACCGGCAAAAGCAAGAGTCTTGATTTGCGCATGTGGATGGATGTTTTTATGATATTGAAACAAAATATCGATAGTTTTTATCGTACACAGCTGGCTATGCGTATGTGTAAGGATTTTGTGATGGAAAAAATGCCGGAGGAATTCGAAACCACTCGTCCCGATCAGGCCGAATTGCTTATAAAAAGCATGGATTTCTTTAAAGCCAGCGATGAATTTGCTTTGAAAAATTTTCAGGAAGATGTATTGAAACAACCGGAACTTAAAGACAGCTTCACCCATTTTGCGAAACAATTCTCCCGAGAACAGGATCTGAACATGGGTGAAAATTTTCTGGTGAATGAAAGAGCTGTTAAAAAGATGGCCAGGCACTTTAAAAGTGTTATAAAACTGGATACAAACTTTCATATCTATGTTCATGGGCGCCGGGAATGGATTGAGCGCGGGTTTGACGAAGAAAAGAAACTGAATTTCTATAAAACCTATTTCGAAAAAGAAGACTAATTCGTCGATAAAAATGTTAAATACATTGTATTATTTTGTTCATCTATTGACTTTTTAGTTTTCATGCTATAATTTTAATGGTTCAATTGGAAAGTTAAATTCCTAAATAATTTACCATTAAAATTAATAGCTATGTTTGATGTAATTACACGCGAGTCGGTATCTGATGTCAGACAACAGCATGTTGTACTGATGAACAGATACATGCCGGAGTTGTTGAAAAACATTTCTCCGATGGTGATGGTTTTAACGCGAAACCGTCAGATTGTTTACGTTAACAAAAGCATGGAAAAATTTCTTGGAGTTGAGGATTGTTCCGATCTACTTGGAAAGCGCCCTGGCGAGGCCATGCATTGCGAATATGCTGATGTAAGCCGCAGCGGCTGTGGTGCTTCAGTTTTTTGTAAGTATTGTGGCTTTAATCAGGCCTTGTTCGATGCTGAAATTGGTAAACCGGCATCGACCTATGATTGTCATCTATTGAATAAATCAGGAGAGACTTATAATCTGGGGGTAACCATAACCCCTTTTGAACACATGGCAAACAGATACATGTTTTGTGTTCTTGAAAACAGAGTTGATACTCATTACCGTGATTTGCTTGAAAATATTTTTTCCACCAATCTCAAATCCATTCTTTCTTCAATGCAATCATTGGTAAAAGCTTCCGGTCATTTTTCTGCTGCCGAATTTCAGCCATTGATGAAAGCTCAGCTGATGCAAATAGATGAAGCAATCAATAATTTTGAAATTCTTCAGAAAATTGAAAAAGGTGAGCCGTTGCCAGGTCATCAGGAATGGTTTTCGGTAAAGCAACTTGTTGATGAAGTTATTACCAATTTACGGCTTAGACAGGATTTGCGATTGAAATATATTAAAAAAGCTATTCCGGATATGATGATTTTTTCAAACCGCATGCTGCTTGGATATGTTCTTTCAAATCTCGTGAAAAATGCAATGGAGGCCGAAAATGACCGTAGCGAAATTCTTGTTTCCGTTATTGATTCTACTGCAACGATTTCGTTTAAAATCAAAAATCAATCGGTCATGGATGAAAGAAAACAAAAGCTGGTTTTTACACGATTTGCGGCAGGAGGAGATGGCAAAATGGGGTTGGGTACTTATTGTGCAAAAAAACTGGCCACAAATTATCTGAGTGGTAAAATCAGTTTTATCAGCAACCGCGAAAAGGGAACCGTTTTTACCATCCGCATTCCCAAACTTGTCAGAGATGATAGTTCAATGTCAGTTTAAATGTGAGATTTTCTTTCAGCGTAGGCAGGCGATATGGCCCGTATCTGTACAGACAGCCAACCCCCAGTGAGTAGAATCCGGCGTCGAGAATGCGGTTGATCATCAGTCCTGATTCAAAGTAGCCGCGTGATAGTGTTTTGAAATCCGGAACATTGAGATGTGTAGTGTTTTTGTAATCACCCCAGGCAACGTTGGTAACCAGCTCTGGGCTTGGTGAGAATTTCCTGTTGCCGAACAGCAGTGATTCGAAGGAATGACGCAGGAAAAGAAATACACACTGTGTGCTGAAAAACTCATTCATACGCATCGTTTCGAAAGAGTTCGGCGATGAAACAGTGAAGTGTCTGTATGAAGCTGGAGCATTGAAAGCCAGCGATAGCGGCACGTCGGGACTTACCACAGCGCCCTGAAGCATCCATGAAAATTTTCCGATATAGCGCGATTTGAGTGTTTGCGAAATTCGCATCATGGCCGAAGTTCTTTGAAAATCACCGCCGGCAATATTTTTTAAACTTTGGCGCAGATCGATTGTGATGACCGGATTTGATGTGTTGCCTCCAATGGGCAACGAATAGTCTTCGGATTGAATAAATTCCATTCCTTTTGAATACACCAGAAAAACATTTATGTCGCTTAATATAAAAGAGCGTGTGCCCGCAAATCCGTATTCATTATAGTTGCCGTATAATACAGAATCAGGTGCTGAAAATGCGGAGCGAGAAACCCTTGATGTTATTGTCCATGACCTGCCGATGCGTGAATGAAAGTCGAAATGTGCCTGATCGAAATAATCAATCCGGCTGATCATATAATTACGCAGTCCTTCCAGTGATAAAATTCCATTGGTGTTTAAATCATTATTCATCGAACCGGTTTCGCGGATGTCTTGTTTAAATCCGAATGATATTTTTGTGTCTTTTGCTTTTTTCAGATTAATGTCGATACGGCTTGCAAATTTGTGTTCTTTGTCGCGGAGGCCATATCCATAATATCCATACAGACACCATGTTTTTGAAACTCGGTAATTTGTTTTTAACCCCAATCCCGGACGACTTCCTTCTGCAACATTATACCGATACAGGGCATTGATGTCAATGGCCAGTGGTCCAACAGGAATAAAGCCACTCAGTAGTGTGGTTGTAATATCGAGCAATCGGTCGAAATGGGCTTTGCGACCAATGCTGTCAATCAGACGATAGGTGTTTATTTCTTTTTGAGAAAGCGGTTGCGGTCTGTTCAGTGACCAGAAAAGACTGTCTTTGAGTTTTGCATCGGGTTCAATAATGACTTTTGCTGCAGCAAAATCGGATTTTTTCAGCGCCGGATTGATTTGAATGTTTTTCAGTTCGGTTACGCCATGTCCATATACAGGATATTCATATACTTTCAGAGAACTGAACAATATATCGGTATGCAGCTGCGATGGGAACCAGTGAATGGAGTCGGGTCTTGAATAATTTTGTTTTATGCGCACCGACATACCGGGTTCTTCGGTGTTGGGTTCGGCAATAACGCACTGCAAAGCCCATCCTGCCGTATGAATATAAAGAAGCCCTTTGAGTGCGTCGAAATGCGCATTGCGCCGCGGCCGGTATGAAATAACAAAAACAGTATCTGAATGATCATAGATGGTGTCTTCGAGCAGGAAGAAATATTTATCAGTGCTGCCGGAGCTGATTGGATTTACGTAGTTTTTATCGGAAATGGTAATGAGCGTTTTGTAAAAAGAAAAAGACTGAATTTGGCTCATAAGCAGTGTCAGCAAAGGATCGCCAAAACCTGAAACCCTTGATGCAGTGAGTATTTCATTATCATTGCCCGGCTTGAGAAATTTGCGTTCGGCCATATTTTCCATCAGAAAAACATGCTGTTTGGAAAAAAAATGTTTTAGTTCAAGATGAGCTGAGTCTAGCAGTTCATCAGGAATTGACATTAGTGAATCCATTTCGGCTGTTACCAGAAATTTGCTGTAGGATTGGTATGCAAATGCTTCAAGTTGAAAAGGATCGTTTTCTTTTCGGTGCGCAATGGCACTGTCTATGATGCGGTGTGCAGGGTTTTCCCCTGGCAGGATAATGACTTCGTTGAGTTGTATGGATGATTTCTGAAGTGAAAAATTTACAGATGGACTTCCGTTGGTTTCAATGGTGTCTGGTTTGTAGCCAACATAACTTGCTCTGATATAGCGGATTGGTTCATTGGATTTCAGAATAAAATTTCCGTCGATATCACTGATAGAGCCATGTGGAGAGGAATTAATGACCAGATTGACAAAGGGCAGGGCATTTCCGGTTTCGGCATCGGTAACTTTGCCTGAAATAGAGTACTGCTGCGCGTTTAGCGAAACAGAAACCACTGTCAGAAATAAAAGAAATAAAAGTTGTTGTTTCATCAGAGGATACAAAAATAATCGAATTTGCTTTTATGGAAATATATTGTGTATATTAGTAGCTGTAAAAAACAACAAATGGTAAAGCCGCTGGTATTTATTTTTCTGTCCGCATTTGCTTTTTCTTTGTTTGCGGTACAGCCCGATTCATGCAGTAGTCCGATGAGGAGATTTTGTTTTAAGGAAGGTGATTCGTTTATCAGCTTTGGGAGTGGATTATATGGTCTTGTCAATGCAGTACCACGTAAACATGCGGTGTTGCAGGATTTTAAAAGTGTTGGAGTGCCGCCTTTGTTTTTTCGTTATGAAAAAGCCATCAGTGATTATATTGGTCTGGGAGGAACAGTGTTTTTTCACCTGCCGGCTTTTATGTGGAATAAAACAGTTGATGTTTACAATAATGAGACCTGGACTTACGAACCGGTTGTATATGCCGAAAAATATTCCGGTCTTTCACTTGCTTTACTGGGGCGTATGAATTTTCATTTTGCCACTACCAGAAACAGAGATACCTACATCGGACTGGGTGCCGGTTACGAGTTTTATATGATGAATTTTCAGAGTGATGATCCGCTTGCCACATCCCGTGTGCCTAACCGGCCCCTTCCTTTTTCGGGTGAACTTATTTTCGGCTACCGTAATTATTTTTCCGATAATACGGCTTTTTATGCCGAAATAGGATACGGTAAAATGTTACTCAATATCGGTCTTACCATTGCGCTGGGAAGTTGAAAGACGGTTCATTTCTTATTTTTGTCCTTGATCTTGACTTCCTTTTTTTTTGTTGCTGTGTGCGTTTTACCTGAGACCTCACGTAAAACCTGACAATCTGTGACACGTCGTAGCTTTCTTTTATGCCGTAGGCCACACCATCCCGTAACGATTCCCGCTTTCAGCGTGATAAATTCCACGTGTAACGAAAGTCTTACTAAACCTTGTTCTTGTCCTCAGCTGAAAGCTAATTCTTATCTTTGCAACATGAAAATCAGCCTGTCGGTTGTCATAATCACATTCAACGAGGAACGCAACATTGGTCGCTGCATTGATTCGGTGCGTGATATTGCTGACGATATTGTAGTGATTGATTCTTTTTCGGAAGACCGAACCAAAGAAATCTGTCTCGAAAAAGGCGTGCGCTTTATTGAACATGCTTTTGAAGGACATATTCAGCAAAAAAACTTTGCCATCACACAGGCCGCATATCCACATGTTCTTTCACTCGATGCCGATGAAGCACCAAACGAAATTCTGTGTGATAACATTCGTAAAGTGAAAGAAAATTTTGAGGCGGATGGATACACCATGAACCGTCTGACCAACTATTGTGGGCATTGGGTGCGGCATTGCGGTTGGTATCCTGATCGGAAACTGCGACTGTGGGATAGCCGCAAAGGACAATGGACCGGTCTGAATCCGCATGATCGCTACGAAATGGAGCCAGGTTCTGTCATCAAGCATTTGCAGGGCGACCTGCTGCATTACAGCTACTACACCCGCGAAGATCATTTGAAGCAGATTCAGAAATTTACGGATATACTTGCGAAATCCATGTTTGATACGGGTCGCAGAACTTCGTGGCCTGGAATTATTGCCGCAACTGTTTTTAAATTTATCCGCGATTATTTTCTGAAACTTGGCATTCTTGATGGTAAGGCAGGATTTACCATTTCGTGGTTATCGGCCGGAGCTTCATTCAAAAAATACCGGAAATTGCTTTTGCTTCAAAATAATATACCCCAATGAAAATAACAAAGCTGTTTTGTTCCGTTTTTTTTGACATGTTAATAAAATCGGCAATTAATCTTTTTCACACATGAAAAACATTTCCGTCTGGGCTTCGGGAAACGGCTCCAATGCTGAAAATCTGATGCAGTATTTTTCATCACATTCCGAAATCCGTATCGATCATATTCTTTGCAACAATGCTGAAGCGGGTGTCATTGAACGTGCACGGCGTCTTGGAGTGGATTGTTTTGTCTATTCAAGAAAAGATTTCCGCGAAGGCGATGTTGTTTTAAACAAGCTTCTGAAGCGGAAAACAGATTATATTGTATTGTCAGGTTTTTTGCAGATGGTTCCGGCTGAAATTATCAAACGCTTTCCTGAAGCTATTATCAACATTCATCCGGCGCTGCTGCCCGATTTCGGCGGAAAGGGAATGTTCGGCCATTATGTGCATGAAGCTGTGATTGCCGCAGGAAAAACTCAATCGGGAATCACCATTCACCTGGTGGATGAAATATATGATCATGGAAAAATTCTGATGCAGCAATTCTGTCCGGTCTTTGAAAATGACACGCCGGATATGCTGGCAGCACGCGTCCACGAGCTCGAATATAAATGGTTCCCGATTGCTGTTGAGCAATATTTGAAAGTTGTGCGAAGCTAACGGCGCTGTGTGACGTTTTTCAACGTCGCACATCACTGATTATTTCAAAACGCCCGCTTCAATCCGGATGTTCAGGAAATTTTCCCCTGGCGGGATCGGACATGAATATTTGTGATTATAGGCGCAGTAAGGGTTATAGGCCTTGTTGAAGTCGAGAATGTACAGGTTGTCTTTCTGAATCCGGCAATCCATATAGCGTCCGCTGATATAGGTGCTTTCGCCGTTGGTCAGATCGTTGAAGGGGAGAAAAAGATAATCGGCATATTCGTCGGAGGTAAGCATTTCTACACGTTGATAGGCGGGCAGTGAAAATGATTGTCCTTTGATTTTAAAATGAAAAACGCCGTATTGCCGATAGGTTGGCGTCTTTGCGCTGCTGGTTTTCATGATGAATGGCTTCGCGTTTGGTGTTATTTCAAGAACAGCATTCACACAGAAATCTGCATTGGGTGCGTAAAACGGCAATCCTTTAAATATTGCACGATCTTCGGGTGTCAGAGGCGATGTGGCCGAATCGGCATATTCCCTGTTCATTTCTTGTTGCCACGCGATGACGCTGTTGTACCAGACACTGTCGGTCTGCGCCTGAGCAGAAGATAAAAGAAAAAAGGAAAAAGCGGTGCACTGAGCCAGTCGAAGTGATAAAAGGAGGAGAAGGCGGGGCATGGGGGAAGATATTTGTGCAAAGATAGAGGTTTGTGCGAAGATTACGCTGTGCGAAGTTTTAACTTCGCACAGCGGAGATGTAATTTCATTCCGCAAAAATGCATGTTTGTCAGAAATAGTTTTTATGTACATTCACGGCGGATTTACTTTGCATCAACAAAGCAAAATCATTCATTATGAAAACAAGAATTCTTTTATTTCTGTCTTTTCTGGCTTGTTCTTTTTTTTCAGAAGCAGCCGCAGGCGATACGACATGGATTTTGACCAACAGCGGAAACGGAATCAGGGTGAGCATTGCCAATGATTTTCTACATTATTATGTGCCATCGGTTATAAAAATTGAAACATCCAATCCCTCTGTTCCGGTGAATATTACTGTGACAGGTGGCGTCATTGAAAAGTTAGGCGGAAATAGGTATCTGGTGAATCCAATGAAATTAAATGGCTTGAAACTTAAAGTTAATGGTACGTTTTTTTTACTCGATGTGTCGCCTGTTCCCGAGCCCGATGTGTACCTGAGCGGAGATAAGCGAAGGTGGAAAAATGTCATTTCCATGGAGGACTTCCTCAATTCAGATAGTTTGATTATTGACAGCACTTTTGGTGTATTTCAGTTTGTCTCGGCTGTTGTTACCTATATTAGAAAGAATGGAGATCTGGTTGATTTATCCATGCAGACAGCTCAGTTTCCTATAACCCGGATAAAAGAGGATGTTGGATTTGACAATAACAAAAAAATATGGATCGAAAAGATAATGCTAAGAGCGCCGGATGGCACAATAAAAATCCTGCAGAAAGAGGTATCTTTTAGAATCATTAACAGTTATGAAAATGAATTTGTAAAACAAGTAGTTTCATTTTCATCAAACAGTACAGATTTGAATCTGATGAATACAGATTTGCGAATCGGAATCGAAGGTCTGGCAGCAGAAAGAGATATCAAAACTGTAAATGACATTGCTTCTGAACTGAACGAAATCTTGAAAACAATTCAAGTAAAAGTGACAGATTATCAGCCAAATCTGAGAATAATATTTGATACAACATTTTCGGATTCAGTACTAATTAATAAGGGTTTTACAACAACCAGTGCGGGATACATTGCCCGCAACAGAAATATATTTTTCCCTTTTCACAAGAGGATGGTCATGTACGTTAACCCAAATACATGGGGTTATTCTGTTGCAGATTTGAAACGTAGTATTGTTGAACAGCTAGGAAATTTCAAAGTGTCTTATCATTCTTTTGGGAAGGATAGTTCAATCTTCGATGGAGGTAAAAACATGTCCGGGCTTGACAAATACATGCTCAGTCTTTTGTATTCCGAAGGCGGTGAATATAAGGTGAAACAAATGCTTAATAAAAATGAAGAAGGTGAAAGCAAAACGGAGGTATTTATAATTACGCTGATATTGTCAATATGTCTTTTCTTTTTATTTTCAGAGCTGTATAAATATTATGGTCTTGATATTCGTTTAAAAAAATGGCGTTTCGGCATTGCACGAAAACTTCTGGAAGCGCTTTTGCTGGCTCAGATTCCGGTATTGGCAGTTCTGATTTTGTTGTCCGAAAAATTTCTCGCGGGCGATTATCACGAAGCGAATTTGTTGCTTTTTGTGGAGTTTATTATTTTTCCGTTTGCTGTGTTTTGCACTCTCTTGTTTGTTGCTGCAGAACCGCTTTTGAAGAAAATTAACAAGACATGGCTGGCTGCTGTTTTCAATTTAATATTATCTTTTACTGTGCTTTTTATTTCATATCAGCTGGTTTATTTTTTTATTTCACCGGAGCTGATTTCTTTGTCGGAAATAAGTTGGCAGGTGTTGCTGGTCGGATTTCTTATTGTTCTGTATCGAATGTATATTCGCCTGCAGTCGCAAAAAATTGCCGGATTGCTGCAGCAAAAGGAACTGGAACTGAGTAAGCAAAAAGAGCTGAAATTCAAATCCGATCTGAATGCATTACAGGCACGCATCAATCCGCATTTTCTGTATAATTCGCTCAATTCAATCGCTTCGCTGGCTCACAGTAATGCAGATAAAACGGAAAAAATGGCGCTGTCGCTATCGAAACTCTTCCGTTATAATCTGAATAAGGAAGATGACATGTATGCCACCATCAACGATGAAGCAGAGATGACAGCTACCTATCTGGAGATTGAAAAAATCCGCTTTGAAGATAAAATGATTTTTAGCATTGATTTACAGGAGTCTCTCCGACAAGTTAAGGTTCCGAAATTTTTGTTGCAGCCATTAGCTGAAAACGCTGTGAAACATGGTGTTTCGAAACTGGCAGGACAAGGCATTATCGAAATCCGGATATTTGAGAAAAATGAAAAGATTGTTTTTGAAGTGGCTGATAACGGGCCTGAATTTCCGGGCGGACTGATGAATGGTTATGGACTGCAGAATGTGTACGAAAAATTAAAGCTGCTGTATAAAGAGCCATTTGACATTGAGTTTGTAAATTCGCCGAAAAAGAAAGTTGTAATTACGTTGAATAAATAGTTGAAGACATGTTCAATAAATGGAAAACACTTATTGTGGATGATGAAAAGCCGGCCCGCGAGCGCCTTCGAAGGCTGCTGGGGAAATATGATGGTCGCTTTGAAATCATTGATGAGGCTGCTGACAGTTTTGATGCAGGAAAGAAAATTGAAATGCTGATGCCCGAACTGGTGTTTCTCGATATTCAGATGCCAGGCCCCAATGTGTTCGAAATGCTCACCGGGCTTGACCACAAGCCAGCCATTGTTTTTTGTACGGCGTATGATTCGTATGCGATGGAAGCTTTCAATACTTTTTCGGTTGATTATTTATTGAAACCGGTCGAAAAAGATCGGCTTGACATGACATTACAAAAGCTTGAACGCCTTAATTCATCAGCTTTACCAGAGCTTTATCGCACTATAGAAAACATGGTGATTCAGAAACCTGTTCCGGTAACAATAACACATAAACTCGGAAATAAAATCATACCTGTCAAGCTGGAAGAGGTCGTGTATTTTGAAGCGAATGACAAATACGTGAACTTCTTCAACACGGCTGGAACGACCTATTTTACTGATCAGACGCTCACTTTGCTTTCGCAGAAGCTTCCGGAAAAGTTTATCAGAATTTCAAAATCGGAGATAGTCAACAGCGATTGTATTCTGGAAATTCAGAAATATTTCAGGGGACGTTTTGTGTTTGTGATGAATGACAAGGCGCGCACAAAGCTCATCAGCGGCCAGGTTTACGGCGAAGAGATCCGGAAGCGGTTTGAGATATAGTCCCCGCTATGCAAAGCTTAAGCTTAGCACCGTTAAAGACACCGATTATTGTTTCAGAAATTTTCCGGTCAGCATTTTTTTAGACGAAACAAGTTGTATAAAATATAAACCCGCTGGCAGCGCACTGATGCAGATGCTGTTCTGATGCCTGAGTTGTCCGCCCGAAATGATTTTTCCCGATAAATCGGAAATGTAAT
Organism: Bacteroidales bacterium; assembly: GCA_035390965.1. Classification (GTDB taxonomy): domain Bacteria; phylum Bacteroidota; class Bacteroidia; order Bacteroidales; family DTU049; genus GWF2-43-63. Next base: position 6,151 of record DAOPKE010000014.1, on the reverse strand, counting down.
ATGAATAATTTTCTTCCGGTGCGACATCCATGTAAATCAGATCTGTAGCCGGATTCGGATAAATATATATGGTGTTGTTTGTTGTCAGATCCTGAAGGCCTGCATAGTTGAAAAGGTAACTGTAACTGAGTGTGGCCGGCGTTTGTGTGTAGGCCGGGCTGGCATTATTTGCAACCGACATGGTAAAGATCCCGTTTTCGGGAATCACCTGAATGAACTGCAGACATGAGCTCTGCGTCGATTGGGTGTACATGATTTCTTTATTGTCAACTGATCCGATATTTACTCCGTGAAAGTAATGATTAATAGAGTCTTTTACGTTGTTGTAGCGACTGCAGTAATCCTGCGCGTTATTGCGTTTGATAAAATTGTTGGCGGCATAGAGATTTGTTCCGTCAACCGAATCGACATCGTTGATGTTGCGGTAGGTGATGTATGGAACAGTCGGAGCGCATTCGGCCACCATTGCGATTAGTGAGTCGTTGCCAATGGTTGAAGGTGCAATGGCAGATACGATAAATCCTCTTGCATACCCGTTGGTATTGGCATCAATGGCGGCTTTCACGTCGTTGACATTTGTCTGGCCGTCGCCGTTGAAATCGTTTTTTTCGACCGCTTTCCGCAGCGTGAGCGTCATGGGTTCATACCCTTTGTTTTGCTGCGCGGTAAAACCATTGACGGTATTCAGAAATAAAACAAGTCCGTTGTTGTTGAGAGCCTGCGAAGCCACCATTTGTCCTGCAGTACCGGTCATGAGCCATGGTTGTTCATCGGTTTCTGTTGGAAAATGCACAACGACGACCTGATTGCGTGATATCACCTGATTGAGTGTCAGAGCATCGAGAAAATGCGAGATGACGGCTTTTCCGTTGAGGTCGGTTCCCTGTGTTGCGGCGCCCCAGTTCATCAGACTGGAACATTGTTGTGTTTCGGGAAATCCTTTGACTGACATGAAACCTTCGAGATCGGTCATGAAATTCACTACAAAAAGATCGAGATAACTGAGTCCGGTTGTGTCGTAGCCGGCATAGGCAACGCCATCAATTATTCCGCGCGCTTCAATGACATATTCCGAATCTACACTGAAGGTGGCCGGGTTCCCGACAATGGCTTCCGCAAAGGGCATATACATACCATAGCTGGGCTGGATGTAGTTTTCCCAGATATCCATTATGTTATCAGCACAAAGGTATCCATACGCGAATCCGCGCTGGTAGTGGCCTCCGAAGACCTGAATGACTTTGTAGTTGGCGGTGTCGGCCAGTACGATTCCGTTTACCGACTGTGCTTTGGTCGCGGTGATAAACAGCATGCAAAGCAGAAAAGAAAATATAATTTTCTTCATAGATAAATTTTTATGCAAGGTAATAAATTTTAAAAAGTTGAGCGAAGTTTATAAACTTCGCACAACTGAATTTATTTCCCTTCAATAATCTGCACGGCTTTTTCAAGCACTTCGTCGCGGCCTTCTATAAAACCGCGCAGGGTGGGGGTTACAACCACATCGGGCACAATGCCCACGCGCTGCGTTTCCGTTCCATCGGGATAATACACGCCAATGCCCGAGATGTTTGTTACGATTCCACCCGGCAACGTTATCGGACTGATGTTGCCATCGGCACCGGCAGTGGTGCTTCCAACAACTGTGGCAATAGGTGTGGAACGAAGAGCCATTGCGGTGTATTCAGCCTGACTGATTGTTTTTTCATTTACAAGGATAACTATTTTGCCGTTGTAAGCGGTTTTCATTCCTGGCACTGAAAGCGGTTTTCCGAAGGTGAACATGCCCGGATTCTGAATACTTCCATTTGAAAATTTTGCAAAGGGAGTACTCTTAATATTAAAATACTGGCTGAGTGAAAATACCACAAAGTCGCTCGGATAACACCGCAAATCAATAACAATTCCTTTGGTGAGACGAAGTTCTCCCATCATTTTTGTGAGCTCCTTGCTGTTGATAGTTCCCATGAATATATATCCGATTTCGGGTGTCAGAAAACGCCAGGTGGGTGTAGCACTTTCGGCTCCGGAATTGGTTTTGGCGAATATTGTCTCTGGCGTATGACAAGGCAGACTTTTCGAAGCGGTCTTTCCATCACGTACATAGGTGACTGTTATACCCCTGTTACTGGAGCGGAGCAGATAACGCGAAATCTGATAAAGCCTTTGAGGTTCGTTCGAAGCGGGAACATATTTTTTTAATCGATCCACTTTCTGCATTACAGTCTCACCATTAATATCAATAATGATATCACCAATCTGCAAATCATCATCTTTCACCATCGACTCGTTCAGATATCCACTTACAACCGCTTTGTTTTCAATAAATGTCAGTTTGTAGTTTGCATAGTTTCTTCCATAGAAGGCATTGCTGAATTCCTCACCGAATCTGGGATATGCATGTGTGTCGTTGATTCGTGTGATCATTTCCAGAATGACCATCTGAGCCTCGGTTTCATCTTTGGCAGCAATCATTTTCAAAATGAATTCATTTGGTATATTGTGCCAGTCCTCGCCAATCAGATGACGGTTCGGAAAGAAATATTCAATGACGTTGTAATATCTGAACACTGTCAATAGCCTGAATCCATCGTCGTTCCAGCTGATTGTCCTGTAGCTGCGTTCATGTTCAAAGACAGGGTTGCCGACATTGTCCTGCAGTGAAATATAATAATGAGTTGCCCCGCGTTTCGAATTTCTGATTTTCACAAGAGCCGCACTGAGATTGGATCCCAGCGTTGTTGTATCAGCAATCCAACCGAGTTCGGGCGTTAGTTTTGTGTTCTTTTTAATTTTCATTTTGTTTCCCTTGCCTTTCACAGGACCCAGTTTATTCACCCATGACAGCAGAGAATCATTGCGTTGTTTTTTATCCGTAATGGGAAGATATGTTGGAAGGAAACGAAACAGTTCATTGTCCCAGTTGTAGTTTCCTTTTGCAATGGAAGGATGATAATATTTCAGAAATCCCCATACTTTGCAGAGCAATGCAAGGTTATCGACCTGCACACGGTTGCTGATTCCAATATCAATTCCGCTTGATTTTGAAAACGCGGTATCCTGATCTGCCTTGAAATCGGCGCCTTTTATTTTTGGCGCTTTCAGATAATCTTTTCCATCAATGAGTAGTTGAAAATCATCGGCCCAGAGCGATCCACTGCCGTTTAAAATAACACCGACATACATCGTTTCAGCCCCTTTTCCAAGCGAAAACTGCGGTGTATTGAACTGATACCAGTCATTGGTTCCATATAAATTCGAAACACTGTTGGTGAAATAATAATTGTTGCTGCTGCCGTCGATCCGCACGAAGAGCGATGCAATGCCATTGTCAACATTTTCTGTTTTCATGAACGCCTTGAACTGAGCCATTTTTCCCGTGAAATTGACCGGAATGGCAAATACAAAACATCCAAAATCTTTATTAGAGGCATTGGCATTGCGGACGAGTTCCAGCGCATTATTGCCTTCGTGTTTTATTATATTCTGAATGGTGCAGGAATAATTGTTGCCCCACAGAAAACCATGTTCAGGAAGTGCATTGCCGGTTGGCGAATTTTCGAAAGTGAAGTCGGCTGAAGTCTGCGCAAAAATTGCTGTTGCAGCCATCAGTGAAAAAAGAAAAGATAAAAAGCGACTCATGTTTTTTTTGTTTCAAAGTTAATAATCTGCTTAATATCTGGCGCCGATTTGAAATCCGTGACAGATATAAAACAATCGCACGGTTGGCAAATCCGCGCGATTGTTTTTTGGGTTTTTAAAACTATTCTCCCAGATACGTCATCACTGGTCTGAAACCGACAGTTGGTGCGGGTCCGGTGTAAGGAGCCACACTTTCGATACGCACATCGGCACCAGGCGACATCCACGAGCCACCGACCACAACATCGCTCTGCGCAACCATTTCAGCCACATTTCCCGACATGTCGTACAGACCATAATCGTTCGGCGCATAATGTCCGGTGATGATTGTCTGAAAGGCACCATCTTCCGAGAAGCTTTCAGCGGCATGCGGAACCAGCTCGTATTGCTGTTTTTCGTGGTTGTACGTTATATGTTTTTCATTCAATGGTCTGAAATTGCATAAATAGCAACCTTTCGAATTGCGCAGGTAGGGTCCGCCCCAGGGATAAGGAATCATTTTGAGACCGCCGCGTGCAGCCCAGATCCATTCTTCGCGCTGTGGCAGACGGAAGGCGCATTTCTGCGGTCCGTTCTCAGCTTCATATTTTTTGGTCAGCCACTGACAATACATCTCGGCGCCTTCGCGCGATACATTCACTACCGGATAATTGTCGTAGGCGGGATGATGGAAATACAGTTCAACCATCGGCTGATTGTAGCTGTTGCCGTCCATTTGCCATTTTGTAGTGTCGGGCAGCGCTTTTTTGTAAGCTTCCATGTCGCCGCTCGCTTTCAGATCGGCCAGAAAAGTACGGTACTGCTTGTTGGTGACTTCGGTCTTCGACATAAAGAATGCCTGAATGGTCACTTTGTTCGAATCAATTATACAAGCGCCCATGGGCACAAATACATAGCCGTCGGGTGTTTTTACAGTTTTCTTTTTTCCTGGGGCAAACGAAGAAAATACTATGAACCCCGTCAGTAAAAAGACAACCCATGTGACTTTGTTTGTTTTCATGACTCAAGAATTTAAATGATTATTAGGAAGGATTATTAATTTTTTGGTTTTCCTGTATAGGTGATTACAGGCCGGAATCCGACATCGGAACGAGGGCCGTAATATGGTGCTGTACTTTCAATACGTACATCATATCCGGTCGATTTCCACGAGCCCCCTACTACAATGCCGCTCTGCTGGACCATTTCGGCCACATTTCCCGCCATGTTGTACAATCCGTAATCGTTGGGCCAGTACGACAATGTGGGTGCTGTTATATCAGCTGCATCGTTGATCGATCCAGCTATTCCACAGCTGCCATATTTACCCCAGACTTCCATGTTTCCGGTAGAATCATTATAATGGATGCTTTCAGCGCCCATGTTTCTGAAATTACAGGCATACTTGTGTTCTTTTTCATTAAAAAGAGTGACTCCCTTCCACGGATACACTGCTTCGGGATTATGTCCCCGGGCGGCCATCACCCATTCTTCGCGATAGGGCAGGCGAACGTCATTAATGTTTTCGCCATAGGCCTCGCGCATTTTTTTCGTCAGCCACACACAAAACATTTCGGCCTGTTCGCGCGAGATGTTCACCACCGGATAATCATTGTAGGCCGGATGGCGGAAGTAGAGCTCGACATAAGGCTCGTTGTAAGCCAGTTTGTCTCTCCATTGGGTAGTGTCGGGCAAAGCTTTCTGATAGGCGTCCATGTCGCCGCTGGCTTTCAGGTCGGCCAGAAATTCGCGGTACTCTTTGTTGGTGACTTCTGTTTTGGAAATCCAGAAGGCCTGCACCGAAAAAGTGTCTGTGCCAATGTTGGTTGTTCCCATCGGGATAAAAACGAATCCTTCCGGCGTTTTAATTGGCTTGGTTTTACCTGAAACAAAGGCCGAAAGCAACGCTGATGCCGCAATCAGCATTGCAATGAAATGAATTTTTCCTGGTTTCATGGGTTGGCTTTTTGTCATTTAACAGAAATGTAAACGAAAGTAAAGGTCGGAATATTTTACAAAGGGGATATAAATTTCCGGAAATTTTTTTTTGCAGATAAAAAAATGATTGTATATTTGCAGTCCGAAATGCGGAAGTAGCTCAGTTGGTAGAGCACGACCTTGCCAAGGTCGGGGTCGCGAGTCCGAGTCTCGTCTTCCGCTCAAAGGCCTCCAGTAATGGGGGCTTTTTTTATGTTTGCTAAGTTGAACATTGGGGAGAAAAACAAGCAGAATATAGAAAATCAACTGAAATCTCCAATGAAGTTCCCGGCTACTGCGCCGGGATTTCGTTTTTCTATCGTGACTTTTCTGTTGATTTTTGCTGCCGACGCTTCGACGGAGTTTATCCTGCGGAACGCAGGTCTCAGACTGACAAGAGCCAAAATCAAATAAAATTGGCGTGGCTCAGTGTGACAGCAGTTAAGTCTCAAAAAATCAATATTGTAAAGTTGCCCCCATTGGGAAACGAAAACGCCCGATTACTATTGATAATCAGGCGTTTATGTGTTTTAGATGTACCCCGGGCGGGACT
>DAOPKE010000013.1:0-44844 GCA_035390965.1 Bacteroidales bacterium | reverse complement strand
TGATAACAATTGTTATCACCCTGCTACCTTGTTACGATTGTAACACGTAACGAAAGATAAAACTAACAACCTAAATTATCATTCCGGCTCCCACTGTTTCATTGGTGCCTTCATCAATAAGAATAACACTTCCAGTTATCCGATTCAAACGATATTTATCAAAAAACACAGGTTGAGTTGTACGCAGTGAAATACGGGCAATTTCATTCAATCCAACGGTTTTATCCTCCATATTGCGGTGAAGAGTGTTGATGTCCACTTTATATTTCACTTCCTTCACAAGGCAACGCAAATCTTTCGAAGTATGTTTAAGCCCGTATTTGCCACCCACATTCAATGCTTTTTCATTCATCCAGACAAGCATGATATCAATGTCCTGTCCCACTTGCGGCACATTGTTTTCGCGCACCAGCATATCCCCCCGGCTGATGTCAATTTCATCTTCGAGCAACAATGTAACCGACTGAGGCGGGAAAGCTTCCTCTACCGGACCATCGAAAGTATCAATACGTTTAATGGTCGTCGTAAAACCCGAAGGGAGAGCCATTATTTTATCACCCGGTTTAAAAATACCACCGGAAATGCGGCCTGCATAGCCCCTGTAATCATGATGCTCGTCGGAAAAAGGTCTGATGACATATTGCACAGGAAAACGACAATTTATCATATCATAATCCGATGCAATGTGAATGGTCTCGAGCAGATAAAGCAGCGTTGGCCCCTGATACCAATTCATATTGGTTGAACGGTCAACAATATTATCACCTTTCAAAGCCGAAATAGGCACAAAACGAATGTCGTTGACCTCCAGTTTGGAGCTGAAATGTTTAAAGTCTTCGAGGATTTTATCATACACCTCTTTGGAATAATCAACCAGATCCATTTTGTTGATGCAAAAGACAACATGAGGAATTCGCAGCAAAGATGCAATAAAAGCATGCCGGCGGGTTTGTTCAAGAATTCCTTTGCGTGCATCAACAAGAATAATTGCCAGATTGGCAGTTGATGCACCGGTAACCATATTGCGGGTGTATTGGATATGGCCAGGAGTATCAGCAATAATAAATTTCCGTTTTGGAGTGCTGAAATAACGATATGCCACATCAATGGTAATGCCTTGTTCGCGTTCAGCCCGCAAGCCATCGGTCAGTAAAGCGAGGTTGATATACTCCTCACCCCGTTTCTCAGAAGCCGATTTCACTGCTTCATACTGATCTTCAAAGATGGCTTTTGAATCATACAATAAGCGTCCGATCAGGGTACTTTTGCCATCGTCAACACTGCCGGCGGTGGTAAAGCGAAGCAATTCCATATCAAAATACTCGTCGCTGTTAAATTCTTCGTTCATGACTGTCAATTAAAAATAACCTTCTTTTTTTCTGTCTTCCATAGCACTTTCCGAACGTTTATCGTCGGCCCGGTTGCCACGTTCGGTTTGTCTCGATGCAGCCACTTCGGCAATAATTTCGTCCATGCAATTGGCCTCGGAAAGCACAACACCGGTACATGTCATATCGCCGATAGTGCGGCATCGAACAGTTTTCGTTTCAAGAATCTCATCGTCCTTCATTGTCATAAAGGGAGCCCATGCAAGCCACATTCCATCGCGTTTGAATACTGGCCGGTCATGGCTGAAATATAGATTTGGAATTTTTATATTCTCACGTCGGATATACATCCAGACATCCAATTCAGTCCAGTTCGACAGGGGAAAAACCCTGAAATGCTCGCCCATTTTTTTTCTGCCATTGAAAAGATTCCACAATTCAGGACGTTGGTTTTTAGGATCCCACTGTCCAAATTCATCTCTATGGCTGAAAAAACGTTCTTTGGCACGGGCTTTTTCCTCATCACGGCGGCCACCACCCAGCATTGCATCGAATTTATTTACTTCAATGGTATCGAGCAAAGTAACGGTTTGCAAAATATTCCTGCTGGAACCAGGACCTTTCTCTTCCACTGCCCTTCCTTTGTCAATCGACTCCTGAACACTTCCAACAACCAGCCGTGCGCCAAGTTCCGCAACCAATTCATCGCGGAATTGCAATGTTTCCTCAAAATTATGTCCGGTATCAATGTGCACAAGCGGAAAAGGGATTTTTGCAGGCCAGAATGCCTTGCGGGCAATATGAACCATCACAATCGAATCTTTTCCACCAGAGAAAAGCAAACCCGGATTTTCGAACTGGGCTGCCACCTCGCGCATGATGAAAATGGACTCTGCCTCCAGTTCCTGAAGGTGATTCAAACTGTATTTCATTTTTTCTTTCTGTATTTAACGTGTTTTATAACCTGACGAAACAGGTAACGAGAGCATTTGTTAACATCCCAGAGATCGGTTCTGATTTCAATATCGGGATTCAGCGGAGCTTCATACGGAGAGTCAAATCCGGTCATATTTTTAAGTAAACCCAACCTGTATTTTTTATAGAGACCTTTGACATCACGGAGCTCGCAAACTTCGATTGGACAATTGACATAGACCTCCACAAAACGGTCCGGGCCAACAATACGTCGTGCCAATTCACGGATTTCGTGTGTAGGACTAATAAAACTACACAAAACAATCAAGCCCGAATCCATAAACATTCTGGCAACCTCGGCCGTGCGGCGGATATTTTCGCGACGGTCATCCTCGCTGAAGCCAAGATCTGAACAAAGACCGGTACGAATAACATCGCCATCAAAAACCTTAGTGAAATAACCTTTTCGAAGAATTATGCTGTTTAAACTATCCGAAAGGGTTGTTTTACCCGAGCCCGACAATCCGGTAAACCATATTGCCAATGGTCTTTGCTGACTCAAGAACCTACGTCTGTTTCGACGTATAAAGCTGTTGAAATCCGTCCATTGGGCCGGATTTGCATATCGTTCAGCTCTGCTTCGTCGAAATTTGATCAAGTGTTGAAATTTTGAGCAAAGATAACTAATACCACTGATTCAAACAAGCTGATTTTTATCAACAGGGCATTGAATGCCAAAACAAAGCAATCAAGTCAACATTTACACGGTATAAACAGAGTTTTTTTTAGCTTTGCAAAAAACCTGACGGATGAAACTCTTTACCACCTTGGCATGCACCTTGATTTTTATGCAACTTCTTGCCCAACAATCCTGTTTTCTGAAACTTACGCATATCGACAAACCGGAAAAAACAACGGAATTCAGAGCCGGAGACCGGGTAATTGTTTATTTCGGCGACACCAGCGAGATTTGCGGCAAGATTAAAAGTATAGACAAATCGAATCTTGTTGTAGATTCAGTTACAATGCCTATCCATCAGATACAGATTATTGTAGATCGTAAACCAAAATCAGCCATGTTCAAACTGGCCGGTGCAGGTATGGTTCTTGGCGGAGCAGCACTCACCGTTGGCGGATTTGCCTGTCTGGCAGCAGGACTGTTGCCACCTTCAATCAAATCATTGTATTGTGTTCCCGGAGGTCTCGTACTCGATTATTTCGGCATTTCTTTCATCATTCAGGGAATCAACAAACTGGGAGGAAAAGGCAAACAATTTGATATTGGATATCGATACAAATTAGAAGTTGTTGAATAACAATATTTTACATCCAAAATAATCTTTCCCACCAACTTTTTTCAATTACGTTAACAAAAAAAATTCAACCTTTAACTTATTGATTATTGACATATAGTGCTTTTTATATTCAAATTTATTATACTTTTACATTACAGGAATAATCCACATTCATGCAACCCATCGGCGTCAACTAATGTCTGATATTCAACAAACAAACACCGACCGTTCCCTGGGAGAAGCCCAACTGGTAAAGAATTGTCTTGCCGGTAAAGCCGAATCGCAGGAGTTGCTTTACAGACGATACGCCTCGAAGATGTTTGGTGTTTGTTTGCGCTATGCCAAAAACAAAATGGAGGCCGAAGACATTATGCAGGAAGGGTTTATCAAAGTATTCCAGAATCTGAAAAATTTCAGATGCGACGGCTCGCTCGAAGGTTGGGTCCGGCGTATCATGGTAAATACTGCAATAAACTACTACAAGTCGAACCTCAAATATCTTCAGACCCTCGATATCGATGATTGCTCAAACAGAGACAGTGTTTCGGTTGAGGCAACAGACAATATCAGCCTGAAAACCTTACTTACACTCATTCAAAAGCTTCCGGAAGGTTACCGGATGGTGTTTAACCTCTATGTTATTGAAGGTTACAGCCACCGGGAAATTGCCGACTCGTTGGGAATAAGCGAAAACACTTCGAAATCTCAACTTTCAAGAGCCCGCAAAGTATTACAGGACAAGCTAAAAACGATAAATGCCGTGTGCTATGAACAGATTGCATGAAAATGATCTGGACCGGCTTTTCGCAGAAAAGTTTGACGACCTGCGGGTAGAACCACCTGAAAGGTCGTGGAAAAAGGTTGCTGCAGGTATTGCCATTACCACTACAGTGTCAACAGCTGTTTTCTCCAATCTTATCAGACCTGTTGTATGGTCTCTTTCAACTATTGCTACTATAATAATGATCACAGTGTCCAATCCCTCATCGGATTCTGAGCATTCAAACAATTTGCCGGCTGCACAAAATATACCCGCAACCAATATTTCAGTTGAACGTTTGCCCATGCTAACAGCCATCAGCAATATACCTGTACCATCTGAACAAAAACAGGTGGATTTCATTCCGTTTGTTATTCCGCAAAACAGCGCAGAATCAGTTGAAACAGTATTGCACGAAAACCCGGCTCTGAATACAGTTGAAACAGAAACAGAAAGAACTCCAGAATTACCGGTATTGTTATCCATGCTGCCAACTCAGCCCATTTCTGCTCCTCACATTGAATGGCAGCCACAATTCCTAAGCAAACCCAATCTGGATTTTCAAGAGAAAAACATTATTCCTGCATGGTTCGACCTCAGCTACCAGAGCGGACCAGACGCTTTTGATTTTGGCACACAAAATAATGAGCGTATAACTTCGCTGGCTATAAATAATGGCATTGACATTTCATTTCATTTTTCAGATTTTTATCTCCGCACCGGTGTAAATGCATTGAATTTTTATCAACGCAACCGATATGATTACATGCTGAATGAATTTGCACAAACCGGCGTTTACACGCTTGTCGATTCAATATGGTTTGTTCAGGGATATGACACCGCCGGAAATCTGGTTGATATTCCACAATTTTCAACCGAGACCTATCCGATGTATGATTCCGTAGCTGCGAACTATTCCATCAATGCAAACAATCACTATCAATACATCGAAATTCCGCTTGCATTGGGTTTCCAAAAAGACATCCATCGCTTATCGTTGTATGCTCAGGGCGGTTTTTCCTATACTTTTTTGCTGAAAACATCTGAATTAAATCAGGCAGAATTCAGCGAAGCATCAGGGATACAGCCATTATCATGGCAAAATCAATCACTGTCAAGAAACAAGGATTTCTGGTCATTCACACTGGCAGGCGGCATTGTTTATAATACAAACTCAAGATTCTCTTTCGGTGCAGAATCTACTTACCGTTACTGTCTGAGTCCATTGTATGCCGACAGTGAACTCTCAGGAAAAACTCCGGTCAGTTATGGTCTAAAACTTCGTCTCATCTATAAACTATCCTATTGATGAAGTTTTATCTGCTGCCATTATTGTTTGTACTTTTTTCCGGATTTGTTTCCGCTCAGAAAGGAATTGGTCTAGAAGGACGCATATTTTCAGCAGAAAACAATGCCCCTGTTCCCGGCCAAAAAGTATTTGTGGTGTTTGAATCATCGGCTCAGCCATATGTCCAAAATCTGCATAATGAGTTGATAACCTCAAGCAACGGTAGTTTCAGTCTAAGCGCTCCCAATATCCCAAATGCCATTATCCCCCTCGATGTAATGGTTTATACATACGATTGCGATTTTCAGCGAAAAGGATATCTGCTGACCTTTAATTACAACAATGTGATAGGAGAAGATGTGAATATATCTGTTTGTACAGGATCCATTCAGCTGCCTGCAGATATGATGGTTTCGCAACCTGCCGACAACACTTGTCCCTCTTTTGCCCGAATATATGCCAGCGATAGTCTGAAACGCAGTTATCTGCACGAAAGCTATCAATGGACAATCAACGATATTTACCAGGGTTCAGGTAATTCCATTGATGCTTTTTTCATCAATGAACAAAACATAGTTAAACTAACACAGACATTCACCGATTCCATTACCGGATTTGTTGTTGACTCCATTCAACTTCACGAAAATTTCGACATTCCTGCTGCTGCATCCTATATTCTTGGCGGGAACGTCTTGCTTGATGGGAACAATACAACCTATGGTACTGCTGTCCTTCTTGGGCGAAGCAACAATGATTATTTTATTATTGATACGGCAAGTTATCAGCAATATGGCTATTATTATTTTACTGCATTGCCCCGCTGCAACTATTCAGTTCGTATCATTGAATCAGACGGGAATCTACACAGCAATTCTGTTCCCACCTACCTTGGCTCAGTGCTACAATGGGAAACAGCAAGCTATCTCAATCTGACATCAGATGATTACTGCGCCAACATTACCTTACCTGCCCAACAAACCGGGACCGGCATTGGTGAAATCAGCGGAATTATCAATTCCGATGACCCATCGGGATATGATGTATTGCTTTATTCCAACAATATGACCCCCTATTCCTTTCGTCATTGCGGAACGGACGGATATTTTAGTTTTTCAGGAATTCCTTTTGGCAGTTTTATCCTTGTAAGCGAAAAATATGGGGTGTCTTCCATTTCTCAAAGTATTACTCTCTCAGCTTCAAACCCTTCGGCATTCATTACATTCAGCCCCACAACACAAATGAATGAACAGGAAGCAATTGCATTTAGCGTATTCCCTAACCCGGCCGACGACTACATCATCCTTTCAAACAAGCCGGAAAGCGAAATTCACATATATACAATTGAGGGTAAAGAAATAATGCTGGTTCCCTCAATGGATAAAACCATTGACATCAGACAACTGAGAGCCGGCATGTATTTTCTGCAAACCATGCTGGATGGGCAAATTGCAACCATTCAATTTGTGGTTTCAAGATAAAAAAAGCTCCCAATGAGGAGCTCAGCAGTAAGTTATTATTCTTCTTTCAGCACTTCATAGTGACGAAACTGCGTAATACGTGCATAATCAATTTTAATATGATAGATGGCAGGTTCCCAGGTACTGATATCAATAGTAACCGGATTTTTTGTGACGCCGTAATCATTGATTTTGATATCTTCATATGATTTGTAGATTAACAAATCATATTTAACCGCTTTAGGATCATCGATTTTGATAGTAAGTGTTTTACCATCAGAATTAATCTGAATATCATCGACCACCTGCTCTTGTGAAAAAGCGGCGCAGGATGCAAAAATCATAACGACAAAAAGAAGATTCCGTATCATATTTTAATATTTTTCACAGGCAAATATACAAAAAATGCACAAAATGAACTTTTGGGGATATCCTGCAATAAAAAGAAGCGTTATTCAGCCAGAACCAGAATTTTATTTTTCTGAACCTCAACAATACCGCCATTGACTTCCACCATTTCTTCATTTCCGTTTTCATTGCGGACACGAATGGCACCAGCTCCAATTGTAGCAATCATGGGTGCGTGGTTATTCAACACCTGAAACGAGCCCTCGGTTCCGGGAAACTGAGCCATGCTGACTTCGCCCGCATAGAGCTGCTTTTCAGGACTGACAATTTCAATGCGCATAGGGCAGGTTATTTCGATTGTTCAAGCAGTTTACGACCTTTTTCGATAGCTTCTTCAATGGTTCCAACGAGGTTGAATGCGGCTTCGGGATATTCATCCACTTCGCCATCCAGAATCATTTTGAAACCTTTGATGGTATCTTCAATGCTGACAAATACACCCGGAATTCCGGTGAATTGGGTTGCAACATAGAAAGGCTGTGACAGGAAGCGTTGTACACGGCGTGCACGGTGAACCACCAATTTATCTTCTTCCGAAAGTTCGTCCATACCCAGAATGGCAATAATATCCTGAAGCTCCTTGAGGCGTTGCAGAATATTTTTCACGCGCTGGGCAGTATTATAATGATCTTCGCCAACAATGTTCGGATCAAGAATACGGGAAGTTGAATCCAGCGGATCCACGGCCGGATAAATGCCAAGTTCAGAAATTTTACGATTAAGAACCGTAGTGGCATCAAGGTGAGCAAAGGTGGTTGCAGGCGCCGGGTCGGTAAGGTCATCGGCTGGCACATACACAGCTTGTACTGAAGTGATGGAGCCACGTTTGGTTGAAGTGATACGTTCCTGCATAATACCCATTTCGGTGGCCAGAGTCGGCTGATAACCCACAGCAGAGGGCATACGTCCCAACAGAGCAGACACTTCGGAACCGGCCTGAGTAAAACGGAAAATATTGTCAATGAAGAACAGAATGTCGCGTCCACCTGATTTTTCATCACCATCACGGAAATATTCGGCAACGGTCAAACCGCTCAAAGCCACACGTGCACGGGCTCCGGGAGGTTCGTTCATCTGTCCGAACACCATAGACAGCAAGCTGCTCTTCAATTTTTCAACATCCACTTTCGACAGATCCCAGCCGCCCTGTTCCATGCTGTGCTTGAATTCGTCACCATAATTGACAAGACCAGCTTCGATCATTTCACGCAACAGGTCATTACCTTCACGGGTACGCTCACCCACTCCGGCAAATACCGAAAAACCGCTGTACTGCTTGGCAATATTATTAATAAGTTCCTGAATAATGACTGTTTTACCTACGCCGGCACCACCAAAAAGACCAATTTTTCCTCCTTTTGAGTAAGGTTCAATCAGGTCAATGACCTTAATTCCGGTGTATAAAACCTCGGATGCAGTACTGAGATTTTCAAATTTCGGTGGTTCACGGTGAATTTCATACGTTTTATCTCTGTTTACCGCTGGCAAACCATCAATCGGTTCACCAATCACGTTGAAAAGACGACCGTTGATCTGATCTCCAACGGGCATTGCAATGGGCTTTCCGGTATTCACTACTTGCATTCCGCGCGACAAGCCATCGGTAGCATCCATAGCAATGGCGCGTACTGTATTTTCTCCAATGTCCTGCTGACATTCAAGCACCAGCGTTTCGCCATTTTCACGTTCAACCGTAAGCGCATTGTAAATATTCGGAAGATCTTCTTCACGTTCGAAAACCACATCGATTACCGGTCCGATAATCTGGGCAATTTTTCCTGTTGTCATTTCAGCCATAATACAATAGATGTTGAGGGCAAATTTACACAAATTTTCATAGCAGACAAGTTTGTTGATAAAAATATCGGCTTACTGGCAATCCCCCATGAATTCAATGTTTTATTGGATAAACAGGCCGTGGTTTTTGCCAAAACGCAGATACTGTTTTATTAAAACAAGCAACAATTCAAACTATTTTGTAATTTTACTTCTGGTTATACTAACAAATTAATTCTACCCGCCATGACCAGCTGGTTCAAAAATTTTCGCCGCAAACTTTTCGGATTCCTGAGCTTCTCGACAGCATTGTTTGTTTTTCAGGCCTGTTATGGTGCGCCTCAGGATCAATTCGATGATGTACTCGTTAAAGGAACCATTCTTTCTGACACCACCAACCAACCTGTTTCCGGTATTAAAGTGATTGTGAACAGCGACAGTCAGTTCGCCTTATCCGACTCAAGCGGCGCTTTCAGCTTCTTTGTGCCATCGGCCACACAATACCATTTGCTGTTTTCTGATGCTGATACAGCTGCAAACGGCTTTTTTCTGGAACAGGATACCGTTCTGAGCAGCATTCCTGAAAATGGCATCGTCATTCGCATGACATCGGCAAACTAAGACGCAGTCAATTGTTCAAAAAATTCAAACAAAGAAATCATCTTCGCTTCCGACACAACGAAGCTGCCCTGCATGAATTATCCTATTTGTTCTGGGAATGCACCCTTAGATGCAATCTCAACTGCCGCCATTGCGGAAGCGATTGCAGTGTCAGCAGCCAGTTGCCCGATATGCCTTTCTCCGATTTTTTGAATGCAATCAAACCTCTGCAAAAACAATATAAAAAAGACTCCATCATTGTAATCATGACAGGCGGTGAACCGCTGCTCCGGAACGATCTTGCAGAGTGCGGCATGCAGCTCAGACAAAACGGATTCCGCTGGGGCATTGTCTCAAACGGCGTTCTGTACAATAATAACATTCACAACAAACTGCTGAATGCCGGCATGGGATCAGTCACCATCAGTCTTGACGGCATGGCTGCAACACATGAATGGATGCGTAATTCGCAATACAGCTACGATGCAGCACTGAATGCCATTGAACTCATTTCGTCAAGTCCACGGTTAAACGCAGATGTGGTCACTTGTGTAAACCAGAGAAATATCAGCGAACTCGATGAAATTCATCATACACTGTTGCAGACCGGGATCAAGTCATGGCGCCTGTTTACCATAACGCCAATCGGGCGCGCAGCAAACGACAAAGACCTTTCGCTCACCGATGAACAATTGAAATTTCTGATGGAATTCATTATTGAGAAGCGTAAGGAAAAACGCATGAAAACATCGTTCAGCTGCGAGGCCTGGGTGGGCAGATATGAAGAGAAAGTGCGCGACGGATTTTTCTTTTGCCGGGCAGGCATACACATCGCCTCCGTTCTGGCCGACGGCAGCATTTCGGCCTGCCCGAATGTGGACCGCAGTCTGGCACAAGGCAACATTTATAAAGATGATTTTTTTGATGTCTGGAACAACCGCTTCGAAATCATGCGTAACCGCAGTTGGACCAAAACCGGACAATGCGCCGAATGCAAGGATTACTCAATCTGCGAAGGCAGCGGCCTGCACTGGTGGCACGGCGATCGGAAAGAAATATTAAGGTGTTTGGGGAAGGTAAAATAAAAGTACTTATCAAAAATAATAGTAATTTTAAATTCTCTTTTTGACGCCTTTAAAGTAGGAAGAGAGAATAATTTTCAGTCATGAAAAACGAAATCATTATATACCAGCCCAATGAGCTTGCTTCACATATTGAAGTGAGGGTTGATGAGGATACGGTATGGTTGTCTCTTAATCAAATTGCGCAACTTTTTGAAAGGGATAAATCAGTCATTTCAAGGCACTTACGAAATGTTTACAAAGAAGGAGAACTTTCCATGGAGGCAACTGTTGCAAAAAATGCAACAGTTCAAATTGAAGCAGGAAGGGAAGTGAAAAGAGAAATAGAATATTTAATCTTAATGCCATCCTTTCCAAGCGGGAAAAAGGATATTCTTCATTCACTCAAATTCTTATATGAGCAAAAGTATTATCAAACAGCAAACAGCGCCTGAAGATAGAATTTTCAGCATTCGCGGTGTTCAGGTAATGTTAGACTTTCATTTGTCTGATCTATTTGGTGTTGAAACAAAACGACTCAATGAGCAGGTAAAGCGAAACATAAAAAGGTTTCCGGAGAATTTCATGTTTCAGCTTTCGCCAGATGAATGGGAAAATTTGAAGTCGCAAAATGCGACCGCAAAACCCAATGAAACTTTGTGGTCGCAAAATGCGACCGCAAAACGCAGAACAATTCCTTATGTTTTTACTGAGCAGGGAGTCGCCATGCTGTCGGCTATTCTAAACAGCGAGGTGGCCATTTCAGTCAGCATTCAAATTATCAATGCTTTTATCAAAATGAGGCAGTTGGTATTAAACAATTCATTGATCGAGCATCGTTTTAATAAAATAGAGACGAAGCAACATGAAACCGATCGAAAATTTGAGCAGGTTTTTAAGGCTTTGGAAGGCAAAAAAACGATTCCAAATGAAGGCATTTTTTTCGACGGACAAATTTTCGATGCATACACTTTTGTGTCTGAACTGATAAAATCGGCAAAACAGAGCATTGTTCTGATTGACAATTATGTTGATGAAACTGTTCTGACATTACTTTCCAAGCGAAAAAAGAATGTTTCCGCTATTATTTATTCTTCGCAAATTACAAAACAATTGAAACTCGATTTGCAGAAACACAACCAACAATATGCACCCATTGATTTGCTGGTATTTTCAAAATCGCACGACCGCTTTCTTATTATTGATGAAGTTGTTTATCATTTCGGTGCTTCGCTGAAGGATTTAGGGAAGAAGTGGTTTGCGTTTTCGAAAATGGAAATGACGTCCGGGGAAATTCTTTGTAGATTGAGGATTTGAGAGGTGGGATGGGAGTGTTGGTGGAGTGATTGCTCAAAACTTGCTGTCTTTGAAATTTAGAATCCAGAGCAATACCCGACGACATCAGTATGAAGACTTACAGAACAATACATACAGGTCAACTCCACGAAATAAACTGAATGCCGATATTTTCACAGACCTCGGAGATATTGAAAAATATTCCCGACGATTCCACGTCAGCAATACTGAGACTCAAGCCACAACTGCTGACGGTAGAATGTCGGGAAACACACAACATTCTGTCGGGAGTTTATCCCGCTGCAGGCGGTACATGACATTAATTTGCGAAAAGGAGCGGACACGGAATCGGTGGTTGCAATACAAAATCTTTATTGTCGTTTCGATATCTCTGTCTAATATTTCGACTCAAAAAAGAATTCAAGTAAATCTAAAAATCACATCCCAAATCCCAATTCAGATCTTAAATCAAAAATCACCGTTCGATATTCTAAAATCTACAGCCCTTCATCATACCAGCCGGCATACATCATGTAGTTGTCCGAAATCCGCTTCACTTCACCTTCGAGGAGCGACTTATCAATTGATTTGATTTTTTTTGCCGGCATGCCGGCATACACAGAGCCGCTTTCAATGCGGGTTCCCTTGGTAACAACCGCTCCGGCCGCAATGATGCAGTTGCTTTCCACAACAACATCATCCATTACGATGGAACCCATTCCAATCAGGACATTGTCGTGAATCGTGCAGCCATGAACTATCGCGCCATGTGCAATGGAGACGTTGTTTCCGATCGAGACCGGACATTTCTGATAGGTACAGTGAACAACCACATTATCCTGGATATTTACATTATTGCCAATGCGGATTGAATGCACATCGCCGCGGATGACTGCATTGAACCATACACTGCAGTGGTCGCCCATGACTACATCGCCCGTGATGGTCGCATTTTCAGCAATCACGCAATCAGTGCCGAATTCAGGTAATATGCCTTTCACTTTTTTGATCAGTGCCATCGGAATAATTTTCTACAAATATACAAAAGCATGCGGCTTGCAGCTCAACGCACAATGCACAACGCATAGAACATGGGGCATGGCTAAGATTCTTACTCGCTCTGAATTTGGCGATGGGGCGTCTATGCGATTATGCGAATTTTGATTGCCAAATAATCACAATTTCGCATTTATCGCGTTTCACGCGATCATCGCCAAATGAAGTTCAATGCTTCTTCTCAGTGCTGAAAACTGATGACTGAAAGCTGAAATGTAACGTCTGTAACGATCGTAACGCGTAACGCGTAACATGTAACGTGTAACAGAATAAGTTAAAAGATGTGCGGAAAAATGCAAAAGGATACAGCTCATTTTCTCATTTCAGGCGAAATTTGTACTTTTACAAAAAAATAGTCATTATGAAACGATTCTTATTGATTTTAACTGCTGCAGTCATTTTATTCCCTGCACAGGCACAAAAAACAAAGGTCAGCGAAAGCATTGAAAAAATCGGCGACGGAAAAAACAATTGTCTGGTAGTGACCATTACCGGCGCCAGTGAAGATGATGTTGCCAAGGCATGGAAAGATAAAATGAAAGATACCGGCGGAAAAGTTTCCGGAAAAAAAGAAATGTTTGTTGACGACGCAACATTGCCATCAATATCGCCAAATACGATTGATATTTACTCAGTGATTGAAGAAAAGGGAGGCCATGTTATTTTCAAAGTCGCATTCAATCTGGGTGGCGCCTATCTGAATTCCAAAGAACATGCTTCGGGTTACAAGATTGCAGAAAAAATGATTTACGACTTTGCTGTTGAACAAACCAAATGCGCTGTTCAGAAAAAAATTGACGAACAAAAAGATGTAATTGCCAAGACAACAAAAGATATTGAAGGTCTTACCAAAGACAATGAAAAACTTGCAAAAGATATCGAAGATTACAAAAAAAGAATTGAAGATGCCGAAAAAGACATCGAAAAAAACAAATCGGACATTGTGAATGGCAATCAGAATCTCGAAGACCAGAATAAAGCATTGAAGGAGCTTGAAAAAAACCTGAGTGAAGTGGACTAAACCTGTATGAATAAAACGATTTTAATTACAAACGACGACGGAATAGACGCAGCGGGAATTAAATTCCTCATTTCTTTTCTACGGCCTCTTGGAAAGCTTGTGATTGTGGCACCCGAAACCGGGATGTCGGGTATGGGACATGCAGTAACGATCAAAAACCCACTGCGGATAAAACATTTGCCAAACGACGGAGATGTTGAAAGATACACCACTACAGGCACACCAGCCGACTGCGTGAAACTGGGCCTTAATCAGATTCTGAAACAAAAACCCGATCTGATTGTCAGTGGAATCAATCACGGAGGCAATCATTCCATCAATGTACTGTACAGTGGAACCATGGCTGCGGCCATCGAAGGCGCCATGCAGAATATTCCCTCAGCAGGATTTTCAATGTGTAATCCAAATCCGAAAATCGATTTCAGTTTCATGGAATCATATGTTCAGGAAATAAGTGCACGACTGATGAAGAACGGACTTCCTGCGGGGACCTGCATCAACGTCAATTTTCCGGACACCGATAAACCTGCAGGTGTGAAAGTCTGCAAACAAAGCATCGGTTACTGGAACGAAGAATTTGATTCACGTCTCGATGTGCATCATCAACCATATTACTGGCTCAAAGGAGATTTTATTATTCCGGAAGTACAGGAAGACACTGATGAAAACGCATTGAAACAAGGATTCATCAGCATCGTTCCGGTTACCATTGACCTTACCGCTCACACCATTCTCGATATTACCAGAAATCAATTTCAGGGATTATGAAAGAATTTTTTCGAAGAGACAATTTCTTGCTTGGACTTGGAATTGCAATCGTGTTGCCGGTTTTAACATGGTTTATAATTCAGGGCATTACCCTGATTTTTGCAGGAAGCACCGGAGACTTGTTTCAAAAAAGCACTGACCAGTTGCTATCAATATGCGCCAACCTGATTCCGTTCAGATATTATCTGGTTAAACTCAAGGCCGACAAAACAGGAAAAGGGATCCTGCTCATCACTTTTCTCATGGCCATGGTTTATTTTTATTTCAACTGGTCGGCATGAAATATTTTGTCATAGCCGGTGAAGCTTCCGGCGATCTGCATGGTTCTAATCTTATTAAGCATCTCAAGCTGAATGACACTAATGCCGAAATCAAGGCCTGGGGAGGCGATCGGATGATTCAGCAAGGTGCCGATGTCAAGAAACACATCCGGGAACTGGCATTCATGGGCTTTGTAGAAGTGCTGATAAATCTGCGCACCATCATGCGCAATTTCAGATTATGCAAAGCTCAGGTGTCAGAATTTAAACCCGATGCGCTTATTCTGATTGACTATCCGGGATTCAATCTGCGCATGGCAAAATGGGCGCACGAAAAAAAAATCAAAGTCATTTATTACATTTCGCCTCAAGTCTGGGCCTGGAAAAAATCACGTGTAAAAATAATCCGTCGCACAGTCAATGAAATGTTCACCATTCTTCCATTCGAAAAGGAATTTTATTCAAACCACGGAATGAATGTACGCTACGAAGGTCATCCGCTGATCGATGCAGTCGAAGATTTCAAAAACAATAATACACAAACAGATTGGAATGATTCTGAAAAGCCAATACTGGCGCTGCTTCCGGGGAGTCGCAAACAGGAACTGAAAAAAATGCTGCCACTCATGCTCGAAGCTTCAGATGCATTTTCATCGACACACCGTATTATAATCGGGGCAGTCAGTCTTTTACCAAGCGAGCTATACAACACTGAGGGGCGTAACATTGAAATAATAACAGATCAGACCTATGCATTGCTTACAAAGGCCCGGTGTGCCTTTGTAACGAGTGGTACTGCCACCCTTGAAACGGCTTTGTTCCGTGTTCCGCTTGTAGTCTGCTATAAAGCCAATGCAATTTCATACATGATTGCAAAAAGATTGGTAGGGAAAAACATCCAATTCATTTCGCTGGTAAATCTGATCGCAGGTAAAGAAGTTTGCCGCGAACTGATTCAGCGCGACTTGAATAAAGATAACATGGTTAATGAAATGGAAAAACTTGCTGCGCCTGGCGAAGAACGAACACGGATGCTTTCGGAATACGATTTGCTGTATGCCAGACTTGGCGGAAAAGGAGCATCGGAGCGAGTGGCCAAACAGATTATCAAAATTTGCAGCAACTGACATGAACATTAAAATCCTGTTGTCATTTTGTATCACAATGCTGTATGCCCAGTTATCAGTGGCACAACAGGATGTAAAAGTTCGCATCCACGCTGATAAAACCATACATTCAACCGACATTGTCATTTTTTCGGGAACCTATCAGTTACAGGACACAGCAGGCCAAACAGTGAAACTATTCAACAAAGGAGATTCACTTCATATTGCCCCTTTGCACTACGACCTGGTTATACTTACCAAAACCGACACAATTTTTTGCAGTAAACATTTCAAATTACGGGGTGTTGGATTTCTGAATATTTTTCAACTAAAAGCAGGTAAATCAATCCGGCTCTACGACGATGATTTGAGCATTTCGCTGCGGGTAGATAAAACTATGTGGCTGTTTAATGAAGTAGAGCTTGAACACTATGTTGCCGGCGTTGTTCAATCCGAGGCAGGGATTGCAAAAAACAGCGAATTTTATAAGGTTCAGGCCGTTGCAGCCCGCACATATACATTGAAAAACATAACCAAACATGCTGCAGACGGATATCAGATGTGTGACCAGACCTGTTGTCAGGTGTATAAAGGCCGCTGTGCCAATACAGAAATTATGATGGCCACTTCGAAAACAGCTGGTGAAATTATTATTGACACCTTGTCAAAGCAACCTATCATTGCGGTTTTTCATTCCAATTCGGGTGGACAAACCTGCAACTCAGAGGATGTATGGGGTCGGCCCTTGCCATATTTACGCTCCGTTGAAGACCCGTACAGCATTGGTCAGACAAGCTACAGCTGGCAAAAAACCATGACGCGCAACGAATGGCTTGATTATTTGCAACGCAATTTTAATTATCCTGTAAACGATCCAGCCGCAGTTGTTAAAGTAACCCATTTCACACAAATCCACCGACAGGTATTTCTCACAGGAAATATCGGATTGCGCAAAATCCGCGACGATCTGAAACTGCGTTCAACTTTTTTCAATATTAAAGAAGATGGTAACAATATCATCATTACCGGGAAAGGATTCGGGCATGGAGTTGGGATGAGCCAGGAAGGCGCCATAAACATGGCCAAACAAGGTTTTTCATATATCGATATTCTGAAGTTTTACTATCTTGGTACCGAAATTACAACCATTGATTCATTGTCAAAAACAGAATAATTAATTATGAATTCCTGGTCCAAAGCACCCTTTGTCAGGATATTGATTCCATTTATTGCCGGTTTGCTTATTTACCGAAGTGGATGGGCTGATGTTGCACATTCATGGATATTGCCTGTATTTCTGGCGCTGATAACAGGATTGGCAGCATGGTTTTTTGTTTTCAAATCATTAAACACGTATAAAACAAGAACGATTCAGGGAGCCCTGATAATATGCTGTATTCTTGCTTTTGGATGGCTGAATGCACACTACAGCGATCATAGAAACAAAAGTGACTTCATCGGCAAACTACCGGAAAATCAGGCCGCAGAACTCATACTCAAAATAGACAATACCGTAGAGCAGAAAAACAACAACATGAAAACCACAGCAACTTCACTTGCTGTGAAAACCGATTCGGGTTGGATCCGTTGCAGCGGCAAAATATTGTTATACATTTCAAATCCTGATACCACGCCTGTTCTTTCATACGGAGACATCATAGCGGTGAAGTGTTATCTGAACACAGTTCAAAACCCCCTATTTAATTCCGATTTCAATTACAAAAAGTATCTTGCCGACAAAAATATTTTTCATCAGACATATATCCGCGACGACCATTACACCATTCTGGAAAAAAAACAAGGAAATGTAATCATGACATTTGCACTTTCAGTACGCGACAAAATGGTGAAAATTCTTCAGAATCAACTTGGAGACAATGATGAATCAAGCGTTGTGGCAGCCATGCTAACAGGTTACAGAGCCGACATCAGTGCCGACATGATGAACGCCTACAGCAAGGCCGGGGTCATACATATCATGTCGGTTTCAGGATTACATGTCGGCGTAATTTATATCATGATTACCGCATTTGTAGGCCTTTTCGGATGGTTCAAAAAAAGAAAGTGGTTAAGTGTTTTACTCGTCCTTTCGCTCATCTGGTTCTATGCATTTCTCACCGGACTTTCGGCCTCGGTGCTCCGCTCTGCTGTAATGATCAGCTTTGTGGTTTTTGGCACAGCATTGCAACGCAATATCAGCCCCTACAATAGTTTGGCGGCGGCAGCATTTTTACTGCTTGCCTTCAATCCGGGCAGTCTTGGAGAAATCGGCTTCCAGCTTTCTTTTGTGGCCGTTCTCGGAATTCTGTTATTTCAACGACCGCTGTATAATCTATGGCACATCCAAAACAAGTGGCTCGATAAAATATGGCAACTGGCCTGCGTTTCGATAGCAGCACAACTAATCACACTCCCATTTATCCTGTATTATTTCGGACAATTTCCGGTTTATTTCTTAATATCAAATCTTATTGTTGTTCCACTATCGAGTCTGGTTCTGTATGCAGGGATGGCAGCCGTATTGCTCTCATGGATTCCATTAGTCAATACTGCCGTTGCTTTTGGAACCATCTGGCTGACAAAAGCAATGAATTTTATTGTTATCACTATTGAATCATTGCCCGGATCTGTCATGAGCAACATTTACCTGTCTGCATGGCCAGCCATTTTATTGGCCTTAATCATTGCTCTTTTCTACATCATGTTCTATCGGAAAAAAATCAAAACACTTTATCCCATTCTTGCACTTGCAATCATTGCTTCTTTATTTGAATGGAATTTTAAAACAAATTTTAAAAAGCAACAGGAAGCGTTTTTTCTTAAAGACGGCAATGAATATGTAATTGGAATCAAGCAGGATAAAGCACTATATCTCGTACTGCCTTCAGACTCCTTTCCCATGTCGGATTACCTGAGAAAACGCCTGAACAGATTTGCAGAAAGAAATTCCTTACAAACAATCACTGCCGGTGAAATGTTCAATGACAAAATGGTTTTTCGTCATGAAAATTTTATCGGATGGAACCAGCTCCGTATGCTCAACTGGAACGAACGAAAAATGCCACCGGCAGTTGAGAATCTTCCACAGACCGATCTGATGCTGGCTCCGTCGCTTAGTAAATATTATTTTGAGAAATTCAACGGAGCCATGCCGGCCAAATGCATAATGACAAAAGTACGCTCCGAAAAACCCGGAATTCTGGATCTAAATTCAAAAAAAGAATGGAGTTTTAAAAGATAATACACGCTTGGTTCAAAGAGTAATTATTTTTTCTTTTATCGCATAACGAATCATGTCGGCCAACGAATGCAGACCGAGTTTTTTCATGATGTTTTCTTTATGCGTTTCGACTGTTCGTGGACTAATAAAAAGTTTTTCGGCAATCTCCTTATAACTGAGCCCTTCGGCAAAGCCCTTCAGTACTTCGGTTTCGCGATCACTCAATACAGCATCAGGGATGGTTTCAGATAGTCCCTGCTGTTGCTTTTTCACATAGCTTTTATAAAGAATCTGTCCAACACTCATACTAAAAAACTGTTCAAAAGATGCAACAGTTGAAATAGCAGTTCTCAGTTCGGCCATAGATGCATCTTTCGAAACATAGCCCGAAACGCCGGTTGAGATGGCTTTTAAAATAGTTTCTTCATCCATCATACCTGAAAAAACAAGCAATCGGGCGTCGGGAAATTTGAGAAGAATTGTTTTCGCCAAATCAATACCAGAACCATCCGGGAATTGAATATCAATGACAGCGACATCAAATGAGTTTTTTTCCATCAATTTCACAAACCCATTTACTGTTGCCGATTCAAAAACAAGTTCCAATGCATCATCGGTCAAACACATAAGGCGGATACCATCTCGCACAATGGTGTGGTCATCGGCAATGGCAATTCTTGTTTTCATATTACACAAGGTTGGCAATGGGTAAAACAATACGAAATACACTTCCATCAGCCGATGTCGCAGCCAAACAAATGCTGCCATTCATTTTTTTCAGCAACTCAGCAGAGATAAACAAACCAAAGCCACCACCACGTGAGGGCGCATCGGAAGCCATTGTCCCAAATAAACGCGAGGCAACTTCGTCCGGTACTCCCGGACCATTGTCACAAACATCAATAAAACATTTTCCATCACTTTCTGTCACCCTGATAACTATCCGGTCGCCTGTATCACTGAATTTCACAGCATTCGACAACACATTGCGCAAAACAATATGCAATAAGCCCTTATCACTCAGTACAGTCAAACTGTCAGGGATTTCAGTTTCAAGACTGATTTGCTTTTCGCTGAAAGCTCCCCGACAATCGGCGACAACATCCTGAATGCATTCAGAAAGAAGAACCGCCTGAGTCTGCACATTGGCACCGCTTTGCTGTGTGAGAGACCAATGAAGCAAACCACGCAACATATTTTGCAATTCAATGGCAGAGACCTCGATGTCGTTGAGATATTTTTTAATTTCCTTTGGTGGAAGTTGATCAATGGCTGTATTAAGCGCAGAAGTAATTCGGCTGAAAGATGTTACAGGCGAACGCAGGTCGTGCGAAATAATAGCAAAGATGCGGTCTTTGAATGCATTGATTTCTTCGAGCTGCTTGTTCTTTTCATCCAGCAAGCGATTGATTTTTTTACGTGTAATATACCTGTAAACGAAAAATAAAGCGACAATCAGTGCAACAATAAAAAGAAGAATAAGAATGTTTCTTGTATTTTGAATTGATTTGATTCTGTTTTCCTTTGAAAGCAAATCAGCATTTTGTTCCTGTATCTTGCGCTCTTTTTCCGATGTCTGGTAAAGGGCTTCGTACTTCACCATAGCTTCGTTTTTCTGCTGGTTGAAAATGGAATCATTGTACCTGACATACAACAACTGGTTATCATAGGCCTGTTTCCAGTCACCTAACATGGCATAGGTTTCACTCAGATTGCGATATCCCTGACGCATTTGATTCATAAGCCCGCTGCTATCGGCAAGCTGAATTCCACGCCTGACATATTGAATGGCCTTAGGATGATCCTTCTGTGCATTGAAAAGTGCACCCAGATTGATGTACATAAAAGATTCGGCATCCGTATTTCCTGCAAGTCTGTAATATTTCAGCGATTGCTCTGCATACCATGCTACAGAATCCAGGTTTTGTTGAATATAAAAAATAGCTGCATAACCATTGTAAACATCAGCCAGGCCCGGATAATAATTTTTTTTCCTGAAAACAGCCACGGACAAGCTATACTTCTCACGGGCAAAATCCATTTTCCCCTCATCAACATCGAGCGACCCCAGTTTATAATACTGATCACCAATATTGATAGTGTCGCGCAAATGTCTGTATATTTCCAAAGCTTGTTCATAATAGATCCGGGATTTTTTCAGATCACCAATGCGCATATAATCTGTTGCTATTCCATTATTGGCTGCAGCAAGCATGGCGTCATTACCCATATTTTTTGCCAAGGCAAGAACTGTGAAATCTAGATTCAGCGCTTTGTCATAAGCCCCATTACGACGCTCTCCGGCGGCCTGTTCAAGTAATGAATCAAGTACAGCATCATTCTGTCCAATACCGGCCAACGAAAATATGATTGTCAACCATACTGCAAAAACAATCCTCTTTGTCAGATTTGTCATATATAAAAAGGCAACTAACTGGCAAATATAACATAATTGTAAAACCAACGCACAAATTTAACAGGCCGGAAAATAAAAACCGGAATCTTCTGCTTGCACAAAAGACTCCGGTCGGAAATTGAAAGAACCAAATCACTTCTTTATAAAACGCCCGGTTTGCACAGACTCAGACGACGAACATTGAATAAAATAATTTCCCGGCGCCAGCGAACGAATATCAATTGAATTCTCTGATGCATACCCCGACTGAATCATTCGTCCCTGCTCATCAAAAATCATATACCACTGCTGATGCCCGTTTTCAATATAAATACAATCAGCGGCCGGATTCGGATAAACATGCAATGAAAGATCGGCCTTTTCAACAAAGTTTTCAAATCCGACACTTTGCAGCTGACCACGAAATAGAATAGTGCTGTTGTAACCAACTGCAAACATTTTCCCGGAAGGCGTTTTTGAAATATCATTCAGCAGCCAGTAGGTCATACGATCCATGCCCGTCCAGTTGAGTCCCATGTCGGTGGAAAAGGCCATCAAGCCATCCATGCCACAAGCAAACACAGTATCAGCCGAAGGACAATACAATTGCGTAATGCCCATATCCACGTTTGTGGCAGGATCTGACCAGGTAAGACCTCCATCGGATGAATAGAGCAATCCCTGGGTATTGGTGCCGGCAACCACATGCAAACTGTCAACAAAGCACACTGCATTCAGGTATTGACTGGTACCGGATGTAATTGCAGCCCAGGTTTGTCCGCCATCGGTACTCCGGTAAATTTTTCCGCTTTGTCCAACACAAAGTCCTGTGCTGCCATTATAAAAATCAATATCGTACAATCCTGTTGTAAACCCGGTGCTGATGCTGGTCCACGTTGATCCGCCATCGGCGCTGGTAAGAACCGTGCCAGCCCATCCACATGCTACAGCAAATGAAGCGTTTATTTTTTTTATGCCGTATAGAGTATTGGTTGTTCCGGAAACAATGGATGTCCAGGTTTCGCCGGCATCGGACGTGTGCAGAATTGTTCCGGCACCTGCACTTGCATAGGCCTCGGTATTGCTCACCAACTCAAAATCATAAATTTCCTGAAAAGTTCCGGCAGGAATGCTGTCCCAGGCAAGACCTGCGTTTTCGGTTCTGAACAAAACACCATTCGAGCCTGCCACAATGCCGGTCTGATCGTTGAAAAACGCAACAGCATTCAGTCTTACCGATGGAGTCATAAGATCGGTGGTCAGATCAGCCCACGTGTTTCCGGCATCAACAGAGCGATACAGCCGACCACGTTCGTTTCCGGCAAACACGCGTCCTGATGCATCGGCATAAATGGAATACAAATAATCATAATTCGGATTATAGCACTGTGTCCAGGTTGTACCACCATTGGTGGTTTTAAAAACAGTTCCGTCGGCACACAAATAACCCGTCGAGGCATCCACAAAACAAATGGCGTTGAAATAATCATGAGTAGCAACCGATTGACTGGTCCAACTGGTGCCGCCGTTGGTAGTTTTATAAATGGCACCCCAGTTTCCGGCCATCCATCCTGTATTTTCATCCGTAAACCAAACACATTTGAATGTTTCGGCCTGATAGGTATCAAGCTCTGTCCAGGTGGCACCACCATCAGTGGTTTTCATAAAATAACCATCTTCAGTAGAAACATATCCGGTGGTTGCTGAAGGAAAATAGATGTCGGTAAAAGTTTCTGTCGAGCCGGTGCTCACAGCGGTCCAGGTGTCGCCGCCATCTGTTGTTTTTATCATTACACCGTAGTCGGCAATGATAAATCCGGTAGTATTATTCAGAAACCAGATGCCAGAAAAATCAACGCTGTTGAATGTAGTGTTGATTACATTCCAGGTGTTGCCGCCATCGACAGTTCGCACAAATACACCCTTAGAACCGCATGCAAAGCCATGTGTAGCGTCGCCGAAATGCAGATCGGTGAGATAGCCCTGAGCAATGCAACCTTCCATTGTCCATGTTGTTCCGGCATCTGTTGTTTTCATAAGAGCTCCTCCACCAGTGATGGCGAAACCATCGTTGGCCGAAACAAAAACGATGTCGTTAATCGGATCGCCCTGCAGCTGCGGGTTAAGCCAGTTCCATTGCGCCGCTGTAAGCAAAGGAACAATCAATGTGAATGCAAGAATTATTGTTTTCATAGTAGTTTTATTTTTCTTTAAGTTCACGAACCATAATGTGTAAAAGTATCTGACGAGCTTCTGAAATTAACTGCTTCTCGGACTCGCCGCACTGCTCAATCATCGATGCATCAATAGTGTCCAGGTTGCTCCATGCTTCCTGTATCTTATTCTGCCGGATACACCTTTGCACCTTACGCATTTTTTTTCTAACCTCTTCTACCGTCGAACTTTCTTTCATGGAAATCGGATTATTGTTTAATAATTTGCTGAACATAATCCATAATTCTCAAATAATACACTCCCGGCTGCAGAGCCGATATATCAATGATTTCAATACCATTAATCTCATGCGACATCACCAGTTGTCCACTGACACTGAAAATATCAACCCGCTGCGGAAACATCACCCCGAGCGGATTTACAACAACAAAACTGTTCGCCGGATTTGGAAAAACCTCAATCAAACAATCAGAAATTTCTTTAATTCCAGTGGTGGTTTCAGCTGTTCCAACTGAAGAATAAGCGGAATATCCATAACTATTTAAAGATCTTAATCTGAAATAATAAGTCTGTCCTGCTGTCAACCCAGTAACAGGATAATTGAGTGAAGAAACGATGACACTATCGTATCCAGGCAGCGTTGAAACAAAATTATCATCCGAAACAAACAAAGCATATTGGGTGGCATTGGTGCCAGCTGTCCAGCTTGCAGTAAAGGAATAATCGTCAATGACCGTAACAGTATTTGGAACAGGAGCAGCAATATCGGCCTGCAAAAGTATTGAAATGGTTGTATCATTTGCAATACCTGTGGCCGAAGAGAATGGCAGATAATGGCTTTCATTCACCTGTACCGGAAGTGACGGCGATTTGAGCACATTGCCGAAAACAGCATCACCAGCGGAATTCGACACAAGTGAATCACCATTAAACAAAACGCCTGCTGCAGACACCGGATTATTAAAAACATTTTTCAGCTGAAAAGTTACCGTGTGGAATTTTTTCAGTTCAATAACAATAGTAGTGTCTGAAACAACAGCAACAGAGCCGGTATCACTCAGATGCCCGGGACAACTGATTATATAATTGTACGAACCACTGTTTAACCCGGAAACTTCGTTGATTCCGGCAGGGTATGCCACCGAATTGAAAGTCATGGCGGCATTGATAAGTGTATCGCCACTGTCGTTTGTGACAGTAAATTGTATGTCGAACACTGGCGTTGCAGCTTTGCGCAGAATAATACCATCGTCGCCAACAATAAATCCGGTGCCATCGGGCGTAAACCACATTTTATACAAAGTCCTTGTCGTGCCGGTTTCAATCAGCTGCCAATTGATTCCCTGATTAGTGGTTTTATACAACCGGCCCGAGTTTCCCATGGCATAACCAAGTGTATCATCGATGAAGTACAACTCCTGCAGACTGATTCCGCTGTTGAGTACCTGACTCCAGTTAACTCCCCGATCTGTTGTCCGGTACATTCTTCCCCATGAGTTTACAAATAATCCGGTATCCGCATCAAAGAAATGAATTCCCTGGATGGCCGGATTGACGGTTATAATATCTGTAAAGTTTACCCCACCGTCAAACGTATATCTGATACCTGCATTTTGAAAACCGAAAAAGGCTGAATCGGTATTTAAAACAAATCCTGAATAAACCTGAGAATAAGAACCCGATTCGGCCCAGGTCAGGCCAGCGTCATTGGTCATGAAGATTCCTTCGGAGCCGAAAGCAAACAATTGAGTGGCCGATGCACGCATTATACCCCGTGCCAGACCCATATCAACACCATACATATGCTGAGTCCAGGTCATCCCTGTGTCAGTTGAAATATAACAGGATGTTTCGTTGCCTGCTGCAATAAGCCGGTTAGATGTGGCCGCGCAGATTCCGCCAAGATCAATTCCTGCATTTATTTGTGATGTAATCCAGGTGAACCCGCCATCTGTAGTCTGTCGGATATAGCCATTGCTGCCTGCTGCAAAGCCGGTCTGATTGTCAATAAAAACAACATCAGTCAGATTTGTATTCATTTCTCCGATATGCAAAGTATCCCAGATAATACCATCTATAGTGCGGATTATTAAACCGCCTCCACCTGTTGCAAGCAGGCTGCCGTCGCTCATCTTGTGCAGGCCATTCAGGTCTGCCTGAAGGTTTGAGTACGAAATCTGCAGTGTAGAAGCTGTATCCTGTGTTTTATAAATAGTATTTCCGTAGTTTTTCAAAAAATACGCAGTCGAATCATTAAAAAACTCAAGGTCTATCATCATTTCTGTGAGGGTCTTATGTAAAGCCCAGGTAGCACCAGAGTCGTTACTGATAGCCAGCTTGCGGTTGTACGACATCAGGAGGCCATCGGCAGCATCAGCAAAACTAAAATCAAGCGGCGTGTCTCCGGGAAAATAAAATACGGAATCCCAGGTCTGGCCATCATCATCGGACAAATATAAGCGACTATTGTTGGCAATTAAAAAGCCATTCCCGGATTGCTCAAAACCAATTTTAGCAATGGTGTATAATCCGGTAAGTGGAGTAATAATCCAGCTTGCACCACCATCCACGGTGTGTTGGGTTTGCTCGTAATCACCTACAAAAACAACCGAATCTGAGCGCACGCTCATGGTTTCAAAAAAAGTGGACGGGTCTGACAAGACCTCTGTCCAGGTTACACCACCATCGGTGGTTTTCAGAATTTTACCAAAATAGCCGCCGCCATCTTTGTTACCGCCTCGCATGTAACCTACATTGCTGCTACTGAATGCTATTTCAAACAATGTGTAATTCACGCCAATGTAGATAGCATTCCAGGTGTCACCGCCATCGGTGGTTTTCAGAAAAGTGCCACCTGAACCAACTGCAAAACCATTGTTTGCATCGTTAAAAACAACATCATATATGATCGAGTTGTATGCAGCATTGCCAACTTCAACCCAACCCTCATCAATCGGGGTCTGGGCTTTGCCAATAAGCGCGAGAACCAATAACACCACAGAAAGAAAAATTGTTTTCATGTTTTTTTGTTACAAAGAAAGGTTGAATCTGATTATTTATTCATCAGGAATTTTACGGATTGTGAACGTATAAAATCCGTAAAATTACGGATAAGCCCACAAAACAAACCGTCATAATTTTGCGACAAACAAAAACACAAAACCGATGAAAACAATTACACTAACATTTATCGCACTGTTCATTTCTTTGCTGACATCAGCTCAATTAGGACCCGATGTTATTTATCCCAAAGGCGATGGAAACCCTACACAAAAAGTGTATCCGTTCGATGGCAGCTATGGCTACTCCTATCACGCATCAATATATAATAAGGAAAACATTGGAGTGACCGGAACCATTGAACAAATTGCATACTTTGTTGCAGCACCTTGCAACGACAGTGTTACGGTTACAATAAGACTGGAGGAAGTAAACAATGCTGTTTTTGGAGGCAACAATACTTTTGGAATAGTTTCAATGAATGGTACCCAGGTCTTCCAGCAAAAGGTTTTATTCAACAATACCGGCTGGAATTATTTCAATCTGGACAATGATTTTGACTATGACAGCAGTTATCATCTGGCAGTTTATATTTCTACTGCCTGGGGCGGCACAGGCCCAACAACTGTTCCTGAATTTGGCTGCGAAAACATAACAACGGCAACCGATTATGTTGCATTAACATGGGGACAAGACAATAGTTTTCCAACAAGCATGATGAGTCAGCTCTCATATTACCGGCCAGTGGTTTTACTGAAATTTGACTCACCTCAACCCTCAATTATTTCAGGGACTTTATCCGATTGTGGCGAATCGGTTTTAACAGCAGCCGAATTTGGAGTCAATGACAATTTGATTGTTGTTTACAATTATACCGGCACATTTGACTCGCCCTATTGTGGCCAACCTTACCTGTCTGGTGATACGCTGAGCGACGGTTCGGAAATAATCTATAACGGCCCAACCGGACAAGTAATTCATACAGGCATCGAATCGAATAAAACCGTTTATTATAAAACATGGTCATACGACGAATATCTTATTTACAGTGCAACAGGAAATGTTGATGATCTTTTTTCGCAACGCAGCATTCCATTTTCAACAAATTTTGATGGGGGTCCTGAATTGCCTGATGGTTTTTCAGGAGGTTGGGAAAATCTGATTAACCACGGTTTAACCGATCAGGGCGTTTCGGCAGAACTAACACCTGCTATCACCGTAAAACATCTTTATTCACCTCATTTTTGTGGTTTGACAAGCAACTCCATACTGACTTTCGATTATCGGATTGTAAATATTTCCGGTTATCCGAATACCGCAACACCGGCTTCGGAAATTGATTCAATAAACATTAAAATGAATGATCCGATCAGCGGGGATTATGTATTAATACATTCAATCAATCCTGCAAATCATATAGCATCGTCCGATTTTGTGAGTGTCGAAATCCCCATCGGGGCCTTTACAGGTGGAATGACCGCTGTGTATTTATCGGCCTACAGCGGCTCCGGCTCCTATTTTGTTGACATTGACAACTTTGCTATCACCGATCCGTCAGGCATAACCGATGATGGAACAACGATCCTGAACATTTATCCCAACCCTGCCGGAAATATTTTGAATGTACTGACTGACGGGTCAGGATTTGTTACAATATATGACCTTGCTGGCCGCCAATTGATGCAGCAAGAAAGTGAAGGCAGCGAAAAACTCAGTATTGATGTGAGTGCGTTAAGTCCCGGATTGTATCTCATTCAGAGCGACACCCATGGCGTTGCCAGATTTTTCAAAGAATAGTTTATTCCAATACACACATTTATGCACAGAAGCCCTGGAGAACCGGGGCTTCTTTTTATTTCCTGTTATTAAAATGATAATCTCTGACTCCTTTAAAATATTACTGACCATCTAAAACACCCTCTCTGCATTAATAGACTGACAATAAACATACAGCAGTCATTTGCGATTCCAATAATAATTGTAACTTTGCACTCCTGATTTGCGGATGTGGCGTAATTGGTAGCCGCGCCAGACTTAGGATCTGGTGCCGTAAGGCGTGGGGGTTCGAGTCCCTTCATCCGCACAAAATTATTTTCCAAAGCTCAAAAAAGTGTTGTATGAATTTCGAATTTGAAAAAAACGGTGAATTGATTGCCACTCTCAAAACTCATATCGAACCAGCTGATTACCAGCCAAAGGTTGAAGAGAAATTACGCGAATACCGTCGCAAAGCAAGCATGCCTGGCTTCCGCCCCGGTAAAGTTCCCTTTGGCGTTATAAAAAAAATGTACGGGAACTCCGTCCTGGCTGACGAAGTGCTGCATGTTGCATCCGAAGCTGTTTATAAATATCTCGATGACAATAAGGTCAACTTCATTCTTTCACCCATGATGGACGAAGAAGCTGCCCGCCTGACTGAATGGAACGAAGGCAATACCTTTACTTTCAACTTTGATGTGGCTTTGGAACCCGAATTTGAACCAACAGCAGACAAATCGCTGACTTTCACAAAATTTGAAATAATCCACGATGAAACCGATGTTGAAAAATATCTCGGCGAAATTCGCGAACGATACGGGAAATTTGAAAAGGCCGAATCAGTTGATGAAAAATGTTTTGTTTCTGCACAATTGATTCAAACCGAAAACGGAGAAAAAAAAGAAGATGGATTGGATAAATTCATCCACCTGCGCATAAACACATTGCCGGAACATGCTCAAAAGTTTTTCATCGGAAAGAAAGCTGAAGATTTTATTGATTTCGATGTTGAAAAAGATTTCCCGAATGCCGACGAGCGCACTGAAATTTTCAACATCAATATCGACGATGCCCGCGCGATGAAAGGGACCTACCGGATTACGCTGCAGAGTGTGCTTTCAATCACTCCGGCAGAGCTCAACGAACAACTCTACGCCCAGGTTTTCCCTGAAAGACAAATTGAAAACGAAGATCAGTTGCGTGAAATTATTCGCAATGATGTAAAAGGAACCTATGAAAAAGAAGCCCGCAAACAATTCTATTTCGACGTTCAGAAAGAACTTAAAACAAAATACGACTTCACCTTACCTGAAGAATTTTTAAAAAAATTCATCCGCACCCGCTCTGAAAAAGAACTCAGCGAAGAAGATCTTGAAAAAGGATTGCCTTTCTACATCGATGAATTGAAGTGGCAGCTTATTGAGAACAAATTAATCAAAAAATACAATCTGCTCATCACCCGCGAAGACATTCGTCAGCATTTGAAAGAACTTCTCGGGCTGGCCGACATGGACGAAAACGATCCGGATGTGAAAAACAAAATCGATCAGGTGTATGACATCATTTCAAAGGAAAAGGAACGTTTCAGCAATCTGGTTAACAATATGACAGATGAACGGATTATTAAACTTTTCGAAGATAATTGCACCATCGAAGCAAAAACAATGAACTGGAAAGATTTTCTTAATTTAGTGAACGAAAAAAACTAAGATTATGAACATGAACGACGAATTCAGAAAATATGCTATCGGACACCGAGGCATCAGCAGCAATGTGTTTGACAAATATTCCCAAATTTCATCCAGCTACATTTCTCCAACCATCATTGAGGAACGCCAGCTGAACATTGCAACCATGGATGTTTTCTCTCGGTTAATGATGGATCGTATTATTTTCCTTGGCGTACCCATTGATGATTATGTAGCCAATATCATTCAGGCCCAGCTTCTGTTTCTCGAATCCGTTGATGCAACCAAAGATATTTCTATTTATCTCAATACGCCCGGTGGCTCTGTTTATGCCGGATTGGGCATTTATGACACTATGCAGTACATTGCCCCGGACATTGCAACCATTTGTACGGGGATGGCTGCATCGATGGGCGCTGTTCTGCTCTGCGCCGGCACACATGGCAAACGCACAGCATTATCACATAGCCGTGTGATGATTCATCAACCCATGGGCGGGGCCGAAGGACAGGCCTCGGATATTGAAATTGTCGCCACTGAAATTAAAAAGCTCAAAGAAGAATTATATCAGATTATTGCCAATCACAGTGGGCAGCCCTATGATAAAGTGTGGAAAGACGGAGACCGTGACCATTGGATGATAGCTGATGAAGCAAAAGAATACGGAATGATTGACGAAGTACTTCGTCGTGACAAAAAATAAAAAATCATGGCAAAACCAACCGACCATTGCTCCTTTTGCGGCCGCAGCCAGCAGGAAGTCAAACTGCTGATTACCGGCGTAAGTGGCAACATTTGTGATGCATGTGTCGAACAGGCCCAGCTTATTATCAATGAAGAGCTGGCACTGAAAAACAAAAAACCGGCTTCCGGCGCAGGTTTTACCCTACGTAAGCCAAAAGAAATATTCAATTTTCTTGAACAATATGTCATTGGTCAGGAACAGGCAAAAAAACTTCTGTCTGTTGCGGTTTACAACCATTTCAAACGAATCAGAGCAAAAGAAAACGACGTTGAGATTGAAAAAAGCAACATCGTTTTGGTCGGCGAAACCGGAACCGGTAAAACATTGCTCGCAAAAACCATTGCACGATTCCTCGATGTTCCTTTTGCCATTGCAGATGCTACAGCGCTTACCGAAGCCGGTTATGTGGGCGAAGACGTGGAAAGCATTCTGGCTCGCCTGCTTCAGGTGGCCGACTACGACGTGAAAGCAGCCGAACATGGCATTATTTTCATTGACGAAATTGATAAGATTTCGCGTAAATCAGACAATCCCAGCATTACCCGCGATGTCAGCGGAGAAGGTGTTCAACAGGCGCTTCTGAAAATGCTCGAAGGAGCGGTAGTCAATGTCCCGCCACAGGGAGGCCGAAAACACCCCGACCAGAAATACATACAGGTCAATACACAGAATATTCTCTTCATCTGCGGTGGCGCTTTTGATGGAATTGAAAAAATGATAGCAAACCGTCTGAAAACATCGGTCATCGGATTCAAGAAAAAAGGCGAACAGAAGGAAATAGATAAAGAAAACCTGCTTCAATACATTGCTTCGGAAGATTTGCGCAAATTCGGACTAATCCCCGAACTTGTTGGCCGCTTACCGGTTCTGGCTCATCTGCATCCGCTAAGTGAAGAAGCCATGCTTGAGATTCTGACCAAACCAAAAAACTCGCTCGTTAAACAATACAAGGCCCTTTTCGAAATGGACAATGTAGCCGTTGAGTTCACACCCGATGGATTGAAAGAAATTGCCCATATGGCCATTAAAGGCAAACTTGGCGCACGCGGTCTGCGATCCATTATGGAAAAAATCATGACCGATCTTATGTTTGACTTGTCTGAAAGCGAGAAAAATGAAAAAATAAAAATCACAGCAACTTTTGTCAAAAACAAATTAAAGAATCATCCTGAAATTCAACTCAAGGTTGCTTCATAATCTGGCCAAAGAATTGTATAAAGAGCAAAAAACAAAATGAAAAAGCTGCTTATACTGGTGATATTTATTGTTGCAGCAGGCATGCTTGCTCTGGCTCAGCCATCAAACACCGGCGGTGGCATAGAAGATGGCATTGTAACAAAAGCTGTAATTATTGAAGGCGATACCGTTCCGCTTTTCTGGATCCCAACAGTCAGGATTTATGGTCCTATCGTATTTAAATCAAAGGTGCAGGTGATAGAATTCACCAAAATGGTACGTCATATCAAACGTGTGTATCCCTATGCCAAACTCATTGGCAGCAAAGTAAATGAATACAACAAATACCTCAATGGGATTGAAAATGACCGTGAAAGAGAACGAGAACTGGACCGGATTGAAAAAGAAATGCGCGCACAACTCGAAAGTCAGCTGGTGAAATTGACTTTTACCCAGGGAAAAATTCTGATGAAACTTATTTACAGGGAAACAAACAATACAACCTATCACCTTATCAGAGACTTCAGAGGGGGTATTACAGCCACTTTCTGGCAAACTTTCGGAAAAATCTTCGGTTACAACCTCAAGGTTACCTACGACCCAGCGGGAGTTGACCACGATATTGAAACCATTGTGGTGATGATTGAAAACGGGACCATTTAAAGCAGTGAGCGGTGAGCAGTCAGCAGTGAGCAGTCAGCAGTGAGCAGTGAGCGGTGAGCAGTGAGTAGTGGGTAGTGGGTAGTCAGCGGTGAGTGGTGAGCTGTGAATGGTCAGTAGTCAGCTGTCGGCAGAATGTGCTGGACGAAAGCATTTAATATCTATAATGTGTTCAGAAAAGAATTTTTTCTCCATAAAAGTTTTGAATATTAAATAATTATTGTACCTTTGCAGCCCGATAAAAAAGAGAACCATGAATTTATCAATCGAAACCAAAAAACAACTCGCGGAAAAATACGGTAAAGCAGTAACCAACACCGGAGCACCGGAAGTACAGGTTGCTATTTTCACTGAAAGAATCAAACATTTGACCGGGCACCTGAAAAGCAACAAAAAAGACTTTGTGACCGAGCGCAGCCTTCTGGCTCTTGTAGGAAAGCGCAAAAAGCTTCTGACCTACATCAAAACCAAAGATATTGAAAAGTATCGTACTTTAATCCAGCAATTGGAAATCAGAAAGTAGTCATACTGACATTTTACAACGGAAGGGCAATACGGGTATTGCCTTTCTTTTTTTTAAACACATACAAAAAAGATGAACGCTATCACACAAACATTTGAACTTCCCGACGGGCGAACCGGAACTATCGAGACCGGCAAGCTGGCCCGCCAGGCCGACGGATCTGTTATTGTACGCATTGGTGACACCATGCTGCTGGCAACCGTCGTTTCCAACAAAGAAGCCAAGGAAAACGTTGACTTCATGCCTCTCACAGTTGAATATCAGGAAAAATATGCTTCTACCGGCCGTTTTCCTGGTGGATTTTTCAAACGCGAAGCGCGTCCTTCGGAATACGAAATTCTGATTGCCCGCCTTGTGGACCGAGCTCTGCGTCCGCTTTTCCCAGATAATTATCATGCCGAAACCCAGGTGCTCATTTACCTCATTTCGGGCGATACCGATACCCATCCCGATGCTTATGCAGCTCTGGCAGCTTCTTCAGCTTTAGCTGTTTCCAATATTCCTTTTAATGGACCGATTTCTGAAGCACGCGTTGCACGAATTAACGGTGAATTTGTAATCAATCCCTCTGTTAAAGATCTCGAAAACGCCGACCTCGAATTGATGGTCGCCGCCAATGCCAAAGATATCAATATGGTGGAAGGCGAAATGAAAGAAGTGAGCGAGGAAGTGATGATGGAAGCCCTTAAATTTGCTCACGAAGCCATTAAAAAACAAATTGCGGCTCAGATTGAACTCGCTGCAAAAGTAGAGAAAGCCAACCCGAAACGTGAATATTGTCACGAAGTGAACGATGAGGAACTTCGCAAAGCCGTTTATGACTTTTGTTACCCAAAAGCATACGAAGTAGCCAAACGCTGCACTCCCAACAAACATCAGCGTCAGGATGATTTCGACGCCATCGGGGAAGAATTTCTCGCAACCATTCCCGAAGAGGAACTGGATGCAAAAAAATCATTGGTTGCCCGCTACTATCACGATGTGATGAAAAAAGCGGTCCGCGACATGTATCTGGCAGAACGTATCCGCCTCGACGGCCGTAAAATGGATGAAATCCGTCCCATCTGGTGCGAAGTCAGCCCACTGCCTACTCCACACGGAAGTGCCATTTTTACCAGAGGTGAAACACAGAGTTTAACGACTGTTACTCTCGGCACCAAACTCGATGACCAGATTATTGACGGAGCTGTTTTTGAAGGCACAAACAAACTTTTGCTGCATTACAACTTCCCGCCTTTCTCAACTGGGGAAGCCAAAATGCTGCGTGGCACCAGCCGCCGCGAAATCGGTCACGGAAATCTGGCCCTCCGCGCTCTTAAAAATATGATTCCACAGGATGATTCCAATCCATACACCATCCGTATTGTCAGCGATATTCTTGAATCAAACGGAAGCTCTTCTATGGCTACTGTTTGTGCAGGAACTCTTGCACTGATGGATGCCGGCGTGAAACTCCGCAAACCGGTTTCCGGAATAGCCATGGGGCTGATTACTGATTCAGAAACCGGCAATTATTGTGTATTAAGCGATATTCTGGGCGACGAAGATCACCTCGGCGACATGGACTTTAAAGTTACCGGAACCCTGGATGGGATCACCGCCTGCCAAATGGATATTAAGGTTGACGGACTTTCGTATGACATTCTGGCCGAAGCACTGGCACAAGCCAAACGTGGACGCGAGCATATTCTGAAAATCATTACCGCAACTATTGCCGAACCGCGAGGAGACTACAAACCAAACGTCCCACGTTTTGTCAAATTCAGCATTCCACGCGAATTCATAGGTGCAGTCATTGGCCCTGGTGGTAAAATTATTCAGGAAATTCAGCGCCAGACCGGAGCCACCATTCTTATTGAAGAAGTGGGCGACTTTGGTGTTGTTGAAATCTTCTCAGCCGATAAGGAGAGTATGAATGCAGCA
The DNA here is from genome assembly GCA_035390965.1 of Bacteroidales bacterium. Taxonomy (GTDB): domain Bacteria; phylum Bacteroidota; class Bacteroidia; order Bacteroidales; family DTU049; genus GWF2-43-63. The sequence goes on along the minus strand of DAOPKE010000013.1, from coordinate 9,186 downwards.
CACAATTGGGTAAAATCAATTGTAGCCGTTCCTGAAGTAGGAGAAGTGTATGAAGGAACCGTAAAAGCCATTCAGGCCTATGGTGCATTTGTTGAAATTCTCCCGGGAAAAGAAGCATTGTTGCACGTTTCAGAAATTGCATGGGAACGCATTCAGGATGTAAATTCGGTGCTGAAAGTTGGTGACAAAATTCAGGTAAAACTGATTGGAACCGATGAAAAAACCGGAAAACTCCGCCTTTCGCGTAAAGTGCTGTTACCTAAAGAAGAAAAATAATTTTACGTTTTTTGTGTAACATTCGTATGGGCGCATCGTATAAATGCTAACCCAACCCTGAGAGAATTTTATGAGGCAACTTAAAATAAGCAAGCAGGTCACCAATCGCGAAACTGCTTCATTGGACAAGTATCTACAGGAAATCGGCCGCGAAGAACTGATTACTGCCAATGAAGAAGTCGTGCTGGCTCAACGCATCAAGCAGGGAGATATGGCTGCTTTGGAAAAACTGACCAAAGCCAATCTCCGCTTCGTTGTATCCGTTGCCAAGCAATATCAGAATCAAGGTCTGAGTCTTCCCGACCTTATCAATGAAGGCAACCTCGGACTGATAAAAGCTGCCCAGCGATTCGACGAAACACGTGGTTTCAAGTTTATTTCCTATGCAGTGTGGTGGATCCGTCAATCCATTCTTCAGGCATTGGCCGAACAATCACGTATTGTTCGTCTTCCGCTGAATAAGATTGGTACCATCAACAAAATCAACAAGGCATTTGCTCAATTAGAACAGGAATTCGAGCGCGAACCAGATGCACACGAAATTGCTGCTCTTCTCGACATGCCCGATACCGAAGTAAAAGACAGTCTGCGACATACCGGACGCCATGTCTCCATGGATGCTCCCATTGTAACCGACGAAGACACCAACCTCTACGACCTTTATGCCAACGAGGAAAGTGAACGCCCTGACAAAGGTCTGCAATTCGAGTCACTGAATATTGAGATTGAACGCGCCATTGCAACATTGACACCGCGCGAACGCGACGTGTTGAAATTCTATTTTGGATTGAATGGCGCTGCACAGCTCACCCTTGATGAAATCGGCGATAAATTCGGTCTCACACGCGAACGCGTACGCCAGATCAAGGAAAAAGCCATCCGCCGCCTGAAACATGGCAGCCGCAGCCGAAACCTGAAAGGATATCTCGGATAAAAAACAAGTTGTGAATATACCCTTAAGCTCCCGCATTGGCCCAAACCTGCGGGAGTTTTTTTACGATTTTACCCGACCCTGATACAGAGATTTTACAAACGGTACAATTTCCTTTTTAAACATCAGAAACCCGACAACAGACAAAATAACAAGATGCAGCGAAGCCATCAGATACACATTGATATCGCTGAAGAAAAGATCTGTTGCCAGCAAAATAAGGATGTATATGGCTGGATAAACAATGAATTTTTGCGGATTCACTGAAAAAGTATAGAACCTTCTCACAAAAATAAATACAAGAAACACCTGCACCATTTTAGTCAAAAAATTGGCCCATGCAGCACCTTCAATTCCATTGAAACGTATCAAGATATAAGTTACAAGCACCTGAATAACAGCTACTAAGCCATAAATCAGTGGTAGCATTTTTGTTTTTTTGAAATAATAAATAGGAGTCATCAGATACATCAACCAGACCCTGGTTGCCATACCAGCCAGCAGAACGGGAAGCAGATTAAACGAGAAATACAAATCTGTATTGGAGACAACAAAGGGTACCAAAAAAACAACAGCCACATAAATAAGAGGAATGCTCAGCTGATTTATCACTGTAAAACCGTTGAAATATCGATTAATTTCAACATTACCAACTGGTCTGTCCCCATTTTCTTTCCAGATTTTGAAAACTTTGGGATTGATGGCAGCCGATAAACCGGCCTGTAAGAGTTCCACAATGAGCGTAATTTTTACAGCAAAGTCGAAAATGGCCACCTCTTTTTCTGTCATGATGCCAAGAATAAAATAGCGGTCAATATTCGAAATAACCCATGTCAGAATGTAAAAAATGTATAAAGGGGTGCAATACCTTAACAGATCTTTAAGCACCGATTTAGAATACTCAAAATGGCTTTCTTTAGCAAAGTAAACCATTGCCCAGATAAATGTGGATACGGCTGAAATGAAACGCCCCCAGATGGGCCCTTCAAGCGACATTGGGAACAAATACAATCCGCTGACCGAAAATGCAATCACAAGAATGAAATGCAACATATTCGACCAGAAATAAGGATTTGGTTTCTGACGATAAATCATCAGACTGGTATATGCCCTGAAAATACCGGTAAACAATCCCGTTAAAATAGAAAGCAGTCCATACGGGTAAAAGTTGACATCCTTACCGGGAAAAATAAATGTGAAAAGATAATCACCGGCAACCGAAAAAAGCAGAGTCATACCAACACCAAAAATAATCAGAAACAACGCAGACGTTCCAATAAATTTACGTGTCTGGGCGGGGGAATCTGAATTATGTATAAAGTTGATTCCCAGATAATTGTCAGCAGAATATATAAAAAGAATCCTCACCAGTTCACTCAAAGCAATGTAAATGGCCAGTAAACCAAAATCACTGGTTGACAACAAATCCGAGTTGCCATAAAATGGCAGCAACAGAACACTTGATGCAAGTGGTAATGCACCAATGAAGGAGTAGATGAACGAAGACTTTATAAATGATTTCGAAATTCCCTGAGCCATTGAATTACGCCTTATTTTGCCATAACGGCAAAATTAAGAATAATAACACAGACATTGAATTTATATTGCAGCTACACCTATCGTAAAAGAGTTACGCTGCCTTTTGCTGAGTCTGCAACCATTACATTATTCTGATACACTTTGTATTCAGCAATCCAGAAATAGACTCCTTCCGGACATTCCTGCCCTTTAAAAGTGCCATCCCATCCATCTGAAATGGAAAAGCCCTCATACACCTGACCGCCCCAGCGATTGAAAACGATAATATGGAAATCTTCGATATTAAATCCATCAGGTCTGAATACCGGGTTGTAAATATCTCCATTCGGAGTGAATACATTGGGGAAGATAATCCCGCTGACGCAATCCTCAAAAGCAACTATGATTTCATCTTCTGCCGTTCCACACATTCCCGTTGCGCTATAGAAATAGACTCCGCCTATATTAATGATCCGGCCGGTGGTGGTCACTCCATCGGACCAGGCGCCGGCATCCCAGGATCCGGAAACAAGAGGTGAAATAGGAAATTGGGTGCCTGTACAAAGCGTGGTATCACCGGGAAGCGAAACAGCAGGAGCGTTTTCCACAGTTGCATGAAGGTTGATAATGGTGTCGCAACCACTGCCCGAAGGATGAGTGAAGGAGTAATCTCCGGCTGCACTGATCACCTGACCATCGAAAACGATGGAACTGCCGTTGCAGAATGTCGTGTCTGTTTCAAAAACCGTTGTATTGACGAAAACAGCAACGACTGTATCAGCTACAATGCAGCCATTCGAATCGGTGGCACTGACAGAATAAACACCCGAAGCTGAAACCACTATTGACTGAGTCACCGCACCGTTGCTCCACTGATACGAATCCCATATGCCCTCAACCTCAATCACTCTTGATGAACCCGCGCACTCAAGCACTGAATCATATGGAATCAGATCCGGCTCCGCCTGCACAACCACTGTATAGTTCGTACTGACCGGGCTGCCGATGTAATAAGAAACAACAGCAGTAACCTGATATGTGCCAGGGGCTGAAAAAACATGGGTTGGATTGTCAAGCACGGATGAATTTGCCGCACCGGAAGCCGGATCGCCGAAATCCCATGTAACTCCTGAATAGGAGCCGGCATTTTGAAGAGAAAAATTATAAACACCGTCGTAACAGCCACTGGCTTCAATGACCGGATTATTGCTGTTGCACAGCGAAAGGATTTCAGCTGCACTGAGAGCGCGATGCCAGTATCTGAACTCATCAAGAGAACCCATGAAATATCTTGCCGGTGCATACATGTCACCATCTGAACGGCCAAGAATACCAGGCGTACCGGTGTATGCAATAGAACCACCAGAGCCGGAATAGGTACCACCGTCGTTCACGCAATTGATGTAAATATCCATGTCGGTTGCACCGCGCATAACCGCAACAACAAAATACCAGGTATTTATCTGTAAAGAAGAGCTGCCTGTTTTTGAACGTCGTGCAGCTGGTGAAGTTGAACCGGAACAATCACCAAAAGAAAATGTTATCTGTAGCGAGGGTGTCAAATTGCAGTGAATTCCTGAGTAATTGTCCTGCGCAAAATCAGTATCAAATAAAAAGGAATTGAGATAATCATTCGAATCATATTTAACCCAGAAAGCAATTGTAATAGGTAACCCCGGGTGCAGAACCAAACTCGATGGCCAGTTTATATATTCTGTTGCTCCATCAAAATGATAAGCACTGTTTGTGTTTCCGTTATGATCGGAGGTCAGTGTGGCATTGATCAACGCAGCATGAAAGTTATTTCCGCTTACATCGTGGCAATTGCCATTCATCGGGTAATGAAGCAATAAGCTGTCATTCAACGATTGTGCAAAAACAAAAACCGAAGAAATGATAAATATAAGAACTATCAAACACGACCGCATAAGAAAAGTAATCAAGAATTATTGAATAATTTTTAGACAAATGTAAGAATGAATGGTTGAATACGTATAATAAAAAATACTACATTAGCAAATAAAACCATTCATCAACATATGTCATCCTTTACAGTTCTCAACGCCTCGGCCGGATCGGGGAAAACCCAGCGAATCACACTTGAAATGCTGCGGCTCATTCTGCCCAATCCTTCCGAAGCTTCGCGCATTTTATCCATCACATTTACAAACAAAGCGGCCGGAGAGATGAAGGACCGCCTCATCAGCTCGCTGTCAGATATTGCACGAACTCCTGAAAAAAGCAGAATGCTTCCGGCACTGCAACAGGCATTTCCGCAAAAAACAACAGCTGAATTAAGCCAGATGGCCGACCGGGCGCTGAAATACGTGCTGCATCATTACTCCGACATTGCCATCAGCACCATAGACAGCTTTATGCAGCGCATCATCCGCACATTTGCCCGCGAACTGCAATTGCCGGCCAATTACGAAGTGACTGTCGGAGATGAGGAACTAAACGAACTGATAATTTCAAACATCATCGACAACGCAAACCTGAACGAAAATATCACACGAGTGCTGAAAGAAATCATCCGCATGCAGATGGACGACGACAACAGTCCTCTCCGACTGGCTGATGAGCTACTGCCGTTGGTGCAACACCTGACCCAGGAGGCATCGGTAAACACTGTTGACAGCGCTCTGGAAGCCGGTTCGGAAAAAATGATAAAAGCGTTCGATTCCTTACTGTCGAAAAACAAAAACATTGCATCTGAAATCCGGAAAAAACTTGATGAAATCAACTCTATTCTTTCGAAAGAAAATATAGGTGAAAAAGACTTTATTAAAAAAGGTCCATCAAAAACAATATTTGAATACATCATGAGTTTGAATGCGAGTTTCAACACAAAAGAGCTCTCTAAAACCATGATGAAAATTCTCGATAGCGGACAGTTTCTCGTTAATCCCAGACCTGAGATTGAGAGCCGGATACAGACACTGCTGTATGAAATCATTGAACTGATTTCAGAATACAAATACGGCCGCATGATGGCAAAGCGATTTCCTGTAGTCGCCTTGCTGAGCGAGATATGGAAATTCCGCGAAGAGTACAAGTCCGAAAAAAACATTTTGCCGGTATCGGACTTCAACCGCATCATCCGCGAAGTTTTAAGCAAGGAGCCGGTACCATTTATCTACCTGCGTGCAGGCAGCCGATATAAAACCATCATGATTGATGAATTTCAAGACACCAGTCTGATGCAATGGCTCAACCTGCTGCCATTAATTCATGAATCGCTGGCACGAGGAAATTCATCATGGGTGGTTGGCGATCCAAAACAAAGCATCTATCGCTGGCGCAATGGCAAAGTTGAAATCATGCTCGGACTTCCCGAAATATTTGAAGGCAGTGATGATACCCTGGAAGCAGAAAGCATCATTAAAAGTGCTTTTCAAAAAGAAGACATGGAATACAATTACAGATCTGATATCAATATTGTTGATTTCAACTCGCAATTTTATGAATTTACAAAAAACCGTTTTATTGCTTCGCTGAGTGAAGAAGATGTGAGTGAACCGATAAAAAAGAAACTCGATATTTATTCCAGTGTTTACGATCAGATTAAACAAAAACCAAATGCTGCCGCAGCCGGTTTTATTGAATGCCGCATCTACAAAGGAAAACTCAACGACCATAAAAAGCAATGGCTCGAAGACATTGTGGAAATCATCAGAAAATGCACTGATCTGAAATACAATCTGAGCGACATCGCCATTCTGACCAGGCAAAACAACATCGGGATTGCTATCAGCTCCTATCTGATGAGTCTGAAAGAAGCCATTCCGGTCATTTCGCGTGAGACACTCCAGTTCTGTACTTCACCACACAGCAGACTTGCCATGTGCATGTACCGCTTACTTCATTGTCCGGGCGACGACCTCAATGCCACTGAAACATGGCTCCTGCTGCAACAATATGCCAACATCGATTTCGAAGATGATAAGGAAATAAATAACTTTCTGATTCAGAAAAAAAATGTCCGTGGCATCATGTTATTGAACTATCTCACGCAGAAATTAGATGCACTGAATCCTGAATCACTTGTATTTATGCCGCCCGCAGATCAGCTCGATATTATCATTCATACGCTTGGCATTTCAGACACAGGTGGCTTTTTTCTTTTGTTTTTGCGTGAAGCCATTATGAAACAACAAGACAAAACCGGTTATAATGCCGATCTGCTCTGGCAATGGTGGACTGAAAAAGGCAAAACCACCAGCGTTCTGGTTCCTGATGCAAGCGATGCTGTGAACATTATGACGATACATAGTTCAAAAGGGCTTCAATGGCCGATTGTGATTATGCCATACTTTAATATTGATGAAACAAAAAGCATCAACAGAAATCTTTTCTGGCATGAAACAAATGAAAAACAATGGGGAATTCCATACTCTGTTGTTACTTACACAAAAGATTCTCCGGGAAAAGACATACGTGAACAATATCAGATAGAGAAAACCAAAAGTCTCATGGATACTATCAATCTGATGTATGTTGGAACCACACGTCCTGAAGAAAAATTATTTTTGTTTTCGTTTTTAACCCCTGACAAAACCACTAAAGAATCCAACAAATCAAAAAAGAAAGAACCAACAAATAAAACAACAACTCAGACAAACTCGGCTAATTTTCTTCAGGATTTTATCCGTTGCACAAACGAGAAATTTTCTGAAACAACTCATGAAAACCATACCAGTTGGACATTGGGCAACTTTGCCGGAAAAAGGGAGCCAAAAGAGAAAAAAGGGATACATTTCAATGTAAACACTTTTCGGGTAAATCCAAACAAACCTTTAGATTCGCTTCGCAAAAGCAAAACAGGATTTGACAGTGCCGAACTGCGCGAATCGGCCATGAAAGGAAAAATCATTCATGAATTGCTTTCAGGAATCACTGAAGCATCCGACATCACTCACGTTATTGACAACTACACCAGAAACGGATGGATTGAAAACGAACTGAAAGAAAAATATATTCAGCTTGTCAATGTTATTGTTGAAAAATTTGCATTTGCTTTTCCTGGACGCAAATTTGTGATGAGTGAAAGGGAAATCGCAGATAAAGACGGCATCGTATGGCGACCCGACCGCATGATATTCGATCACGAAAACAAATGGAAAGTAATCGATTTTAAAACCGGCCGTGAAAAGAAAGAGCACCGCGAACAGGTACAACATTATTCAACGCTGCTGACCGATGCCGGAATGATGGTTGAATCCTCGTATATCATCTACATCGATACCGAAAATTTCGAAGCGAGGGCTGTTGAAGTTTAACCGCCTTAAAACTTTTCCACTCCTAACTTTTCCAAAGTTTGAAACTTTGGAAAAGTTTTACCGGAGTGGAAAAGTTTTTACGACATCGTAATGTTATATACGGCTCCGTTGATTGTTACTGTTGCGGCGGCATCGCAGGCGCCGTCACCGTAGTTGACAAGCATGGTGAAATTTCCGCTGGTAAGAGTCAGCGATCCGGCTGTTATCCAACGACAACCCACCTGAACTCGCAATGCCGTATTCACAACAACATCAAATGCTTCATCATTTATATTCACTCCTTCTGCAGTACCTGTAATCAGATAAACATCATCCCAAGGAATAAAAACAGTCGGTTCACCTTCAATCCATTCATGCTCCCTGGTCGAAGTCCATTCAATGGTACCATCGGAATTTGTAACTGTTCCATCTATAAAAAGGGAATAAACAAGATTGCCTGCCAGGTTATGTCCCATATTGGTAATGGTTTTTGTTCCTTGCACCAGATGATCATTAACAAAATAATTTTGCGGCGTTACAATGATAACTGTCCCGCTGTCACGATACCAACCCGTTGTTGTCATTGTTACAACTCCGCGCCTGTAACGACCATCTGTGCCCATACAATTGACTGTACCAAAATCCACAGTAAGCGTTTTAGGAAATGTGGTAAGATCAAACGGAGTAATAGTCAGCGTAGCACACGAGGCCATCGATTCCATGCAATTCTTGTTGCCTTCGGCAGAATCCTGCGCAGCAATCATTCCATCGGTAGCCTGCTTGAACACATCACTGAACATGGTTTCTGCAGTAGCATTATCAATGGCTGACCGATAGTTGTTCTTGTCTTCATTATCTTCATCATTCTTGCACGATGACAAAATAGTAAGCGCACTCAATGTAAGCGCCAGCAGAAAAAAGAAGCTTTGTTTCATGATTTATTTTTGTTTTAGACCAATATAAGTTGTGCGAAGTTTAAAAACATCGCACAACTTAATAACTTCGAACAACTTATATCCGGACAAAAATCAGATACTGATATTGTATGCCGCTTTTCGAATCAGCCATGATATCCGATTCTTTAACAAGTTCCCATTCCTTTTCATTCAGCTCCGGGAAAAAAGTGTCCGTATCATATTCCCCATCCACGCAGGTGAGATAAAGCTTTGAAGTATGCGGCAGCAGCTGCTCATACATGCTTGC
>DAOPKE010000012.1:42027-47280 GCA_035390965.1 Bacteroidales bacterium | reverse complement strand
GGTGCAATTCCGTGTTGTAATTCGTCGGTGATGATGTGAAAACCTTGGGTGGTTTTGCGGATAATGGCTTTCGAAAACGTAGGCGTGTGGCGGATTTTCACGGTTACTTCGGCTTCTTCGTTTTCATTTAATTCAAATGGAAAAAGAAAATGCGGCTGGTTGATATAAATGTCGCGGCCATAGACTTCGTCGGGCTCGTAGCCGCAGGCGATATACACATTGTTTGTTTCCGCATCTTTTTTTACCACAAACCAAGGGCCGCCCGCCAGACCGAGACCCTTGCGCTGACCTACCGTGAAATACCAGTGTCCGTCGTGCTCTCCAAGTTTTTTTCCGGTTGAGAATTCAATAAAATCACCTTTTTTTTTCCCCAACAAATGCTCCACAAAATCCTTGTAATGGCTGCGTCCAATGAAACAGATTCCCTGACTGTCTTTTCGTGTGGCATTCGGAAAATCGAGTTCTGATGCGATTTTACGCACTTCGGGTTTTGTGAGTTGGCCGATCGGAAACATCAGACGCGAAATCTGTTTTGCACTGAGTTGCGCCAGAAAATAAGTCTGATCCTTGTGTTTGTCTTTTGCCGTGTGTAAAAATCTTCCGGCATCGGTATCCTGAATCCAGGCGTAGTGACCGGTTGCGAGACGATCATATTTATATCCTACTTTCTCTTCGAACGCACCGAATTTAATCAGCTGATTGCACAAGAGGTCGGGATTGGGAGTGCGTCCGGCTTTCAGCGTTTCGATGTGATATTGCACCACCATGTCCCAATATTCCTTATGCAATGGAACAATGTCGAAAGCAAGACCGAATCTGCGCGCCACGAGTTTGCACAAATCAATGTCCTCCTCCATTTTGCAGTCGAATCCTTTAAAATCCTGATCGGGACCGATGGCAATATAATACAAATCGGGCTTAATGCCCTGCTCCATCAGCATCTGCACAGCCACCGAACTATCGACGCCGCCTGAAATCAATAATGCTGTTGAAAGATTTGAGGTCATGATTAATCATTATTCATAAAACCCTGCTTCTGCAAAACAGCCAGCAGCGATTTTGAGAAAGCTACATTGTCTTTTTTTGAATAGCGCTTCTGCGTGAATACCTGAGCGAGATTATCAACCTGGCTGTCGGTCACAAATTTTTTGTATTCATCGGAATTTTCTTTTTCCGCATAGAGCGCGTCGATGCTGGCTGCATCAAATTCGTTGTAGGTCTCATAATGCACTACGGCCCGCATGGGGAGCCGATCTGTAAGGCCCGGTATTTCAGCCGGGTAACCGATAGTCACTGTAGTGATGGGTACAACACCTTTCGGAAGTTTCAGCACATCGATGATTTTATCGGCCATGTAGGTTGTTGTTCCGAGATAAACAGTGCCGAGTCCGAAATGTTCAGCGGCCACCACACAATTCTGCGCCACCAGCAATGCATCTATGGCTGCGTTCATGAACGAAAGGAAATTATCGTAGCCCGGCTCCGCATTACGCTGATTGCACCACTGATTGAAACGGTTGAAATCGGCACAGAATGTCAGCACCACAGGAGCTTCGGCTATCATTTTCTGTCCGAAATGCAATGGCAGCAATTGATTTTTTATTTCCTGATCGCGGGTCACCACGATGCTGTACACCTGCATGTTGCCGGTGGTAGCGGCACGTGAGCCGGCTTCGAGAATCGAATTCAAAATATCTTCCGGAACCGGATCCTGTTTGTATTTGCGTATGCTGCGGTGTTGGAGAAGGGTTTCGAGAGCGGTCATGGTAGCGAAAGGTTTGAAAGTTTGTAAAGTTGAAAGTTTTAAAGTTGCTTTTAAGAATAAGTCGGAAGCGCCAGCAGTGAGCGGTGAGCAGCGATCAGAGACCTTTCCTGAACACTCAAACAAGCATTTTCTTGATTCAGATTTCGCTTCTGAATTCGGTATTCCTTGTCTGCCTGACTGCCTGTTGCAGTTAATCTGGCAGACAGATTAATGATTTGATGTTCGGTATTCACTTCATCCTTCGTCATTCCTTGTTCAGAGTTCAGTGTTCATTTACTTTTCTTTAATCAGAAACATATAGGCCGGGAAGTGGTCGGAATAGCCGCCCTGATACTGACCACCAACAAAAGTGCGGTACGGATATCCGGCAAAAGAGCCCTCAACCTGTTTCAGGAAATTGCGGTTAAAAATGAGTGTTTTGAACATTTTCAGTGAAGACTTATCATCGCCAAGCAAACCTTTTGAAACAATGATCTGATCGAACAGACTCCAGCTGTCGCGATAAGCGTTGGAGCCAATTCCCTGCACTTTAAACATGTTGTACATTGGGTTGAATAATCCGGTAATATCCATCGCCGTTTTTTTATCGCCGGAAGCGTTTAATATTTTAAAAACACTGGCGTTGGTAGGATTGTCATTGAGGTCACCCATAATAATTATTTTGGCATTGGGATTCACATTCATAATGGAATCTGTTGTTGAACGAGTCAGTTTGGCAGCAGCAGCGCGCATCGGAGCGCTTCGTTTTTCACCACCATAACGCGAAGGCCAGTGATTGACCATAATATGAATGGTATCGCCCAGCAAAATCCCTTTCACCAGCAACTGATCGCGGGTTTTAAAATCGGGCTGATCTGCAACAACCAGCCGGCTCGAGGTCGCACTGATCATTGTGAAAAAATCTTTACGATACAAAAACCCCACATCAACTCCGCGGCGGTCAGGTCCTTCAATCAATAACGGCACATAACCCGATGCTTTCATTTTTGGTTCATTGGCCAGATCGGTCAGAGCAACGATATTTTCAACCTCTGAAACTCCAAGACAGACAGGGCCGCCTTTGATATATTCATCACCAATCTGTGTAATAACCGTAGCCATATTGCTGAGTTTTTCGGCATATTTCTGACTGGTCCACCGATTCGATCCTTCAGGAAGAAATTCCTCGTCATTTTTATTGGGATCATTAATGGTGTCAAACAGATTTTCCAGGTTATAGAAAGCAACGCAGGTAACGTTATATGATTTCTCCTGTGCCTGAGCACCAAAAAAGAAAGCAATTAAAACAAATAACAACAGAATAGTTTTCATAACAGTAAATTGGGTTGCAAATATCGTGAAAAATTCAATAGCTCATTCACTTTTCAAAATGTATGCCTGAATCAGATACTCATAAAACAATTTTTTGCAAAACATTCATTGTCAAAGAAATCGATTATTTATTCGGCCAATTTGCAAAAATAGTTGGCAAATTTATAATCTGATTGTATATTTGCCATCAAGAATTTCGATATTCAATTACTTAATTTCATGATTAAGTTCGTTAAGAAATTGCTGCCGCCACCAAAATGGAGAGTTCCATTGATATTTCTAACGGGAATATTTCTCGGTCTGAGTGCATTTCTGTTTTATGTTTCCAAAGCGCATACATATCTGAACGACGATCCGGCGACCTGCATGAACTGTCATATTATGGCACCGCAATACAGCACATGGTTTCACAGCTCTCATCGCGACAGGGCTGTATGTAATGACTGCCATGTTCCACACGACAATTTCTTCAATCACTACTATTTCAAAGCAAAGGATGGCATGCGCCATGCGACCATCTTTACCCTCAGGGCTGAGCCACAGGTAATTTTCATCAAAGAAGCCGGCGAAAGAGTGGTTCAGCAAAACTGCATACGCTGCCACGGGGATCTGCTTCACAGCGGAAACGCAAAAATGTACACCAGCTCTTATGATGATTTCAGAAGTGAGCGACATTGCTGGGAATGCCACCGCGAAGTACCTCACGGACGTGTCAATAGTCTCAACAGTGTCCCGAATGCACGTGTTCCAAAGCCAGGTTCGGCCGTTCCGGGCTGGCTTGATCAAATGATGAATAAAAACAAATAAGATATGAAATCCATCACCGAAATGGTATCAAAAAAGCCCTGGCTGGGCTGGGTTCTTTTTCTGGGAACAGTACTTATTGTATTTCTCCTTGGATTGCTGGCTGCATCGATTATTGAGCGGCGCGCCGAAGCCGAATTCACCTACAAGCCCGATGTAACCTTTGGAGAAACTGAACCAAGAAGCGAAATCTGGGGCCGGAATTTCCCTAGGGAATACGACAGTTGGCTCAAAACGGCGGACACAAGTTTCAAAAGCAAGCACGGAGGTTCGGCCACCAGAGATATTCTTGCTGAAGATCCCCGACTGGTCATTTTGTTTGCGGGATATTCCTTTTCACAGGATTTTAAACAGGCGCGAGGTCATTTTCATGCCATTGATGATGTACACAACACCCTGCGTACAGGCGCACCCAAAGAAGGTGTTCCCGGACCTCAGCCATCGACTTGCTGGACTTGTAAAAGCCCAGATGTTGTACGGGTAATGAAAGAAAAAGGAGTGAAAGAGTTTTACACCGGAACCTGGGAATCATTGGGTGCTGAAATTGTAAATCCAATTGGATGTCTCGATTGCCACGACCCCAAGACCATGAATCTTACCATTACCCGCCCCGGGCTTATTGAAGCATTTGAACGCAGAGGACAAGACGTAAACAAATCGACCCATCAGGAGCTGAGAACACTTGTTTGCGCCCAATGTCACGTTGAGTATTATTTTGACAAGAAAAAATACGAAGGAGCCAATTATCTGACTTTCCCCTGGGATTCGGGATTTACAGTTGAACAGATTGAAAAATACTACGATAACAGTGAATTTACAGACTGGGTACATGGCATTTCGAAAACTCCTATGATTAAGGCACAGCATCCCGATTACGAGCTTTTTATGACCGGAGTCCATTACAAAAGAGGTGTTTCATGCGCCGATTGCCACATGCCATACAAAAACGAAGGCGGCCAAAAATTTTCTGACCATCACATTCAAAGCCCGCTCAACAATATTTCTTCATCATGCATGGTTTGTCACCGCGAAGAAACTGAAGATCTGATTGACGACGTTTATTCACGACAGGACAAAATAAAAGAAATACGCGACCAGCTGGAAATTCAGATTGTATGGGCGCATTTCGAAGCCAAAGCCGCATGGGACAAAGGAGCTACAGAGGAGCAAATGAAGCCTGTTTTGAAACTTATACGTCAGGCACAATGGCGATGGGATTATGTCGCAGCCAGCCATGGGAGCTCATTCCATTCGCCCCTCGAAGTGTCCCGTATTATCAATCATGGACTTGACAAAGCACGTGAGGCGAGAATGCAACTACAAAAAATCCTGCTGTCGCTCGGCGTAAAAGATGGGGTCCCTTATCCTGACAT
>DAOPKE010000012.1:0-41927 GCA_035390965.1 Bacteroidales bacterium | reverse complement strand
CACAGTTATTTTTGCTCACTACATTGGGACTAACCATCATTCGACGTTTTTCACTGAAGCCCCGAAACGCAGGATTCATGCTAAATCATCTGGGGTTATGGATTGTTTTGTCAGGAGCCGCTTTCGGGTCAGGAGACCTCGAACGATATACCATGCGTGTTGAAAAAAACAACATAGAATGGATAGGCAGCGACAAGAACGGAAAGCAACATGAATTGCCCATTGCCATCTATCTGACTGATTTCACTATTGAATACTATCCCCCTCAAACTGGCATTTGGAGTCAATCACAACAAAAGCTGCTTAAAAATCCATCATTCACCCTGCAACAGACCGACACCATTTTCAAATGGGAGTCATACGAATTTGAGATCAAACAAATTCTTAAAAATGGATGGCTGATGGGCGATACATTTCGCGAAGCCCCTATTCCGGGCGCGGTTCAGGCAGCTCTGGTTTGCATCCGATCCGAAAATGCAAATGAAAAATGCGGCTGGATTAGCTCTGCATCACCGCTCCAGCAGCCATTCTCAATAGCCATCAATGAAGATCTGGAGCTACTCATGAAACCACCAAAAGCAAGATTATATCAATCAGATATCATTGTTTACACCAAAGAGGGATCAGAAGTCACATCTGCGGTAGCAGTCAATCGGCCACTAACAGTAGATGGCTGGAAAATATATCAGTTTGGATACGATGAAACCATGGGAAAATGGAGTAGTTCGAGTATATTCGAGTTGGTACGTGACCCATGGCTGCCGGTGATATATACCGGATTGTGCCTGCTGCTGTGTGGTGCCATTTTCATGTTTTTAACCGGAGTAAATTCAAAAAAGAAAAAAGAATGACCGTCATCAGTTTTCAATATATCGGAATTGTTTCGGTTGGATTGCTGTTGCTGTCAATCATTCTGATGCTGTTTAAACGCTACCGTAATACAGCTGTTGCTGTTGCTTCAGTGGCTGTTGTAATGCTCACTTTTTTCATCGTCAGTCTATGGATAGAGCTTGAACGTCCGCCACTCCGAACGCTGGGTGAGACACGCTTATGGTATGGTTTCTTTCTTTCATTATTGGGGGTGTTGCTCTGGTTCAGATGGAAATACGTCTGGCTGTTTGTTTATGCAAACATTTCGGCTGCCGTATTCATAATCATTGACCTGTTGAATCCTGCTGCGCTTGATCAGACACTGATGCCCGCATTGCAAAGTGTTTGGTTTGTTCCTCATGTGGTGGTGTATATCATTGGATATGCACTGCTTGGGATGTCGGCACTGATTGCAGCTATCCGTCTCGTAATGCCACTTTTCGGAAAGCAATTCAAAAACAGCATGGAATACACCGACAATACTGTTTATTTTGGCTTTTCATTTCTGACTGTTGGGATCATTCTGGGAGCTATATGGGCCAAAGTAGCATGGGGTCATTACTGGACCTGGGATCCAAAGGAAACCTGGGCATTGATTACCTGGCTGACCTATTTGCTTTACATTCACATCCGTTTGCGCGCACCGGAAAAACAAAAAGTAGTTTCCTGGATACTCATTTTCGCCTTTCTGTTTTTAATGATTACCTGGCTGGGTATCCAGTATTTACCAGCAGCGCAAAACAGTGTACATACATACTGATATCAAAGCTGTTTGTTTGAAATAATGATATACCGGTCGTATTTAATGAGATTTTTGTTTTTTAATTTCTCATGATATAACACAGTATTTTAAAGCTGCAATGAATTATTCATTAAATTTGTCGGCTAAACTTTTTTGTATGAGAATACTCTGCTATTTATTGCTTTTGCTGTTGCCAACGTTTATGATGGCACAGGAAGGTACACTGAGCGGCACCATTAAGGATGACATTACTCTGGAGGGGGTTCCGGACGCTACAGTGAAGATTAACAACCAACTGATTAAAACAGATGCTGTTGGCAATTTTTCCGTCACCCTCCCATATGGAACATATACATTGATTGTCGAAGCAAATTTATTTCAGATGCACACCGAGAAAGTATCCATTGCATCGCCCGCTGCAACCATCAGCGTTCAGCTTAAGCGAAAAACCATGGAAGAAATCGGAGGAATTTCAGAGATTCAGCTTGATGACAGCGAGTTTGATCAGGGAGGTTCCGGCCAGAGTGTCAACAGTTTATTGCATTCGGGCAGTGATATATTTGAAAATTTCGCATCATTCAGCTGGGGTTCCATGCGCTTTCGCAGCCGCGGGTACGAATCAAGTTCAGATCAGACCTACCTGAACGGATTCCCCATGAATGATCTTGAAACCGGCTTTCAGTCATATTCTGACTATGGCGGACTCAACAGAGTTGTTCGTTACCGCGAATCATACGATGGACTGACCCCCGGACCATTTTCATTTGGCGGAATTGGTGGTACATCAAATATTCAGGCCACTGCATCTCAAATCCGCAAACAAAATCAGATCAGTTACGGATATGCCAATCGTTCATACAACAACCGTTTGATGTACACGTATGCCACTGGTATGCAAAACAATGGATGGGCCTTTGCGTTCTCAGGTTCACACCGATGGGCTCTGGACGGTTATGTTCCGGGAACATGGTACGATGCATATGCCTATTTTGGATCGGTAGAACGAAAAATAAACGATAAGCACATGGTTGGTCTGACTGTATTCGGCTCACCTTTTCGCAGAGCCATGCAGGCCGCATCGACACAAGAAGCTTACGACCTGGCGGGAACAGTTTATTACAATCCCAACTGGGGAATGCTGAACGGCGAAGAACGAAATGCACGTGTCCGTAAAGTTCATCAGCCATATGCCCTGCTGAATCACACTTTTAAAATCAACGAAAAAACAAAGTTATATACTACCGCAGGTTTTACAAAAGGCCGTTTCGGAACTACACGACTTAACTGGTATGGCGCACCAGATCCGCGCCCCGACTACTACCGATACCTGCCAAGTTATCAGCCCGACGCAAACATCAACGGACTGGTTACCGATTACTGGCTCAACAATGTTGAAGCTCGTCAAATCAACTGGGACGAAATATACCAGATCAATTACAGCGCAAATGCAGCTGGTACACAAGCCAATTATATTATAGAAGAAGCCAGAAAAGACGAAACCCGCAAAGCCCTCAATTCGTATCTGCTTTACAAAATGAATGAGAATATTCAGATCAGTACCGGGCTTGAAGTGAACTCACAAACAACCCATTATTTCAAAGAACTCAACGATCTGCTTGGAGGCGAATTCTGGAAAGATATCGATCAGTTTGCCGAACGTGATTTTCCGGGTGATACAGGAATGCTTCAGAACGACCTGAACAATCCTGACAGAATTATCAATGTCGGTGATGAATTTGGTTACAATTACAAATTACACACAAAAACTGCCAAATTGTGGGGAATGAGTCGCTTTTATTATGCCAAGACAGACTTCTACGTAGCCGGCTTTATAAGCGGCACACAAATGCATCGCGATGGTATTTACCGCAACGGTCGTTATCCCGAAAACTCTTTTGGAAAATCTGAAATAAAGACCTTTATTGATGGCGGTGTTAAAGCAGGCGTTACCTATAAGTACTCGGGCAAACATTATTTCACCGTCAACACAGCCCTGATCAGCAATGCCCCTTCAACCATGAATTCATTCCTTTCGCCAAATATCAGCAACCGATTTGTACCAAATCTGCAAAGCAGCGTGATTTTTTCCGGCGATATTTCATACATTAAAAAAGGTGAATTTGTTACAGGACGTGTAACAGCTTTTCAGACCAACACTTTCAACGAAGTGGATCTGATGAGTTTTTATCACGACGAATATCAGACCTATGTTTACATGAACCTGACCGGCATCAACCGCGTATATCAGGGTGTTGAATTCGGCGTTGACGTCAAGGCCAGCAAAACCATCAGTGTACAGGCCGCAGGAAACTTCGGGAACTACCGGTATATCTCGCGTCCGACAGCGCACATTTCATTTGACAACCTTTCGAAACCCGACACAACGGAACTTATTTACTGCAAATATTTTTATGTACCGGGAACACCACAGATTGCATCATCAATCGGGCTTAAATACAATCATCCGAAATACTGGTTTTTCAATGTAAATTTCAATTATTTCGACAAGATTTATCTCGATTTTAATCCCGAACGCCGCACACAACTTGCCATTGCAAACCTTGGTCCCGGCGACCCCATGATTGATGAAATCACAGCTCAGGAAAAATTACCATCCGGATATACACTTGACGCTTCAATCGGAAAATCCTGGAGAATAAAAGGTAAAACACTGGCCGTCAATTTTATGGTCAGCAATATTCTCAACAACAGGGAACTGATTACCGGCGGATACGAGCAGTCACGTTTCGACTTCGATACACAGAATGTCGGAAAATTCCCACCCAAATATTACTATGCATATGGAAGAAACTTCCTGGCCATGGTGTCTTTCAATTTCTAACAGTTTAAAGCGAAAAAAAATGAAACAGTATATGAAAAAATTGTTTTTTGTTACAGCCCTGATGGCTGTGGTCTTCACTTCGTGCGTGAACGAAGACTTCGACATACCCGATGTCATTATTCCGGAATATGAAGGGACCAGCAACACCACCATTGCCGACCTCAAGGCATCCTATCCCGGAACCCTCGACAGCATTGAGACTTCGACAATCATTGAAGGAATTGTTGTTGCCAACGACGAAAGCGGCAACTTTTACAAAACCATTGTTATTCAGGACGCCACCGGCGGCATTGAACTGAAACTTGACAGATACGATATGTACACATCTTTCAAGGTCGGACAGAAAGTCTTTGTTGAATGTCAGGGACTGTATCTCGGCGATTACGGCGGACTGGTTCAGATTGGATACATTTACAATGATGCCATTGGCCGCATTCCGGATATTTTGGTTGACAGTCATGTTTACCGCGACAGTTTACCGGGAAATCCGCCTGCAGCAACAGTTGTTACAATGCCTGCCATTACTCCGGCAAATCTCAGCACCCTGATTCAGATTGACAATGTTCATTTCACTGAACCCGGACTGGCTTTTTCCGAAACAGGAGGTACCACCAACCGCACACTGGAAGATGCAAACGGAAATCAGATTCTTGTCCGCACCAGCAATTACGCCAGCTTTGCAGCTGATATCATTCCCGACGGAACCGGCAGCATCCGTGGCATTCTGAGTATTTTCAACAGTGATTATCAACTCTATATCCGCGACCTGAACGACATTGTCAACTGGTATGACCCAAATGCAAACAGTGTTATTTACGATCCTTTCAATATTGATCCATTGGTTAACTCAGGATGGACTATTTTCAGTGCTGCAGGAAACAAAGACTGGTACTTCAATTCTGCTTACAAAGATATGGCCGTTACTGCCAGCAGCAGCGATGTTGCCTGTGATGACTACCTGATTACTCCTGCTATCAATTTGAGTGGCGTTGCCAATCCCGTGCTGAGTTTCTCTTCATGGACCAATTACACCGATGCCGGCATGGCTACACCAATCGAGGTGCTCATTTCAACCGATTATTCAGGAAGCGGCGACCCGACATCTGCCACATGGACAACGCTCTCAGCCACCTGGTCGCCTACAGGCAGCGCAACATACACACCAAGCGGCGATATCAGTCTGACTTCATATTCGGGACAAACCATTTACATCGCTTTCCATTATCGTAGTTCAGGAAACACTTCCGGCAACTACAGCGCCTGGAAGATTGATGATTTCATTATCGAAAAATAAGCGCACTATTAATAAAACTTTAATGTCGTGTCTTTCCACGGAAAGGCGCGGCATTTTTTTGTAGCTTTACAAATAAAAAAATTCATGTCAGAAACAACGCTCAACCACACCAAAATTATAGCAACCATCGGACCTGCAAGCTCTTCCCCCGAAATGTTGCGCGCATTGGTCAATGCAGGAATGAATGTTTGCCGCCTCAATTTCTCGCATATTGATTATGCCAAAGCAACAGAAATTGTTGAAGAAATAAAAAAAATAAATGCGGATATTCTCTTCCCGGTAGCGCTGCTGGCCGATCTACAGGGTCCCAAATTACGTGTCGGCGACATGGGCTGCAACGGCGCTGAATTGAAAAACGATGCCCTGGTTATTATTACCAGCGAAGAATGTGAAGGCACTTCGGATCGTTTCACGCTGCGTTATCCCATGCTTTCGCGCGATCTGAAACCCGGCGAAAAAATTCTGCTCGACGATGGTAAAATGGAAGTGCATATCACACGGGTATTAAATGAAAAAGAAGTCGAGGCAAAAGTGATTCGCGCGGGAATACTGAAATCAAATAAAGGATTCAACCTCCCGGGAACCAATGTGAGTCTGCCCGCATTGACCGAAAAAGATTTAAAAGACCTGGAATTTGCGCTCAACGCCGATGTCGATTGGGTTGCCATTTCATTTGTCCGCAAAGCAGAAGATGTTATAGAATTAAAAAAACGAATTGCAGACTCGGGCAAAACAGCCCGTGTTGTTGCCAAAATTGAAAAACCAGAAGCCATTGAGCAAATTGATGAAATTATTGAAGCGGCAGATGCTATTATGATTGCACGCGGTGACCTGGGAATTGAACTCCCCTTGCAGGAAGTACCCATTTTGCAGAAAAACATTATTCAAAAAACCGTCACTGCTGCAAAGCCGGTCATTGTTGCCACACAGATGATGGAAAGCATGATGACGAGCACTATGCCCAGTCGAGCCGAAGTGAATGATGTTGCCAATGCCGTCACCGACGGCGCATCGGCTGTGATGCTCAGCGGCGAAACAAGTGTAGGTCAATATCCTGTTGAAACCGTTGGAACCATGTTCAGAATTATCATTGACGTGGAACGAGATTCAAGGCCTTATACCAAAGGCGCCATGCCACGCAGCGAAGATGAAGTTTCCACTCCATACGAAATCAGTTTCATGGCTTCGCGTATGGCAAAATTTATGAACGCAAAAGCCATTGTAGTTATGACTGCAACCGGATCTTCAGCGGTGCGCATGTCATCATTCAGACCACGAAGCCACATATTCGTTTTCAGCAACGACCGCAAATTATTGCGGACACTTATGCTCGCATGGGGCCTGCGCGGATTTTACTACGACAACTTCCAAAGTACCGATCAAAGTATTTGTGACACTATTGAAATTCTGAAATCAAACAATTTTGTATGTCAAGGCGACACTATTATTCACACAGCCAGTATGCCCATAGAGCAAAGAGGAAGAGCAAATACCATTAAGGTGAGTGTGGTGTAATCCCTCGATACATCCGCCAGCTGGCGGACACTCGGGATGACACCCTGATTCCCCGACGTCTGCATTCGTGGCAAAACTTGACCGTCCTGACAATTATCACTAATCCGGTACCGATAATCCGGTTTGGGCATGCGTGCATTTTGTATATTTGCAGGTGAAAACAAGTCACGGCTATTTTGTGACCTGATTGAATAAAAACGCGTATATGAAAGAAGATGAAAGCCAGAACGCACTGAACGAAGTGACCGGAGGTGAATACAAATATGGCTTTGAAACGCACATTGAGATGGACACCATTCCCAAGGGGTTGAATGAAGACGTAGTGCGGATTATTTCAAAGAAAAAAAATGAACCCGAATTCATGCTCGAATTTCGTTTGGCGGCCTTTCGCAAATGGAAAGAAATGTCGATTCCGGAATGGGCACACCTTAATATTCCACCCATCGATTTTCAGAATATCAGCTACTATGCAGCGCCAAAAAAAGCAGAAAAAAAAAGCATGGATGAAGTAGATCCTGAGCTCATTGACACATTCAACAAACTCGGCATTCCGCTCGAAGAGCAGATGGCTCTTGCGGGAGTGGCTGTTGATGCGGTTTTCGACAGTGTGTCGGTTAAAACGACCATGCAGGATAAACTGAAAGAGCTTGGGGTGATATTCATGCCCATCAGCGAAGCAGTACATCAACATCCCGATCTTGTAAAAAAATATCTCGGAATGTCGGTTCCCGTTACCGATAATTATTTCTCAGCGTTGAATTCCGCTGTTTTCAGCGACGGATCGTTTGTTTACATACCAAAAGGCGTTCGCTGCCCAGTTGAATTATCCACCTATTTCCGCATCAATGCACGTGAAACGGGTCAATTTGAACGCACGCTTATTGTAGCCGACGAAGGGTCTTACGTGAGTTATCTTGAAGGATGCACGGCTCCTATGCGCGATGAAAATCAGCTGCATGCCGCCGTTGTTGAAATTATTACCTACGACAACGCTGAAGTAAAATACAGCACAGTTCAAAACTGGTATCCCGGAAACAAAGAAGGAAAAGGAGGCATTTATAATTTTGTCACCAAGCGAGGTTTGTGCAAAGGCGTTAATAGCAAAATCTCATGGACACAGGTTGAAACCGGCTCTGCCATAACCTGGAAATACCCAAGCTGCATTCTGATGGGTGATAATAGTGTAGCCGAATTTTATTCCGTCGCTGTTACCAACAATTTTCAACAGGCCGATACCGGCAGCAAAATGATTCATCTCGGAAAAAACACAAAAAGCACCATTATTTCGAAAGGAATCTCTGCAGGCCAAAGCCAGAACAGCTATCGCGGGCTAGTGAAAGTGATGAAAAAAGCCATTAATTCGCGCAATTTTACACAGTGCGACAGTTTGCTCCTTGGCGACAAATGCGGAGCGCACACCTGGCCATACATCAATGTTCACAACAAAAGCTCCATTGTTGAACACGAAGCCACCACGTCAAAAATTTCGGACGACCAGCTGTTTTACTGCCAGCAGCGCGGTCTTGACAGTGAATCGGCCATCGGACTGATTGTAAATGGCTATGCAAAAGAAGTATTGAATAAACTGCCCATGGAATTTGCGGTCGAAGCTCAGAAATTGCTGGCGATCTCTCTCGAGGGGTCCGTTGGTTAGCGGTGAGCAGTGAGTAGTGAATGGTGAACAGTGAGTAATGAGCGGTGAGAAGTGAGCAAAGAACATTGAACAAAAAAAATAAATATGGCTGGAACATTTAATGAGACTTTCAGGCAAAGAACAAAGAAGTTCAACATCGACATTGTGAACTTTCTGGAAGAAGACAGGCCTGATGTTTTTTACGGGATAGTTAAAAAACAATTGTTACGCTGTTCATCATCAGTTGGAGCCAACTTCAGAGCATTATGCAGGTCGAAATCAGAAAGAGATTACAAATATAAACTGGATGTTGTTATAGAAGAGGTTGATGAATCAGCATATTGGCTTGAGATACTTAATGACACCGGTAGATTCTCAAAAAAAGAAGTTGAACCGTTTTTAAATGAAGCTGAAGAATTGGTGCGGATTTTCATGAAAGTAAAATACAACAAATAAAGGTCACTGGTCACTTTCCGGAATTTGCAAAATTCCGGAACACCGATCACTGGTCAGAAATAGCAACGAAAAACAACAAGACAACAATGTTACACATAAAAGACTTACATGTTTCCATCAATGGACGCGAGATTCTGAAGGGCGTCAATCTGGATGTCAAACCCGGCGAAGTGCACGCAATCATGGGTCCCAATGGAACCGGAAAGAGCACGCTGGCCAATGTTATTGCCGGCCGCGAAGGGTATGAAATTTCGGGAGAAATTACTTTTGAAGGGAAAAACATCTTTGACCTGGCCGTTGAAGACCGAGCAAGAGCAGGTATTTTTCTGGGTTTTCAATACCCCGTTGAAATTCCAGGAGTATCAATTATGAATTTTCTGAAAACAGCCATCAATGAGAAACGAAAATTTTTGGGACAGGAACCTATGAGTGCCGGCGATTTTCTGAAGTTGGTAGAAGAAAAAAAGAAAGTAGTTGAAATTCCGGCCGACCTCATGAAACGCAGTGTGAATGATGGATTCTCGGGTGGCGAGAAAAAAAGAAATGAGATTTTTCAGATGGCCATGCTCGAACCAAAACTGGCCATACTTGATGAAACCGATTCAGGACTTGATATTGACGCATTGCGCATTGTTGCAACAGGTGTAACACGTTTGAAAAAACCGGAAAACGCAACAGTTGTAATTACGCACTATCAACGACTTCTGGACTTTATCGTTCCGGACTTTGTGCATATTTTATACGGAGGGCGTATAGTAAAATCAGGCGACAAAACATTGGCCATGGAACTTGAAAAACAGGGCTATGACTGGATTAAAAAGGAATTTGCATAAACCGCATCATCATGACTGAATTACAAAAATATCCGGTTGCGGAATCATTGATAAAAGCTGCTGAAAAAATCAGTGAGAACGACGGATTGTGGGATGGACGAAACAAAGCATTCGATGCATTTTTATCTGCTGGATTTCCGCACAAAAAAATGGAAAAATGGCGTAGTACAGATTTGAGTGAATACCTGAATGCAAAATACACATACATTGAAAATACCGATCCCGTATCAAATCTGAACATCAATCAGGTATTTCATTGCTCGATTGAAAATTTTGAAACAGCATTATTCACGCTGTTAAACGGTGCTTATGTTTACAACACCGCCCCGCTGACAGTAATGGAAAATGGTGTTATTGCAGGAAGTCTGCGTCAGGCATGGCATGAATTTCCACAGTTGGTCGGACAATATCTGAGCAAGCTCACAGAGAACTCCGTTAATGGCCTTGTAAGTCTCAATTCGGCCCTTGCCACCGCCGGATTCTTTATTTATATTCCCGACAATATTGTTTTTGACAAACCTGTACAACTGGTAAATCTTGTCAATACCGAAGTAAATCCATTTCTGCAAATCCGCAACCTGATTGTGCTTGGGAAAAACAGCAAACTGCAGTTTCTGCAATGCGACGACAGCATAAAAGATAAAAACAGTTTCTTGAATATTGTGAGCGAGTTTCATTTGGCTGAAGGATCCCATCTTGACCATTACAAACTACAAAATAAGGATGACAGTGCCGTAATGACCAATACTTCTTTTTTTGGTCTTCAGCGCGATGCAAAGCTTTCGACCAATACCATCACATTCAATGGCGGCAACATTCGCAACGAATCAATTGTAAACCTTAACGGTGAAGGCGCAGAAGCGGAAATTATGGGGCTGTATCTGGTCGATCGCAAACAGCACGTCGATAATCAGGTTTTGGTTCGTCACAACGTTCCCAATTGCACTTCGCACGAATTATTCAAAGGCATACTCGATGATGAAGCATCAGTCGCATTCAATGGCCATATCATTGTCAAGCCAGATGCACAAAAAACCAATGCGTTTCAAAGCAATAAAAATATTTTGCTGACAGATACTGCACAGATTTCAACAAAACCATTTCTCGAAATTTATGCTGACGATGTAAAATGCTCACATGGAGCCACTGTAGGCCAGTTGGATGACAATGCGATGTTTTATCTGAAGCAACGAGGCATCTGCGAACGCAATGCAAAGATGTTGCTCATGTACGCATTTGCTGATGAAGTTGTAAGGAAAATAACGGTAGAATCTCTCTACCATCAAACCGCTGAAATGGTGTCACGACGCCTGAAAGGCGAACTTAGCGTGTGTGATCAGTGCATGTTGCATTGTGGCAGCAAACATCCGATTGAATTTGAAATTGATGTAACCAGGATATAGCGCTGTGCGCTTTGAGTCATAAAGTTTATCAAGTTCGTAAAGTTTAAAGGCGACGTTAAACTCAGTTCGGCGTAGTCATTAGAAAATTGAGGCTGGCATTAGTCCAACAGTTTTTTATTTTAAGACTACGCAGAACTGATTATTTCTTCCTTATGCCGGATGCTTTCTGAACAAGCTTGTTGTACTGACCTTTGGTGATGAAAATACGGTGTTGAATTGCTTTCAGTTTTACATTCACCAACTTCTCACGCAAATCATATCCCCAGCCACAGATGGCATTTGAGGCCAGATCCAGATCGATATAATAGCGGAGTTCCTTTTCAAATTCAGGATCAAAATGTGCTTCCATATTTATGGATTTGTTGTCAGCACCTGATTGTATTTGGATGAATTGGCCGGATCGATGCTTTTGAGAATATTGACCACTTTTGTTTTCTCCACCATCGGAGCAGGAGTAAAAATACTCACCAGCTCATCAGATTTTGCCAACATGAATAAACTGATAATAAAAAGTCCAGGTTTTTGGCGATATGCCTTCTGAACAAGTGTTACACCTTCGGTAACACCAGCGCGGGCTTTAACCGCATCGGAAGAAAAAAGATCCATTCCATTCAGATGATAATGAAAATTACCACGACGAAAATCGGCATAAGAATTATTCAAAATATTTTCAATAATCCAGTATCTGTTTTTCTGACTTTCCGCAGCACGCCAACCTTTATCGGGAGCGCTCTGAGCTGCATTTACAACACCCTGGGCCTTTTCAAAAAAAGGAGTGCCGCCCAATTCTTCAAATGAGTCAAAATCGAAACCCAGAACAAGATAAGCATAGAATGCAAGCACAGAAGTCAAATTGGAAGTATAAGTATTTTCAATATAATCAAGTGGCTGCCCCGAAATATATTTGAATGAAAAATCCTTATCCAGAAAATTGAAAAGCGGTGTACTGTAGGATGATCCGTACACCGGTCTGCGCGCCTGAACCTGAATGGTGCCGGTGAATGATTCAATATTGTCCCAGGAACTAATGGTGAGCAGAATAGAGCATTCGATTTTCTCTTCCATGCGGAATTCATAATTGCTCCAGCGCTTGTTATTCATAAATTCATACACCGCAGTCTGCAGATTTTCGAACACCGTTTTATCGCTCGACTGCACCTGACTGGAGTTCACCTGCACATTGCACATGAGTTCCTGCGCATTTACTGATGAAAAAAGCAAAAGAAAACTAAGTATTAAAATCGCTCTCATTTCTTTCGTAATAGAAGATTTTCCAGTTCATCTGCAATCACCGATGCAGCTTCGGTTTTACTCATCAACGGCCATGGCTGGGGTTTTCCAGACTTTCTGATTAAAGTTATTTTGTTTGTATCATGTCCAAATCCACTGCCCGGATCATTCAGAGAGTTTAAAACGATGATATCGGCCTTTTTATTGTCTAACTTCTTTTGCGCATTCGCTAATTCATTGGTTGTTTCGAGTGCAAAACCAATAACAATCTGCCCCGCTTTTTTCATTCCACCAATGGTGGCAAGAATATCGGGATTCAACTCCAGTTCAATATTTAACGAAGCATTCTGTTCCTTTTTAATTTTCGATTTCGCGCTGGTTTTAGGGCGGAAATCGGCTACAGCAGCCGTCATAACAGCCGCCTGACATTTCGGAAAATGTTTCACACAGACATTGTGCATTTGTTGAGCGCTTTCAACCTGAATGAGCTTCACGCGCGGATCGGCCTGCAAATGAACCGGACCGGAGACTAAAACAACTTCTGCACCCCGCGCTGCAAGCGCCGAAGCAACAGCATACCCCATACGTCCCGTGCTGAAATTTCCGAGATAGCGCACCGGATCAATCCTTTCGAAGGTCGGGCCGGCTGTTACCAAAATTCTTTGACCACCAAGTGTTGACGATGCAAGTGAACCAAGCACCTCATCCACAATTTCGTGCGGTTCAAGCATCCGGCCGGAGCCCTTATACCCACAAGCCAAATCGCCGGCAGCCGGGCCAATAATTGTATGACCGAGCGATTTCAGATAAGCAACATTTTTCTGCACAACCGGAGAATTCCACATTTTTGTATTCATGGCCGGAGCAATAAATACCGGACCGTCGAAAGCCATAAACGAGGTAGTAAGCGCATCGTCGGCAATGCCGGATGCAAATTTACCAATTACATTTCCGGTAGCCGGCGCCACAAGCATGATATCGGCATTGTCGGTTATGGAAATATGCTCAGCCGACTGTTGGTAAGTTTTCGGAAACATATCAATATAAACCCTGTTTTCGGAAAGGGTTTCGAGTACCGGCAAAGTAACAAATTCAAGAGCATTGGGAGTGCACACCACCTGAACCGAAGCTCCTTTTTGCTTCAGCAGGCGGATAATAAACGGCGCCTTATAAGCTGCAATTCCGCCTGAAACACCAAGTATGACCCTGAAATTTTTCAATCAGAATTAGTTTTCCTGTGTGCCGCGACGATGATATACTTTTTTCTGCTGGAATTCGTGCAACGCAATTAATGTTGGTTTTGGAAGAGCTTCGTACAACTTTGCAAGTTCAATCTGTTCGCGGTTTTCGAAAACTTCTTCCAGATTATCCATAGTCGAAACAAACTGCTCCGATTCATGCTGGAGATCCTCTTTGATAACCATTGAAATCTGATTTGCACGCTTGGCTATGATCATGATGCTTTCGTAAATACTTCCGGTCTCATTCTCAAGCTCATGCAGGTTGCGGGTTACAGCATTGGTTTCGATTTTCAGTTTCTTGTAATCCATATATTAATTCAGTTTACTGATTTGCACTTTGATTTTTTCGTTTATCACATCCGCTTCCTTCTTGTATGAAGTTGTGGGAAACTGCAGTACAAGAGTGGTATAAGCTTTTGCAGCATGCTCAAACCGTTCTTTCTTTTTTGAGTCGATACTCCCTGAAGCATAATAATATTCAGCCTTCAGAATATAAAACAGGGCCTGTTCCTTAAATTTTGTTGCAGGATATTCCTTAAGCAGATTTGTGAATGCGACAACAGCCGCTTTATATTCTTCAATTTTAAAATACAACATCGCAGTATTAAAATCCTTCATTTCCAGCTTATAACGCAATTCATCCATCAATTCATTGCATTGTGGAATCTTTTCGCTTTTTGGATATTTATTGACAAATAGCTGCAACTCGGTCAGTGCGTTGTTCGTCGATGTCTGATCCAAAGCCGCATCGGCTGATTCAAGATACTGACAATATGCCGCCATGTACAATGACTCTTCAGCATATTTACTGTTGGGTAAAGTTTTAGCCAGGTTTTTAAAATAGTAAGCGGCGGCCAGATACTGCTCCTGCTGATAGTTGCTCCAGCAATATTTGTAATAGGCCTCTTCGAACTGCGGCATGCCGCGTAATTCAACAATCAACTGATCATACAGCTGCAAAGCTTTGAAGTAATTTCCTTTGCTGTAATATTCATTAGCTGCCTCCAGGCGAGCCTGAGGAGTTCCTTCCCGGAGCAACTTGTCATACTCGCTGCAGGAAACCCCAGTGAGAATGAGAACAATAAGAACAAAATTCCGCCAAAATTTCATGGGTGCAAAATTAATAAAAATCAGTGAATAAACGGCAATTGCAATAAACTATTGTATTATCGGGCCATGTTAATCTTTACTTTGCGAAAAAAATCAAATTTTTCTGAATTACAGATTCTTTATGGCCAGATGATAAACAGATAAAGCACATAAAGCCCCAAGAGCAAAGCTCCTTCAGCCCTGCGAATGGCCGAACCGTAATACGCCAGCGGGAAAAGCAACACAGCCGCTCCGATCATGAAAAGCAAATCAATCAGACTGATACCGCTGTCGGCAGCTGGATATGCACTGATGGAAATGCCGGCAATCACCAGAATATTGAAAATATTTGATCCCACAATATTGCCAACAGCAATATCCGATTGTTTCCTCATGGCAGCAATAGCAGAAGTGCCTAACTCGGGAAGACCTGTACCTATACTGACTACAGTCAGTCCAATGATAGTCTCACTCACATTCATCAGCCGGGCAATATCGACTGCCCCCAGAACAAGTAAACGGGATCCTGCTGTGAGAAGGCCTAAACCTACAAAAACCTGAAATACGAAAAAATATTTCTGTTTTTTTGAAAAATGCGTTGCTGACTTCCCTCCTCCATCTGCTTTCAGCAACTGCCGTTTTTTTCTGATGTTGAAAAACATCCATCCGGCATACAGCAAAAGACAACCAAGCAGAATGAACCCTTCCCAACTTTTCAGCTCAGGATTAATCAGTATCCAAATCAGCAAAGAGGAAAACACGATCAGCAAAGGAATGTCGGACCGGATAATCTTTTTCTCCACAAATACAGGACTGACAACTGCTGTCAGACCTAGTATCAGTAGAATATTCATAATGTTTGAACCAACCACATTTCCTATGGCCATACCGGTCTGTCCCTGTGATGATGCTGTAATTGTGACAATCAGTTCCGGCGAACTTGTTCCGAATGCAACAATGGTCAGCCCGATAATCAATTGCGGAATACCATATGCCTCGGCAAGTTTTGCACTGCCCGTTACCAGCCACTGTGCTCCGAAAAACAACAGAAACAGAGCGAGAACAATATACAAAACATCTGTCAGCATGCCAGATATGACTTAATTCTTTAATCTGAAAAAATCTCAGAGCTCGCTGAGTGTCTTTTCAAGAACCGCAATTTTAGACAACGCATCCTGCTCCTTTTTGCGCTCGTTGTCGATTACCTGAGCCGGTGCGCCACTGACGAATTTTTCGTTCGACAGTTTTTTGCGGACTGTTTCCAGAAATCCTTTGGTATAATCAAGTTCTTTCATCAGCTTTTCTTTTTCGGCAGCGGTATCGAGATCGGCACTCACCGGAAATACAAGCTCTTCGGTGCGGACAAGAACGGTAAATGATTTTTCGGGCTTTTCACTCAGCTTCTCAAAGCGGCTCAGGTTGCCGAGTTTCATTATCACCGGAGCGTACTTCTGTATTGTTTCACCATGCTGTACCGGGGTATAAAAAACATCGAGCAGCTCTTTCATGCCAAGGCCTTTGTCGTTGCGGTATGCGCGGATGGCCATGATGGTTTCCTGCACCACTTCAAAACCGGCAATCAGCTTTTCATCGTGATTGAAATCAGATGGCATCGGCTGTATCATGATGGATTCCTTTTCGCCGCGCTGCTTCATGGTCTGCCAGATTTCTTCGGTCAGGAACGGCATGAAAGGATGGAGCATGCGCATGAGCTGATCGAAATATTCCATGGTTTCCGCAAAGGTCTTTCCATCGATGGGCTGACCATATGCGGGTTTGATGAGTTCGAGATACCAGGAACAGAAATCGTCCCACACCAGTTTGTAAGCCGACATCAATGCATCGGAGATGCGGAAATCGACAAACTGCTCATCAATCTGCTTCAAAGTCTGACGCAAACGATGTCCGAACCATTCTGTCGAAAGCGCTGCAGAAGCGGGCTGCGACAATTTTTCATCGACCTGCCAGCCACTGATCAGACGGAATGCATTCCAGATTTTATTGGCAAAATTGCGTCCCTGCTCGCACAGTGAATCGTCGTATAAAAGATCGTTCCCTGCAGGTGAGCTGAACATCATGCCTACACGGACGCCATCAGCGCCGAATTTCTGCATCAGCTCGATCGGATCGGGACTGTTGCCGAGCGACTTGCTCATCTTGCGTCCCTGCTTGTCGCGCACGATGCCGGTGAAATATACATTGCTGAACGGAATTTCTTTTCTGTATTCAAGTCCGGCCATAACCATGCGTGCCACCCAGAAAAACATGATTTCAGGTGCCGTGATCAGATCGTTGGTTGGGTAGTAATATTTGATGTCTTTATTGTCGGGCTCCATGATTCCGTTGAAAACGCTGATGGGCCAGAGCCAGCTGCTGAACCAGGTATCGAGCACATCTTCATCCTGTTTAAGGTCGGACAGTTTCAACGCAGGATTGATCTGATGCGCTTTTTCAAGTGCTTCGTTCTCATTCAGAGCAACCACCACTTTGCCGTCGGGCAGATACCATGCGGGAATGCGCTGTCCCCACCACAGCTGGCGCGAGATACACCAGTCACGCACATTTTCCATCCAGTGGCGATAGGTATTTTTAAACTTGGCCGGATGAAACTGCACCTGATCGTTCATTACCGCATCCAGTGCGGGTTTTGCAATGTCGCTCATTTTCATGAACCACTGTTCGCTCAGCCTCGGCTCGATGGCAACATCGGTGCGTTCGCTGTATCCAACTTTGTTTACGTAGTCTTCAATCTTTTCGACATTGCCTGCTTCTTCGAGCATCGGCATGATCTTCTTGCGTGCTGCAAAGCGATCTTCACCAATCAGCAACTGCGCTTTCTCATTCAATTTTCCATCGGGAGTGAGAATGTCAATTACTTCGAGACCGAATTTCTGTCCAATGGTGTAGTCGTTGATATCGTGAGCAGGCGTGATTTTCAAACAACCCGTACCGAATTCCATGTCGACATATTCATCGGTGATCACCGGAATCACGCGGTTGATGAGGGGTACAAGCACTTTCTTTCCGTGCAGATGTTTGAAACGTTCATCGTTCGGATTCACACAAACCGCAGTATCAGCCAGAATCGTCTCGGGACGCGTGGTGGCAATCACCAGATATTCCTTGCTGTTTTCGAGATAATATCTGAGATAATAGAGTTTTGCGTTCTGCTCTTTATAAATCACTTCCTCGTCGCTGACGGCTGTGAGTGCGCTCGGGTCCCAGTTCACCATGCGGTGACCTTTGTAGATGAGGCCTTTTCCGTATAAATCGACAAACACTTTTATAACCGAATCGTACAGATTCTGATCCATGGTAAAAGCGGTGCGGTCCCAATCGCATGATGCGCCAAGCTTTTTAAGCTGTTCGAGAATGATGCCGCCGTGTTTTTCCTTCCAAACCCAGGCGTGTTTCAGGAATTCGTCACGAGACAGTGATTTCTTGTCAATGCCTTCAGCCCTGAGTTTTCCAACCACTTTGGCTTCGGTGGCAATCGATGCATGATCGGTACCGGGAACCCAACAGGCGTTGAAGCCTTTCATACGGGCGCGGCGCACCAGCACATCCTGCAGCGTGTTGTTGAGCATGTGTCCCATGTGGAGCACGCCGGTGACATTGGGCGGGGGGATTACAATGGTGTATGGCTTGCGATCATCAGGAACAGAGCAGAAGAAGCCGTTGTTCATCCAGTAGGCGTACCATTTATCCTCGCTTTTGGTCGGGTCGTATTTTGTTGGAATTTCCATGGTTGAAAAATTGAGGTGCAAAAATACGAAAATACGAGATACGAAATACGAGATGAGAAATACGAGATGCGAAATACGAGATAGGCATAAGGCGTAAGTCATCAGGCGTAAGAAGTGAGGAGTTTGTGTTTATAAAAACGTTTATCCCAAAAATTACCATAGTTGAT
Organism: Bacteroidales bacterium; assembly: GCA_035390965.1. Classification (GTDB taxonomy): domain Bacteria; phylum Bacteroidota; class Bacteroidia; order Bacteroidales; family DTU049; genus GWF2-43-63. The sequence goes on along the minus strand of DAOPKE010000012.1, from coordinate 22,866 downwards.
TCCTTTGAAGCGATCGGCGGACGCTGATCGAACAATATTAGCCTTGGGCGATAGCCCCAGGGACAAAGAACACGCGAAGCACCTTAAAAAAAACATAGATAATACGAGATCAGAATTACGAAATGATGTTCCACTTACAGCGGAATAAATTCCAATGTGCGACTTAACGTGGAAACCGTGTAAAAACCTGCAAGCTGTGACAAGTCGAGCTCACGATTTCATCGTTCGGTTGAAAATTTGAAAATGCATGGGTTGATGGTTTTGTCAAAATGTTTATACATTTGTGGATGAGCAGATAGGGCCAGGATTGACTAATTTCGTCTATTGGGGAAAATCGGAAGTGACCTAAGAATATTTGAAATGAAACTGGAATTGAAAATATATTTATTGCTTTCTGTTATTGCTCTTGCTGTAATTCTTCAATCCTGTTGTTTTGGAGCAAAAGAAGAATATTTGGGCAATAACCTATACCTGTCTGAATTTGACAACGTGGATAGACAAATACTTTATCAGGAAAAAAGCTGTGCGTCATCAGGAGTGGAAATTGTCCCAATGACAGTAATGGAAATTGCTTATAATTCTGAATGGATTATTGCAAAGTCAGAAAATAAGCGAGATAAAACCAATATCAGATATTGGGTAATCAAGAATAAATATGAATGTATTCCTGACGCACAAACCGTGAAAGCAAACACTATTGAGTTTGATGACTACAATTTGTTCAAATCATTTTTGTCAGACAATAGTATTTTGCTGGAACTAGAAGAAATAGATTAAAATACGGTGCCTGCCAATGACAAATCTGAATTGCCAAAAAATAATTTCAGTTATCCTTACAAATTTAAAAAGCGCTACAAAAGGGACTTACAGAATCTTAATAGACAAAAAATACAAATTTATTTATTGCATCAATTTTTGTATTTTTGTTCGTAAATGACTAATTGAGTCTAATTCTCCAACCAAACTGTTGAAAAATGAGATCTATATTTTTAATTTTTTTATTGTTAGTCTCTGGAGTATTCGCTTATGGACAACAAAGGGTTTTTAATTCAAATAATAAATTCTCTATTATTCCCATTGAGAATTGGGAAAATCATTCAGAAGATAGTTCTTTAGTTTTTTCTCAATCAAGTCAAGGTGCTTTAGATTTATATTCGGAAAACATTCAAATAGCAACTTTCCCTGCCGATGGTAAAACTCTAGATGAAATATGGAATTCATGGGTAATTGAAGATTTTCCCAATTCATTTAATAATTATGAAGTAATGGGGACTGGAGTTTTAATTATTAATGATAAAACTGTAAGATGGGTAGATTTTAAAAATCGAGATTTCAATTTCAATTTCAGAGATCTTGCTTTTTTAATAGTTGATAATGATGTTTTATATTACATAATTTGTTTGTCATTAGAAATGGATTTTGAGAAAACAAAAAATGACTTTTTCAAAATGATAAACACTCTGGAGATTTATTAAAATAATCTGATTAATAGAGTAATCTACTTGGAAGCCAATAAAAAATTGGGAAGCGACTCGGCCAAAATCAAACAAGTACAAAATAATTCTGCGTGTTTCAGATATCGATCTTACTCCAAAATAATTTCGTACATTTGATTTTCCCATTGAATTGCATGCTTAGGGATAGGGGGGCAATGGCTAGTGCCAGCAAGGATATAATACACACTGAAAAAAATTACACGGAATATGACAGCGAAAAAGAATTGACGAAACCGGTATTAATATGGCGAAAAATAGAAAAATAGAAATCGGGGGAACTGAAATTACAATCATATCCCAAAAGCAGGACGATTACATTTCGCTTACCGATATGGCAAAAAGTCAAATGCAGGAAGCCATTATTATTAAATGGCTCAGTCTGAAAAGCACCATTGAATATATCGGCGAATGGGAAGCGTTGTACAATACAGATTTTAATTATACCGAATTCGGTACAATTAAAAATTCGGCAGGGAGCAATAATTTTGTTCTTTCGGTTAAAAATTGGATTGAAGCCACTAACGCCATTGGCATTACAGCACAGCCTGGAAGATACGGTGGAACGTATGCCCACAAAGACATCGCATTTCATTTTGGAATGTGGATCAGCCCAAAATTTCAATTGCTTTTGGTAAAAGAATACCAGCGTCTGAAAGAAGATGAAAACGATCGTCTTAAGTTAGAATGGAACATACAACGAACCCTTGCTAAAGTAAACTACGAAATTCATACTGATGCCATTAAAGACAATTTAATTCCACCAGAGATAACCAAACAACAAGCAAGTTTAGTGTATGCTAACGAAGCTGATCTTCTGAATGTGGCCCTTTTCGGAATTACAGCAAAAGAATGGCGGGAACGCAACCTTGATAAAAACGGAAACATCAGGGATTATGCCACCTTGGAGCAACTTGTTGTATTGAGCAACATGGAAAGCATAAACGCACTGCTAATCCGACAAGGCTTATCTCAGAGCGAAAGACTAATCCAACTTAACAAAGTTGCTATTACACAAATGAAATCCTTACTTGCAAGCCGTTCAATGAAGAAACTGAAATAACAGAGACACCGGTATTATGAGTCAGTCAAAAATATCCATACGTTTTTTCGATGACCGCGAAGTGCGGGCCGTCTGGGACGAGCAAAACGCCCGGTGGTGGTTTAGTGTGATTGATGTTGTGGCTGTGCTTACCCGGTTTAGACGTCCAAGTCCCCCAGACGGTACCGTCGGGGGGTCTCCTGAAATGTAGATTCAGCAAGGGCTTAAATAGTTTTCGAGGAGATCCCGGCACCGAAGCAGAAGCTATATCTCATACATTGACCGGGAACGTTCTACGCCAATGTTAAAGTAGTTTTTATGCAGGCATTGAAAAGTATTCTCCACACAAAACTATTACAACAGAATTACTTTGCTGTAATCTGGCTGTAATAGCAGTAACAGATAATCATCGACAAAATCTGAAACCGGCGCTGCGCGCTATTCTTCAACAATTTTAATGCTTTCAATTTCGTCGCCCTGGCGAATGGCGAAATTCCTCAAACATTACACTATTTTATATTTTGAGGAATTTTGTTTATATTTGCTCCGTAAGATTCAAAACCGACTTGTATGCAAAAAATTTTAAGAAAGGCGGAGCTCTACAAACTTTCAATCCTTAAAGACAAGAATCTGATAAAAGTTGTGACAGGTGTCCGTCGTGCAGGGAAGTCGACATTGCTTTTACAGTTTCAGGAATTACTGAAAAAGGAACATCCGAATGTGTCGATCATTTCCATCAATATGGATTTACCGGAATTTCGGTTTCTTGCCGAAAAAAATTGGAAAGAAATTTACGATCATATCAACGGGATGTTGCAAAAAGATGTTATGAATTATGTCTTTATTGATGAGATCCAGAATATCCCGGTATTTGAAAAACTGCTTGAAGGGCTGTTTGTGACACCAAATACAGATTTGTATGTTACTGGCTCAAATGCTTATCTGCTATCAAGCGAGTTGGCAACCATACTTACAGGCAGGGCATTTGAAATTAATATTCTGCCATTTTCTTTTGCCGAATATCTGGAATTTACAGGCAAAGAATCAAGCCCGGATCGCGCATTTGCCGAGTATATGCGAATAGGCGGTTTTCCTGAAGCTGTCGGATTGGCCGGATCTGGTGAAAACTTTACTTATGAATACCTGAAAACGGTTTTTCAAAACATATATCAAAATGATATACAAAAACGGCACACCATCTATTATGAAACCTCATACAACGAGGTTGTTCATTTTCTGATTGACAATGTCGGTTCAACTGTTTCGGCAAGGAATATTGCAAGAATCCTAACAGCAAACGGTAAAAAGATAGACAATAAAACGGTGTCAAAATACATCGATACGCTTGTTGAATCATTTCTTTTTTACAAAATAAGCAGATATGATATTAAAGGAAAACAGCATTTGGCAACGCAGGAAAAGTACTATTTGGTTGATTTGGGCTTGCGACCTGCCTTGCTTGGGAAAGAACTGGCAGCAGATGCCGGGCATATACTCGAAAATGTAATTTTTCTTGAATTACTGCGCCGAAATTACCAGGTCTGGATAGGAAAAACGAATAATCTTGAAGTTGATTTTGTTGTCCGGGACAAAGATGGTTATACGCAATATATCCAGGTTGCATATACCGTAAGGGAACTCCAAACACTTGAGCGCGAACTTGCACCGTTTAACAGAATTCCCGATTATAACGAGCGGATACTTATTACTATGGATTACGAAACAGGAAGTCATAACGGAGTAAAACAGATAAATGCAATAGATTGGCTATTAAACAATCAATAAAATGATAGAAAAAACGGAACTGTCTAATCTGTCAAAAGATGTAAAAAAACTTCACCGGTTTGCCCTGTTTTTCCCCACCCAAAAATAATTTCATACATTTGAATTTCCCAATGAATTGCGGGCTTAGGAATTGTTGAAACAAATAAAATGAGTCAGTCAAAAATATCCATACGATTTTTCGATGACCGCGAAGTGCGGGCTGTCTGGGACGAGCAAAACGCCCGGTGGTGGTTTAGTGTATTGGATATTATTGCAGTGCTGACAAATCAAGATGACTACTCAAAAAATCGTAACTATTGGAAATATCTCAAAGCCAAATTAAAGAAAGAAAATAGTCAAGTGGTTAGTAACACTACCCAGTTGAAATTTCTTGCCCCTGACGGCAAAAAGCGTTTAGCTGACATGCTGGATTACGACGGTATCATTGCCTTAGGTAAAGAATTTCCGGGCAAAAAAGCAAACCGGTTTATCGATTGGTTTACTTACAGCGATGATAGCATCGATGGAAAAAGCAAAACAAAAGCGTATGCTTTGTTTAAAAGCTCATTCATTGATAGCATCGAAGTTGGCACTGCCAGAGGTTTGCAGCAGATACACGCGTACTTGTTCGGCGGCTTGTATGATTTTGCCGGGCAAATCAGACAAAAAAATATTTCGAAAGGTGGTTTTCATTTTGCCGTAGCGCGCTTTCTGGACGAAACACTGAAGCAGATTGAATCCATGCCGGAAACAACATTTGAAGAAATTGCAGACAAATATATCGAAATGAATATTGCTCATCCTTTTATGGAAGGCAATGGCAGAAGCACCCGTATATGGTTGGATCTGATGCTGAAAAAACGTCTGAAAAAATGTGTTGACTGGAGTAAAATCAGCAAGCGCGATTACATGAACGCTATGATGCTCAGCCCGACAAACAGCAGCATATTAAAAGCACTTTTAAAAAACGCCCTCACCGGCAAGATTAATGACCGCGACATGTTTTTGAAAGGAATTGATTATTCCTACTATTACGAAGAAAACAACTAAGAGTTCTCAGCGAGATAGAAAACACAAAATCTGAAAACGCAGCTGTGCGCTATTCTTCAATAATCTTTATACTTTCAATTTCATCGCCCTGGCGGATGGCGTCGATGACTTCGAGGCCTTCGACTACTTTGCCGAAGCAGGTGTGACGGCGGTCGAGATGCGCTGTGTTGGTGCGGCTGTGACAGATAAAGAATTGTGATCCACCGGTATCTTTTCCGGCATGAGCCATGGAAAGAACGCCGCGATCGTGATACTGATTGCCGCCACTGGTCTCGCATTTGATGCTGTAGCCCGGGCCACCGGCACCGGTTCCGTCAGGGCAACCGCCCTGAATAACGAAATCGGGAATGACGCGGTGGAAAGTAAGACCATCGTAGAAGCCGCTTTTGGCGAGCTTTACAAAGTTGGCAACGGTATTCGGGGCGTCGTTTTCGTAGAATTCGACTTTCATGGTGCCCTTCACGGTATTGATGAGTGCTTTCATTTTCGGATTGATTTTGATTTGCAAAAATACTAATTTATTGAATATCATTGGAGATTGCCACGAAGGCACTAAGACACAAAATTTGAACACTGAATCATGAACATCGAACCTGTCTGCAACAGGCAGGCAAGGAAATATGAAATAAAGTTCGAATTTAATGAAGTCTCTTTCAACTTTAAAAACTTGACAACTTTTTACTACTTAGTTCCCGGCCGGAAAAGGAATCCGCTCATTATTGAATTAGCTTGTGCAGAGCCGGGATCTCATCGAAAACCTTAGCAGGTCTTATGAACGCTAACCCGCCGGCATCAGTCACTGGCGTGACGTGATGGGCGGCAAGTTCGAATCAGTCTTCACCTTTCTGCAACAGGCAGGCCTGCGGTGAAACCTGATTCAGATTATGGTACATGAAGATGCCACTGAGACACTAAGTCACAAAATATTTTTTGAAACCATGTATATTAGCAGGTGGTGATTTTCAGTGTCTTTGTGGCAAAATCCATTGAAGTAACTTTGAGCCTTAGTGGCCGAGCTTCAGGGTGTGATCAGATACTCAGTTCTTTTCTGATTTCATCGAAGCGCGCCCAGAAAGCCGGAAGTAGAGCATTGATGATGATTTCTTCATTGGTAAACGGATGTGTAAATTGCAATTCACTGGCATGCAGAAATAAATCCGGCAACAGGAACTGTTCAGCGAAAAGCCTGTTGTGGTGCCGGTTTCCGTGCTTGTGATCGCCAATAATGGGATGTGCGATTTTATTGGCATGCACGCGCAACTGATGTAAGCGTCCGGTTTTGGGTTCCATTTCAACCAAACTGTACCGTGATGTGTCGTAGGGCTCAACAGCTACATTCAGCTCATAATGCTCAATGCAGCGGTAATGCGTTAATGCATCGCGATAATTTCCACGATCGTTGCGCACAGGGGTATCAACTATCCCTTCTGCATCGACATGTCCGCGAAGCAGTGCCAGATAGGTTTTTCGAATTTTCTGTTCATCAAATAATTTCTGAAAAACAGCAACGTTGCTCCGGTGTTTTGCAAGCAGCACAATGCCGGATGTTTTTCTGTCGAGCCGGTGGAGCGGATATACGCGGGGTATTCCCTGCTCCTTCAATAATTCAAGCAACGACTTTTCTCCTTCGATGCCGGAATAATCGGAATGATGAACAAGCACGTTGTTGGGCTTGTTCACTGCAAGTGCATATTGATCCTGCCAAAGGATGATAGGTTGCATGGGGCAAAAGTAAGGAAATACGAGATAAGAAATACGAAATACGAAATATGAACGGATGTGAAAATGTGCGACTTCGTCGATGTGTCGCTTCGCGAATGTGTGAATATGAGAGAATCACTTTTATCTTTGTACTTTTGTCTTTTATCTTAATATGATGTGGAAATGTGGAAATTCAATATCCTGCAGAAAATACGAAATACGAAATCAGAAATACGAAATATGATGTGGAAATGATCCGCCTTCTGCGGATTAAATTCCGCTTCGCTTATGTGACGCCTTCACGTAAAACGTGACAAGTCGGCGTATGTGGAAATAAATAATTCTGGAAAAGATTTGGAAATGGGAGGCTCACGTAAAACTTGGCAAGCTGTGACGGGTTCGCCGATATGGGAATATTAGATGGTCACTTTTATCTTTGTACTTTTATCTTTTGTCTTGAAAGAATGAGAGCAATAAAATAAGGAATTCAACCGTTGAGAATTAAATACAAAGCTTAATTATCATGAAACACACATTATTTACTTTGCTTTTATTTATTTTGCTTTCACCGGCAATGGCGCAGGAAACAAAGACGCACAGTGTTTATTTCAGCACAGCATCTTTTCATCCGGATGCAGCGGCCATGCGTGTTCTGGATTCAGTGGCGGCCTATTGTAAAAAACACAATGCTACGGTCGTTAGTCTGAGTGGTTATTGCGATTCGGTCGGAACATCGGAACGCAATCAGATACTGTCGGAATGGCGCGCCAATGCAGTGAAAGTAATATTTATCCAAAAAGGAATCGATGTAAAAAGCGCACTGGTAGCCGGAAAAAACGAAACACTGGAATATGACGGTACTGATTTTTTTCGCAACCGACGCGTGGATATTGTGACCAGCAGACCTGAAGAAAAGAAATTATCTATTCTGGAAGAAAAGATTTCACAGGCACAGGTCGACGATCTGATCCGTCTTGAAAATATAAGTTTCTACAACAACTCCAGCCGTCCTATGCCTGAATCGATGCCGGTTCTTGAAGAGCTATACAACATCATGCTGTCGCAGCCCACGCTGGAAATCGCCATTGAAGGCCATATCTGCTGCATCAGTGATGACTTTTCCAATCTCTCCGGCGAGCGCGCCTACGTTGTGTATGCTTATCTTATAAAAAAAGGCATTGAAGCGAAACGCATGTCATTTAAAGGATTCGGGCACACACGGCCATTGAATGAAGAAAAGACCGAAGCCGAAAAGCAGGAGAACAGGCGGGTTGAGATAAGGGTGGTGAAGAAATAAATCGGAAAAATATTTTTAATGCAATAAACACAATTAATTTTGCGTTAATTTAATCATTAAATATTTTAACCATGAAATCAGTCATTATCTTTTTATCGGCAATCATTGCCTTTGCATCATTACCAGCGCAGGAAACAAAAACACACAGTGTTTATTTCTCCACAGCTTCGTTTGAGCCGGATGCAGCGGCCATGCGGATTCTGGATACGGTGGCGGCCTATTGCAAAAAATATAAAGCGTCGATTGTGAGTCTGAGCGGTTATTGCGATTCAGTCGGGACAACTGAACGAAATCAGGTGCTGTCGGAAAGGCGCGCCAATGCTGTGAAATCAGTATTTGTTCAAAAAGGGATTGATGTAAAAAGCACACTGGCAGCCGGGAAAAACGAAACGCTGGAATTTGGCGACACAGAATTTTTTCGCAACCGGCGCGTGGATATTGTAACCAGCAGACCTGAGGAAAAGAAAATGTCTGTATTGAAGGAAAAAATCATACAAGCAGAGGCGGGTGACCTGATCAGATTGGAAAATATTTCCTTTATTGGCGGAACGCCAATTCCTCTGCCAGTTTCAAGGCCGGTATTGGATGAACTTTATCAGGTGATGGCGGAAAATCCCACGCTTGAAATTTCCATTGAAGGTCACATTTGTTGTTCGCGAAATGATGAGGAAGATTTGTCAGGACAAAGAGCGAAAGCTATTTATGATTTTCTGATAAGCAAAGGGATAGCGGCCGAGCGCATGACGTGGAAAGGATTCGGACACACCAGGCCTCTTACCGAAGAAAGAAATGCAAGTGAACAGCAGATGAACAGGCGGGTTGAGATACGGGTGGTGAAGAAATAGTTTTACTTTCACAAACTCAAAAACGGACAAATCAATTTTTGCAATACAAACAACATTTTCAAGTATATATTCGTGAAACCCAACGATTCCGTGTCCGCTATTTTTCTCAAATCATTGTAGTACGGACGACAGAATGTTGGGTCTCTCCCGACATTCTACCGTCAGCAAGAAAAAGTTGACTTCGCAGCATTGCTGACGTGGAATTTTATATGACTGACAAGGCAGACCTCGGGAAGAAACAGAGAAAAAGCTTTGAAGGTTTTCGGCAAGAACCCGGCACAGGCCGCAGATGCTGTTTTGAATTGGTGACCGGGAACTTATATGATTTTCTCTGTTTTTCTGCAAAAACTTTGTGCGTTTTCATTTAATTTCAATAGTTACAAAAAGATACAACCCACAATTCACAAGATGTCTGCATTCGCAAAGAAAATACTATTTTTGCGTCATGGCAAAACACCGCAAATCTTCCATCCGGCTCGGGGGCTCCTATGCCACCCTGATCATCAGCATTTCGCTGGTACTGCTCATTCTCGGACTGTCGGGACTTATTCTGCTGCATTCAAAACGGCTTTCAAACTACGTAAAAGAAAACATCATCGTGACGGTGATGTTCAAAGACAGTCTGCCCGAAGCCGACATGCTGGCCATGCAGAAAAAAATGCAACTTGACCCGGCCGTACAAACATGCTCCATGGTGAGTTCCGAAGAAGCTGCCAAACGCATGACCGAAGAAACCGGCGAAGAATTTGTGGAGTTCCTTGGTATTATCCCGATTCCGCCATCACTCGATATTACACTCAAACCTGACTTTGCAACCAGTGAAGCCATTGATGCATTTGTGGCAAAAGTGCAGAAAGAATCAATTGTTGGAAATGTATATTATCAGAAAGATCTTGTTGAAGACATCAATGTGAATTCAGGAAAAGTTTCATTAATACTGCTCGGATTCGCGCTCCTGGTCTTCCTTATATCGTATAGTCTCATCAGCAATACTATTCGTTTAGCCATTTATTCAAAACGTTTTCTCATCCGAAGCATGCTGCTGGTGGGCGCTACACGCGGATTCATCCGACGTCCGTTTCTGTTTCAGGCCTTGTGGATGGGACTTGTAAGCAGTCTGCTGGCCGTTGTTTTACTCGAAGGTGTGATGATGCTCGCCTATCAGCAGATTCCCGATCTGCAGGCCATACAGGATGACAGTCAGGTATATATGCTATTCGGAGCCATCATTCTGAGTGGCATGTTTATTTCCTGGATTTCGTCGTGGTCGGCACTGAACAGATATATCCGGATGAATACGGATTATTTGTATGTGTAAGCCCTTTTGAACACGGAACAGAGAACAAGGAACATCGAAGTAAGAAGGAGGTTTTTGATTTAAGACTACCGATAGGTGCCCTTCGACAAGCTCAAGATGAAAATTTGTGATTTTTGATCTGATTGATGATTTAAAGAATTTTGAAGAAAGAAGTGAAGTTTGAAAGCAAGGTTGAAGTGAAAATAAAACTGACAACTGACCATTGGCTACTGACTACTACCACATCGCCTTTCTACTTAATAAACTTGATGGATTGATGAATTCATGGTGTAGCATTCAACAAGCGACAGCCTTTAAAATTATTTCTCCGGAAACACCGCGCAGTATGCGTTGTAGCGCGCATAAATTTCACGTACAAAACGCTCGACATACCAAGGGTTAAGGTAGCCAAATTTTACAACCGGATCGTTGTAATATAATGGCTTTGATTTGCATTTCAAGCATTCAATCACAACAGCATAAGTGATTGGGGATTTGCCATGTTTTTTCGCTAACTCAAATGCATCGTAAAAATGTGCCATGCCCAAATTGTAAGCAGCAATCACAACCTTATGACGCTCTGATTCATCATCAATATAAATGGCAAAGGCGGTATCCATATAATGCAACAATTTCAGACCACCCTTTAACTGTTCTTCCGCACTGCTGTTATAATTAACACCCATATGCCGAGCAGTACCTGGCATCAGTTGCATTAAACCAAAAGCACCACTTGGCGACTGAAAGTCTGTTGTAAAGCGCGATTCCTGATAAATCAAAGAAGCAACCAGGCGCCAGTCCCAACCGATTTCGTTGCTGTACTTTTGTATCAGATCATCATACTTGCTGATTTTTCCACCGGAAAGACTGTGTTCATGCGGCATACCAAAAAGATACAAAACCGGATGATCAAAATATTTACGTTGAAGAAAATGAAGATTCCCTTTTTTCTTATAAGTTTCAATCCATGAATTGAGCTTTGAAAGCCAAACTTGTGAATTGCTATTGACAGCCCAAGCAACCGGTTGAGGTTTGGAAACAATCACACTAAAATCGAGTTCAGGATAATAGGCCCATAAAGTCCGCGCCATATGCTCATCGCAAATGGTATAATCCACCCTGCCTTCCGCAACCAGATTACATAAATCTTCAGTTCCAACTTCTCCAAGTGGCACAATATCAATATCGATATGCAGACTATCTTCAAGCTCGAGTAATTGTCTTTGGTAAATAGTTTTCCTGGGAATCAGAACAGTTTTGCCACTCAGATGTTTGAGATCTTTCACCTGCACTAATCCCGCACTATCTTTTCGTTGCACAAGAATGGAGCGCATTTTATACAATGAATCTGTAAAGACAATTCGTGGAAACCGATTTTTTGCAACATTGAGTTCCATGGCTATCAAATCGCATTTACCAAAAGCCGCACAGCGAAACGCTTCTTCTACATCGTTATTAACAGTCAGATCGAGAAACAGCCCCATATCTTTGCATAATTGCTGCACCATTTCATACTGATAACCCATCGGTGTTCCTTTGTACACAAAATAATTTACAGAGTTGTATCCCATTATTACATGAAGAGTATCAGATGCAACAATCTCATCGAAATCGCGCAGTTTTATAGGATCGGGTGTATGTGAAGAATGAGGCGCAATCATGTCTGCGACCATCAGTCCGCCTACTGATATAAAAAATACTATTGCAAAAATAAATGACTTGAAAGACATACGTTAATGCATAAAGAATGTGCAAGTTACGAAAAAATCTGAAAATGCAAAGCATGAGGCTCAATGCACAAGGCACAAAGCGCAACGCATAGAGCATGGGGCACAATGCACAATTTGCAAATTAGCACATCAGCACATTAGCAAATCAGCACATTATTTTGTACTTTTGCACCTCTTTTTAAAAATCACTTTGGAATGAAGGGCAAATACAACGAGTACAAGCAATTAAGGCTGACAGAACTGGCTGATGATGTAAGACAATGGTGGGATTCGAAAGATATCTTCCGCAAAAGTATTGAAACGCGCGCAGGCAAACCCGAATACGTATTTTTCGAAGGACCGCCGAGTGCGAATGGAATGCCGGGCATTCACCACGTAATGGCCCGCGCCATCAAGGATCTTTTCTGCCGTTATCAGACACTGAAAGGCTTTCAGGTAAAACGCAAGGCCGGCTGGGATACACATGGACTTCCGGTGGAAATCGGCGTTGAGAAAAAACTCGGGATTACCAAAGAAGATATCGGTAAAAGCATTTCTGTTATTGACTACAACCGCGAATGCCGTCAGGAAGTGATGAAATACAAAGATCAGTGGGACGAGCTTACACGCCGCATGGGATATTGGGTTGACCTCGAAAATCCATACATCACTTTCGACAATAAATACATTGAATCGGTCTGGCATCTGCTGAAAACCCTGTTCGACAAAGGACTGCTGTATAAAGGCTACACCATTCAGCCGTACTCGCCTGCTGCCGGAACCGGCCTCAGCACACATGAACTGAACCAACCCGGTTGCTACAAAAATGTAAAAGACAATACCGTTGTTGCACAATTCAAAGTGGTTCGCAACGAACGCAGCGAATTCCTTTTCAACACACCCGGTGTAAAAGGGAATCTCTATATCCTTGCATGGACGACCACTCCATGGACTTTGCCGTCAAACACAGGTCTTGCTGTCGGTGAAAATATTGAATACAATTTAGTTCAGACCTACAATCCATACACATTCGAACCGCAGACCGTTGTGGTGGGCGCTCCCCTGCTCAACCGCTGGTTTCCGGCCGAGAATGCGGCACTTGACATAGACAGTTACGAGCCCGGACAAAAGAATATTCCGTTCAAAGTTCTTGGAACTTTCAAAGGAAAAGAGCTCACCGAAATCCGTTTCGAACAATTGCTGCCATACGCGCAGCCCGCTGAGGGAGACCCTTTCCGCGTGGTAGCCGGAGATTTCGTTACAACAGAAGATGGTACAGGCATCGTGCATCTGGCTCCCAGCTTTGGTGCCGACGACTTCCGCATGGGAAAGAAATACAACCTCGGTGCGCTCACCATGGTGAACAAGCAGGGGAAATTCACGGAAGAGATGGGCGAGTTCGCCGGGAAGTTTGTGAAACCGCAGTATCATCCCGATTACACTCCTGAAAAGGAAAAAGAATTGAATGTTGACATCGAACTTGTCATCAAGCTGAAGAAAGAAAACAAAGCATTCAAAGCAGAAAAATACGAACACAGCTATCCGCATTGCTGGCGCACTGACAAACCAATTCTGTACTATCCGCTCGATTCATGGTTTATCAAAACCACCGACTATCGAGACCGCATGATTGAGCTGAACAACACCATCAACTGGAAGCCTGAATCGACGGGTACGGGCCGCTTTGGCAACTGGCTCGAAAACCTGGTTGACTGGAATCTGAGTCGCAGCCGCTATTGGGGCGTTCCGCTTCCGGTGTGGCTGAGCGAAGATGGTAGTGAAATCAAGTGCATCGGCTCGCTCGAAGAACTTTCAAAAGAAATCAGCAAGAGCATCGAGGCCGGATTCATGAAAGAAAATCCGATGAAGGATTTTGTTGTTGGTGATATGAGCAAAGTCAATTACGAAAAATTTGACATGCACAAGCCATCAGTTGACCCGATCATCCTTGTGTCGGATTCAGGAAAACCGATGCGCCGCGAACCCGACCTCATCGACGTATGGTTCGATAGTGGCTCCATGCCTTATGCGCAGTGGCATTATCCATTTGAAAATAAAGACGTTTTTGAAAAAAGTTTTCCTGCCGATTTCATTGCCGAAGGCGTTGACCAGACACGTGGCTGGTTCTTCACTCTGCATGCCATTGCCACCATGGTGTTTGATTCGGTGGCCTATAAAACAGTTGTTTCAAACGGTCTGGTGCTCGATAAGAACGGAAACAAAATGTCGAAACGACTCGGCAATGCCGTTGATCCCTTTGAAACCATTGGCAAATACGGTCCCGATGCGACGCGCTGGTACCTGATAACCAATTCGCAGCCCTGGGACAATCTGAAATTCGACAGCGAAGGTGTTGCCGAAGTACAGCGAAAATTCTTCGGAACACTGTATAACACTTACTCTTTCTTTGCGCTGTATGCGAACATCGACAAGTTTGATTTCAGCGATACCGAAGTTCCTGTTGCTGAGCGTCCCGAGCTGGATCGCTGGATTTTATCGGAGCTGAACAGTCTGATTAAATTAGTAGATGAATCGTATGCCGACTACGAGCCAACCCGCGCCGGACGCGCCATTCAGAATTTCACCGATGAGTTTCTGAGCAACTGGTATGTACGTTTATCGCGACGTCGCTTCTGGAAAGGCGAAATGTCGAAAGATAAATTATCGGCTTACCAGACATTGTATCATGTTCTTGAAACATTGTCGGTTTTAATTTCACCCATTGCGCCCTTCTTTGCAGAAAGATTGTTTTCGGATCTGAATTCGGTGACCGGCCGACGCAATGTTGAGAGCGTGCATTTATGCGACTTTCCGATATACAACAGCGAATATATTGACCGTGATCTCGAAGAGCGCATGCAGCTGGCGCAGAAAATATCATCGATGGTATTGTCGCTGCGCAAAAAAACCGGCAACCGAGTACGTCAGCCACTTCAAAAGATTCTGATTCCGCTTACCGACAACAAGATCAAAGGTCAGATTGAGAGTGTACAAAAAATCATTCTGGCAGAGGTGAATGTGAAGGAGCTTGAATTTTTCAAAGACGACGGCAGTTTTCTGGTTAAGAAAATCAAGGCTGATTTTAAGAAGCTCGGGCCGCGTTTCGGCAAGCAGATGAAGGAGCTGGCAGCCGCCATAGCAGCGCTGAACGGAGCACAGATCAATCAATTGGAAAATGAAGGCAAAATAAGTGTTTCGTTGGCCGAAGGCGCAGCAGAAGTGCTGGTGGAAGATGTTGAAATTATTACTGAAGACATTCCGGGGTGGGTTGTCATGAGCGAAGGAAGTCTTTCAGTAGCGCTCGATGTTACATTAAGTGAGACATTGCTGGAGGAAGGCGTTGCCAGAGAGTTTGTGAACCGCATTCAAAACCTGCGCAAAGAGCGCGATTACGAAGTTACTGACAAAATCCGTGTTTTTGTTGATAAGACGAATTTAGCAGAAAAGGCAATAACTAACAATTATTCATATATTTGCAATGAGATATTAGCGACTGAGCTTGAACTTCGGGATATGAAAGGCGCTACTGAAGCCGTTTTAATAGAATTGACCGATGAGATTTCAGTTCACGCTATTGTTGAAAAAGTGTAAAAACTGAACTATGGCAAAAGAAGAAAAAGAAAAAAGTCGCTACAGCGATGAGGAACTTGAAGAATTCCGCTTGCTGATTGTTGCAAAACTGGATAAGGCAAAGGCAGATCTGGCCTTGCTAACAGAAGCTTTTACCGGAACAAACGACAATGACATCAGCGACACGAGTCCAA
Source organism: Bacteroidales bacterium (assembly GCA_035390965.1). Classification (GTDB taxonomy): domain Bacteria; phylum Bacteroidota; class Bacteroidia; order Bacteroidales; family DTU049; genus GWF2-43-63. The sequence goes on along the minus strand of DAOPKE010000012.1, from coordinate 6,904 downwards.
CCTTTAAAGTGCTTGAAGAAGGCTCCCAGGTATTATCGAAGGAAGAAAACAGTCAGCTGGCAGCCCGTCAGCAAAAGTTTATCCGTGACCTCGAAGCTGCATTGGTCAGAATACAAAACAAGACCTATGGCATTTGCCGCGTGACAGGAAAACTGATTTCGAAAGAGCGACTCAAAGCGGTTCCTCATGCCACACTCAGCATTGAGGCCAAAAACAAAATGACCAAAAAGGAACCACGCATCAGTCTGCCGCCCGATGAATAAAAAAATCCTTCGCAATACACTGATATTTATCTTTATATTGCTTATTCTCGATCAGTTTCTGAAAATTTACATCAAAACACATTTTCTCCTGGGAGAAGAAGTGAATGTTATTGGCCATTGGTTTCGTCTCAATTTTGTCGAAAACATAGGAATGGCTTTCGGATTGCATCTTAAAGGTGCCATCGGTAAGTATTTATTGAGTATTTTTAGAATTATCGCAGCTACTGCCATCATGTGGTATTTGCTGAAAATTATTCGAGAAAAAAAACATCTGCTGTATATTTTTGCCATAGCACTCATTTTTGCCGGTGCGGCAGGAAACATCATCGACAGTATGTTTTATGGGATGATATTTGAATCGAGCCCTGTTTATGGGTCAGGAGATAATCCCGCCGTATTATTTGGGGGCAATTATGCCGGATTTCTTCAGGGAAAAGTCGTTGACATGTTCTATTTTCCCATTCTTCATGGATCCTACCCATCCTGGATTCCTTTCGTTGGCGGTGATGATTTTCTGTTTTTCCGACCCGTTTTCAACCTTGCCGATTCATATATTTCCATTGCGGTTGTCATGATTATCGTTTTCCAAAAACGAATGTTTCCAAAAGAACCAAAAGCCGACAACGAAAAAAGAAGTGAAGTAAAAGAAGGATAATTCTTTATCAAGACATAAAAAAAGTCTGTATCGATTTATTGATGCAGACTTTTTTATTATCATCGGATCAAACCAACGCCTTTATAATAATGATTCTCCTTCCCATCCATACCCCTAATTGAAATAATGACAGAATAAACATCCTGAATGGCCTCGGCTCCATTAGGCATAAATCCATCCCATCCATGATTGATATCGGTAGTGCTGAACACCAAATCACCCCAACGGGAATAAATTCTCATACTATAAGAATCAGTATCCCATCCTGTTCCAAACGGGCGTAAAACATCATTACGTCCATCACCATTCGGACTGAAAGCATTGGCCAGATAGAACGTGTATGTGGGCTTAACATTGACAGTCATGGATGCTGAATCCGTACAGCCGGCATCGTTTTCAGCCCAGAGCGTAACAACATATGAACCAGATCCCGAATAAGTATAAATTGGGTTCTCAGCATAATCATTCCCTGCATTATCTCCAAAACTCCAATTGTATAAAGTCGCCTGCGTAGATTGATTGATAAAACTGATGGTCGGTTCATCCTGCGAAACAACGGCAGGATTTGCAGTAAATGCCGCAACTGGATTGGGAGAAATGGTTACATAATTACTCATAGTCAATGATGACTGACAGCCGGCAACAGTCGTTACTGTCAATGTAACATTATATATCCCCGATGTGTATGTATGACTTGGATGCTGCAATCCGGAGATATCTCCATCCCCGAATTCCCAATCCCAAATGCTTATGTTACCTGTGCTGAGATCTGTGAAATGAACTGTTGTTGGATCGCAACCAATCAAAGGATCTGCAGAAAAATTTGCTACTGGTAAAGGATCAACATTCACTGTAGCTGTTGTTGTACCCGAACAACCCTGTGCATCTGTTCCTGTAACACTGTATGTTGTTGTTGTCAACGGACTGACAGTGATGGATGCCGAACCAGCTCCTGTATCCCAGATATAGCCAACACCACTGCCCGGTGACGAAGCTGTCAGTGTTGTACTTGAACCCTCACAGATGTCATCTACCTCGGGGGTTACATTGACAGTCAATCCTGGCATCAATGTAACCGTTACGCTTGCCGTATTACTGCAATTATGGGCATCTGTGCCTGTAACATTATAGGTTGTAGTTGCTGCCGGCATTTCATTGAAAGATGCCACAGTTTGTCCACTGCTCCAAACATACGAACTTCCGCCGCTCGCACTGACTGTTGTGCTGAAACCCGCACATACTGCCATTGGAGAAGCAGTGGCAACAATATTCGGAAGTGGATTTACCGTTAACGAAACAGAGGATGAACCTGTACATCCGGCCGTTGTTGTTCCTGTTACACTATATATAGTTGTTGTAATCGGATTTGCAGTAAAAGATGTACCTGAACCACCCGGGCTCCAGACATAAGAGTTGGCTCCACTGGCCGAAATCGTTGAACTTTGTCCAACACAAATAGCTGATGGAGATGCAGATGCTGACACTGTCGGCAGCGGATTGACGGTTAGTGTCACAACCGCTGTTCCTGTACACCCCGCAGTAGAAGTACCTGTAACGCTATAAGTTGTTGTAGAACCAGGTGTGGCTGAAAACGAAGCACCAGATCCGCCCGGACTCCAGACGTATGAATTGGCTCCGCTGGCCGAAATCGTTGAACTTTGTCCGGCACAAATCATAGATGGTGATGCTGTAGCTGAAACAACCGGCAGCGGATTAATTGTCAATGAAACTGTTGCTGAGCCGGTGCAACCTGCTACACTGGTTCCTGTTACCGTATAGTTTGTTGTTGACACTGGCGAAACAGAAATTGAGGCACTACTTGCGCCTGTATTCCAGACATATGAATTTGCGCCACTGGCCGAAATCGTCGAACTCTGACCCGCACAGATTGCTGCAGGTGTTGCAGTAGCTGTTACTGTTGGCAATGGATTAACGGTCAGGGTAACAGTTGCCGACCCTGTACAACCCGCGGAACTCGTCCCCGTTACACTATAAGTGCTTGTCCCCGAAGGCGTAGCTGTGAAACTGGCTCCTGAGCTACCTGAACTCCAGACATAACTATTGGCTCCTGTAGCTGTAATTACAGAACTCTGACCTGCACATATTCCTGTAGGATTTGCCGAAGCGGTAACTGTCGGCAACGGATTAACTGTTAATGTCACGGTGGTTGTACCTGTACAACCCCAGGCATCACTACCGGTAACACTATATGTTGTTGTGGCTGTGGGGCTGGCTGCAAAACTGGCTCCTGTCCCCGCAGGACTCCAGGTGTACGTTGATGCTCCGGAAGCAGAAATGGTCGAACTCTGCCCAAGACAGACAGAAGAAGGAGAAGCAGCAGCAGAAATGCTTAAACTGGCACTGATATTAATTGAAACAGTAGCCGTACCCGTACATCCCGCCGAAGAAGTTCCTGTTACAGTATATGTCGTATTTACAACAGGACTCACCGATATTGAAGTTGCATTTTGACCGGTGCTCCAGGAATAACTGCTGGCTCCACTGCCAGTTAATGTAGAGGACGAACCAAAACATATATTGGCAGGAGATGCAGAGGCACTTACAGCCGGCAAAGGGTTCACTGTTATGGTTAGCGCAGCCGTTCCTGAACAGCCCAAAGCTGTAGTTCCTGTTACAGTATAAGATGTGGTTGATGTCGGGTTCACTGTCAGCGGATTCATTGTTGATCCGGTATTCCATACATAGGTAGCTCCTCCCGAAGCAGTTAGAGTAGCACTCTGCCCACTGCAAATTGATGTCGGAAGAGCGCTTGCAGTGATAGTGGCATTTGGATTCACCACAACTGTCACTGTCGCAGTTCCCGTACAACCGGCTGCAGAAGTACCTGTAACAGTATAAGTTGTTGTAACAAGCGGATTTACCATTGTTGAGCCACAACTCCAGACATAACCTGATGCTCCGCTGGCACTCAGGGTTGATGCCTGACCTGGACAAACAGAAGCTGGAGAAGCCGAAGCTGTAACCGTTGGATTTGGATTAAGCGTAACCATAACTGTCGCCGAGCCTGTGCATCCGGCAGCTGTAGTTCCTGTTACACTATATGTGGTAGTGGTGGTTGGTGAAGCCGTAAAACTGGCTCCTGATCCTGAAGGACTCCAAACATAAGTAGAACCACCCGAAGCAGAGACTGTAGTCGCAGTTCCACTGCATATAGCTGCCGGTGAGGCAGAAGCAGAAATTGCCGCTGGAGGACTAGCTGTTACCGTAACGGTTGCTGTTCCAATACAACCAGCAGCACTGGTTCCTGTAACAGTGTATGTTGTAGTTGAGCCAGGAGTCACACTTACAGAAGCTCCAGTTGCACCAGTACTCCAATTATAAGTTGCTCCACCACTGGCAGTCAGGGTTGAACTCTGACCAGGGCACACCGATGAAGGAGAAGCTGTGGCTGTTATTGTTGGCCCGGCAGAAACATTCAACGTTACCGTGGTATCATAAGAGCAGCCGTAATTATCGGTAATAGTATAAGTGTAAGTATAATTGCCGGCAACCGTTGGATTTACCGTAGCTGGATTGCTGGTGGTAGTTGTGAGGCCCGAGTTGGCAGTACCTGACCATTGCTGTGTTGCAAGCGTTGGAGTAAATCCCCAGAGCGATGGATACAATGCGGGATTGAAGTTTATCCCCCATTGAAAAATCGAACCATCATCCGAACCAAGATGATCGGTCACTGTAATAACCCAGCATCCATTGAGCGGACAACCAATCAAACTTGACCATGCACCTTCGGCGGCATAATTTCCACCGGGGATATACGACATACTAGAAACAGCCGTTCCATCGTTATCGGTGTAAGAATATGTTGGTGGTCCTGCTGTAACCAAAGCATCCATTGTTGTGGCAGCAGAAGGAGTAAAGCAATAAGTATAAGGATCTCCGACCGTTGACGAATAATCATCATCAACAGGTTCACCAAGATTTACATAGCCGGTTGCTGTGGATGAATATCCATCGGTCAAAATCATCGAACTGCCATTCGGACATGCAATTGAAATAGTGAGATCGCCCCAGTATGAATGCTCCAGGTCCATACACAAACTAACAATATCTGAAGCTGCAGTAACAGTTTGTCCCGGCGAAAATTCAGTAAAACAAAGCTGCGTTGTATATGAAACACCTGTACCATCGGGCAGATAGGTCGTTCCGGCCAGTGTAGCTCCTGTGGGCTGAGACCAGGGAGTCATATGCGGGCTTCCGGTCAGCGTTGCTGATTGACCAAGACAAATTGAAGTTGGGCTGACATTGGTTCCTGAAAAAGTAGGTGTTGTTGAAACCCTGACACGAATATCAATATCATTGTAACTAATACAACCATGATTATCGGTAACAACCAGATCAACATCATATCCGCCTTCGGTGGCATACGTGTGGGTAACATTCTGGCCGGTAGCAGTGGTGCCATCTCCAAAATCCCACGTAAAAGTGGATGTTGCCAGGCTTTGAGTATAACTTGTTCCATTCTGCGGAAAAGTTGCCGAGCCCGAGAAACTTACAGTCTGTCCCTGACAAACATTGATATAACTACCCGATGCAGCAGGTGACGAACTGGAGAAAACAGCCTGAATGGTCTGGCAAGGCTGCGAGCAACTGATAGCTGCCTGCCAGCCAGCATATTGTATTGAACCATCCGACTCAAAAACAAAAGTAAGGCAGCCACTGGCATTGGATGTTGTTGCCTGAACAACTCCGCTTAATGGAACATTATTATCATAAGACCCCAGTGAAGGTGATGCAGTATTCGGCCCATCATAAATCGTCAGCATGTCATAATTTGCCTCAACATTGAAGCTGGTGAAATTGAGCGAGACCTTGGCCCCGGGGGTGGATGGGCAGATTGTATAAGTATAAAGTTCATTTGTGGAGTAAGTTCCACCGTTTCCACCACTGTCGTAGAAAGTACCTGAACATGTAGTTATTGTCCCTGTTGTCATCGAGTAATTCTGGGCAATGATACCTGATGAACTGATAAGAAAAACAGCAAACAAAATATATTTTTTCATAGTCAGATCAGTTTATTGTTTTAAACTCGTTGAAACCGGCTGTAATTTCCTTGTGACTTTTTAATACAAGCCATTTGCTGCATCCTTCAATCCGGTAATAATTCCTTTCAGTTTTTATAGAGTATTTGAAATTCAAAATATTGAAAGAATCAAGCTCTCCGCAATTCAATGCAGAATTGAGAGCCATTTTTGATTCATTATCCACCCGGTACAATAACGGATAATCTGCATTCAGCTTGCCCTCAGGAATATCAACAATCTCCCAGGCATGCTGGCTGATGTAATTAAGATATTCAATCCTTTCCTGAGACATGAGCTCAATCTGCTCATTGGTAAATGCCTCCATGACATATCTGTTGGGTGCAATTTGGCATTGAACATCCAATGCAACAGATAATGTAAGCAAGAATAATACTGCAACTGATTGTATTTTCATTTTTCTCTTCTTTAACTTCCGATTATTAGGTTTGGTAGGTGTTCTATTCAATATTAGATGTGTTATTACATGAAATGTTTAATAAAGTAGAAATAATAATGATTGTTTTTCATCTTTTAAACACCAAAGGTATCTTTTTTATCACTTATAATAATCATATATCGTTTAAAAGTTCGCTCACGAATGAATTTTTTTTCAAAAATCCATATCGAAACTGCAGAAATTGCACTATGCAAAATCATTACGAAAAAATCTGGCAACAAAAAAGCCGGCCACAAAAACTTTGCAGCCGGCTTCTTACAAGCATATTCAAAATTATCTGATCAGCGCAATTGCACGGATGTATTCATGTTCAGATCCATCAAGACCCTTCACATATATCATAACCGAATACACATCCTGCTGTGCCTCTGTAACGCCATCAGGCATCATGCCATCCCATTCGTGATTCACGTCGGTGGTGCTGAACACAAGCTCGCCCCAGCGACTGTAAACACGCATGCTATAACTGTCAGTATCCCAACCGGTG
>DAOPKE010000011.1:0-48164 GCA_035390965.1 Bacteroidales bacterium | reverse complement strand
GACTCCTCCGGAGTCATCCATTGAAATCAGACTGTTATATATTTCATTTTGGTATAAATATCTGACTCTCTCATGTCCTCCATTGCATTTCAGACTATTGAAGGTTGTGTTGCTTTTGTCAAAGAAATAAATTTCAAACAGTCTCTGAAGCTTATTCTGGTATTATTGCGGATGTACAAATTCTTAAATCAATCCGTCCTTGCCTGCCTGACTGCCTGTTGCAGTTAAACCGTCAGACAGGTTCAGTGTTCGATTTTCTACAGTTCTTTTGTCGGATCCCAGAAATGCTTTTCGAAATCAATGATTTTATCATCAATAACTTTGATGTCTTCGTTTTCAAGAAGTTGCTGCATAACGTCGGGTCCGCCAAACCAGTGCTTTCCTGTAAGCAGTCCGTTGCGGTTCACCACGCGGTGTGCGGGAATATGAACGGTGCTGGCATGGGATGCGTTCATGGCATACCCTACTGTGCGTGATGCCTGTGGCGATCCCAGATAGCGGGCAATGGCTCCATACGAAGTTACTCTGCCACAGGGAATCAGCTCCACTACCTGCCAGACCTGCTCGAAAAAGTCATTTTTCTTTTCCATTATATTAAGCGGAATGCCATGTAGCTGATTTTTTTATCCATTTCAAGCCACATTTTTTCATAAAAGGTCTGAATGGTATGCAAAGGCCCGTCGCCGGGAGTGGCATACAAATCGTCGATGCTTTCAATCAGCTGAAGATTGTTTCCGGCAATCACTTCCAGTGTGTAATCAAACAATTCCCTGCTGTCGGTTTTCAGGTGTACGATTCCGTTTTCGTTCAGAAAAGCTTTGAACATATTGAGATAGCGCATCGAGGTCAGGCGTTTGTTCTGACGACAGCCCGGCTGTGGATCGGGAAAAGTAATCCAGATTTCATCCACTTCGCCGGGAGCAAACCACAGTTGCAGCAAGCCGGCCTGGGAGCGTATGAAGGCGGCGTTTTTCATGCCTTCGTCTTTTATGGTTCGGGCGCCGCGCCAGATGCGGGCTCCCTTGATGTCAACCCCGATGAAGTTTTTGTTTGGAAAGTGTTTTGCCTGTCCAACTGTATATTCGCCTTTTCCGCAGCCAATCTCAATGATGAGCGGATTACCGTTTCCGAAAAACTGATTTTTCCATTGTCCCCGCATCGGATGTCCGTTGGGCGATAGTTGTACAAAAGGCATTTCGAAATAATGCGCAAAGGTTTTATTTTCGGCAAAGTGCTGCAGTTTCTTTTTGGCCATGTCCTATAAATTCTGATGCAGAAGCCAGATATCGCTTTTGTTCTCAGCTGTTTTTGTTTTATTCAGAAAATCAAGTGCGGTTTCACGGGTCGAAAAACCTTTGTAAGCAACCCGGATTCTGCGGTCGGCTTCGGAAATAACAACCATGGCTTCGGGATATCCTCTCTGCTTCAGATTGTTGCAGAAAGTCTCTGCTTCAGTTTTATCGGCAAAACTACCAGCAATGACAAAATATGAAAGAGGTCCTTCAGTTATTATTGTGTCCTTTTGGGTTGTATCCTGCATGATGGTGTCTGGTTCAACCATTACATTTTGAGTGGTATCAACAGCTTTGGTCGTTGTAGTATCAGTAACCGGTTCTTTCCTGTCAAACACCGAAATGGCTTTTTCCCAGAGTGGAAGCACGTTTTCAGGGATTTCAGGAATCAGAAACCACGAGGTAATTCCGCCGCCAATAATCAGAATGAGCAGAATGAGCCATGCGCGGACACGCCTTTTGCGCTTTGGCTTTATCACCGGAGCCGCAGCAATCTGTTTGGCTACAATGTCAGCTGTGAATTCAGGAAGTCCGTAATTGTATGAATCATCATCCTGAACAAATACCGATTCGCCGTTCTTTGTTATCTGTAAATTACCCAGACCTGAAAAGGAATACTGCCCGTTTTTTTCCAATTGAAATTTAATGCCAACGATATAATTGTTACATATTTCGGCGGCATCTGATTCCATCGAAATGTTAAATTCATCGTCCTGCAACAGTATATCGCGCAGTCTTTTATCATTATCTTCCTGAATGCTAAAGGTTACAGCTGCTTTTGGTGGCTGAAAATCGCGCCCCATGCGCTGTGCAGTAGCCGGAGTTTCGGTGAGGGTGAAAGTGCCAATGCCCTGAAGCACAATTTTTTTGTGTTTCAGCAAAAGACGGGCAAACAGAATGTCGGTTAAAGCTTGCATATTGGAAATTAAAGACCAAAATAAACAAAAAAACCCCGCTTTCGACGGCGAGGTGCTCGAAATATTTTGTTACGGACTAGCGCTTGTGTAATTTCTCGTCAGAAACAGTCAGTCTGTGACGACCTTTGGCGCGACGGCGGGCAAGAACCTTGCGGCCATTGGCTGTTTCCATTCTGTGGCGAAATCCGTGTTTGTTTCTTCTTTTGCGGTTCGAAGGCTGAAAAGTACGCTTCATGACAATTCTCCTTTTTCAAATTTGGGAGTGCAAAATTAGAAAATCTTTTTGGATAACCAAAACTTTTTTGCCCTTTTGATGAAATTATTCGTTTCTGAGGTGTGAAATATTTAAAAAGTGTAGGTTTGCATGGCTGTTTTGATATTTTGTTTTGCTGCCGGGAATCTGTTACCCTTTTTTTCTGCAGCTTCAGTATTCCAGCCCGGTTTAATATTTTTTCATCATGGTAAATCGTTATAAAACATTATTTGACAAATATACATTTGAAAGTCGTAGGTTAAATCGAGAATTTAACATGTTGGCATTTGCCAGACTGCTTTCAGTTGCTTCATTCCTGATAACTACCTGGTTTTGTATCAGCCAATTTTCGTTGATGCTGCTGCTTTTTGCTTCATTATCGTTGATTGTTTTTCTGTTTCTTATGAAAAAGCAGGACTCCATTCGCTACAGGCTTGATCTGACCAAGGCCCTGAAGGAAATTAACAGAAATGAGATGGACTTTTTGAAGTCCGGGAAATCTGCGTTTGACAATGGTTCTTCATTTCTACCCGAAAAGCATCCCAATGCTGGCGATCTGGATTTATTCGGTGAGTTTTCGCTTTATCATCATCTGAACAGGGCTTCGACCACTATGGGCAATAGACGCTTAGCCGGAAAATTGCTGGGTGATGATTCCAATACTGACATTGAGGCAAAGCAACTGGCCATCAAGGAATTGATGCCTGAAACTGATCTTCGGCAAATGATTCAGGCCACAGGCATGCTTGCAAAAGACAGCCCGGAGGATTTTCGCCGCATAGTGGAGTGGAGTAGTGGTGCAGCCAGCGTTCTGTCTTTGGTGGTCAGAACCCTGTCTTTTGCAGGCCCGGTTGTCCTGGCAGCGTTGATTTTTGCTTCATTCATCAGCGGAGCATGGTGGATTCCGTATGCAGCTTCTTTGGTTTTTATTTTTAATCTGTTGATGCTTGGCATGCAAATGAAGAAATTGAAAAATGAGATTTCCGGTGCCGATAAGGTTGATATTATTCTTAAAAATTACAGCCGAATTGCCGTCCGGATTGAAGAAAAATCTTTTCAATCACCCATGCTGCGCAATCTGCAAAATGTTCCCGGTAATGGCTCGGTGACTATCAGTCATCAGCTGGCGAAACTGTCGGCTTTGTTCCGTGGGCTGGAGTCAATTTCCAATGTTCTCGCATTGTTTATTCTCAACGGTTTGATGCAGTATCATGTACATGCGTTACATGCTTTGCTGAAATGGAAAAAAGACCATGCTGCAAGTCTTCCGCTCTGGCTTGACCGCATTGGTGAAGCGGAGGCGCTGAGCAGTCTGGCCAATTTTGCTGCCAATAATACGGATTATGCCTTTCCTGAAATGGTGGCTGAGCCAGGATTTTCTTTTTCAAATCTCGGACATCCGCTGATACTGCACGACAAGCGGATTTGCAATGATGTTGATTTTGCAGACAAACGATTTGTCATTCTTACCGGTTCGAATATGTCTGGCAAAAGCACATTCCTTCGCACTTTGGGAGTGAATCTGATTCTGGCCCGCACTGGTGCGCCGGTTTGTGCATCGCATGCGCGGGTGTTTCCGGCCGATGTGCTCACCAGTATTCAGCAAAGCGACTCACTTAACGAAAACGAATCCTATTTCTTTGCTGAAGTGAAACGACTCAAAGCCATTATGGATGCGGCTTCCGGCAAACCGGTCTTTATTCTGCTCGATGAAATTCTGCGTGGCACCAACTCTGACGACAAGCGTAACGGTACCATGGAGGTCATTCGCAAACTGGCTGCAATAGATTGTTATGGCATCATTGCCACGCATGATCTTGAAATCTGCAATATGGAACCCGATTACCCGGGCGTTTTATCCAACATGTGTTTCGAAGCCGAAATCAAAAACAATGAATTGCATTTCGACTACAAACTCCGCGGGGGCGTTTGCCGTAACAAGAGCGCCACTTTTCTGATGAAGAAGATGGGGATTATATAAAAAAACCGCCCCTTTTAAGGGCGGTTTTAAAAATAATATTCAGATTTTTATTTGCTGGTGATTTTGAATTCCGTGCGGCGGTTAAGCTGACGTCCTTCGTCGGTGTCGTTCGAGGCAATGGGTTTGTCGAATCCGTAACCAACGCTGGTCATGCGGCTTGACGAAATGCCGGCGGCGATGAGATAATCAACCACAGCTTTGGCGCGGGCCTGCGATAACGTTTTGTTGTATGAAGCCGAACCCACATTGTCTGTGTGACCCGAAATTTCAATCTTCAGTGTCGGATTTTCCTTCATCAGCTGAACAAGGTTTTCAAGTTCATTCTTTGATTCGGGACGCAGAGTAGATTTATTGAAATCAAAGAAGATGTTTTTAAGTACAATTTCTTTTCCGATTTCAACTTTTTTGAGGTAGATGTCTTTTTCAATTTCCTGATATGCTGCGGCATTCGGGATGTCGAAGTTTTCTGAATGGAACAGATATCCGTCAGCTTTCACAGCAATACCGTAGTTTTTGCCACTGGGGAGTGAAACCAGATATTTACCGGTGGCGCTGTTGGAGGTGAAAGTTGCCAGTTCTTCGTTTTTCGACAGATCGGTCAGAATGATGCTGGCTTCAACCGGTTGTTTGGTGGCTTCGTCAAGAACACGTCCTTTGAGAAGAGTGAGCGAAGCGGTGTTTACAGCCAGTGTTGATTCAATCACTTTTTCGCTGACCGGCTCGGTACGCCATGCAATCAGGTTGTCTTCGGAGTTGGTCAGAACTGGTTTTTCGAGAATAAAAGTTACTTTGTACAGGTCGCGGTCACCATAGCCGTCTTTGCGTGTATCACTCATCATGTACGCGTGCATGCCGCTTGCTGCAATAGTAAAGAACAAGTCATCATCAGGTGTGTTGATCGGATATCCGAGATTGACCGGCTCGCTCCATTTTCCGTTTTCAAATGTCGATTTAAAAATATCAAATCCGCCCATGGTTTTGTGGCCTTGCGAGCTGAAGTAGAGCGTTTTTCCATCCGGATGCATGAAAATGGATTCTTCATCGTAAATGGTGTTCAGGTCTTTCAGATTAATGGCCTTGCCCCATTTTCCTTTTTTGTCGAGCGTTGAAACCCAGATATCGCGGCCACCAACGGATCCTTCTTTATCGCTGATGAAATACAGGGTTCTTCCATCAGGGCTAAGACTTACAGAGCTTTCATGGAATTTAGTATTGATGGTTTTGGGCAGTGCAACCGGTTTGTCCCATTTGTCACCCTTCAATTTGCATTCATAAATATCTCCATTTCTGACATCCTTGTAAATGAATAGAGTTTGGCCATCACCACTCAGGCCAGCAGTTGCATCATGCACTTTACTGTTGAGTGGTTTGCCTGGATTTATAACTTTCCAGTCTTCGCCTGCACTTTCTGCAATGAATATATCTTCATAATACATCTGATCCTGAGCATCCATTTTGCCGCCAGTTGTATTTGGCCGTCGGCTGGTGAAAGTTAAAACAGATTCATCTGCATTGATAAAAGGAGAGTATTCTCGGTTGGCTGAATTGATTGAAGCTCCAAGGTTGTCGATAAAAACTTTGACTGGTTTTGCAACCAATTCTATGGCCGTTTCACATTCCTGAATTTTTTTGTTCAGGGCTCCGGCAACTTCACTATATTGCTTTGGCGACAACTTGTTTTTAAAGGTTTTATAAGATTCAATGGCTTCGTTGAACTTGTAATTACCCTGGTAGGCGATTCCAAGCCAATAATACAGTGAGTCATCACAGTTAGGGTTCAGCGTTTCGGCTTTCTGCAGATGTTCAAGCGATTTTTCGATGTTGATTTTACGGTAGCAAATGCCAATTTTGTAATTCAGCGTTGCATTGTTCGGATTAACGTTCTGGGCTTTCAGATAGCTTTCAAGTGCGTTTTTGCGGGCTCCGATTCCCTGGCTGAAATAGTTGTCGCCGGTTTCAATGTTTTTGAGGGCTTCTTTCAGCACTTTTTTGTCTGAAAAATTGGCTTTGTTGAATTCAACATTTTGTGCTCCAAGAGTAAAGGAAACCAAGAGGCAAACAAGGGATATGATGATGTTTTTCATAGCTGTTTTTTTCTGAATTAATTATTGTTTGCACATTTGTTTAATATAAAATTCAGCATTCTTGATGCCGCCGTCACGGGCTTTTTTCCAGTCGTCGCAGGCACCGTTGATGTCGCGGTTCATTTCTTTTGCGTTGCCACGGTTGAGATAAGCTGTGGAATAATTACCGTTGAGTGTGATTGCCTTGTCGAAGTCTTCGATGGCAGCAGCATATTGCTCGGCTTTGTATCGGGCCGACCCACGGTTGTTGTATGCATAGGCATATTCTGCATTTTTTTCGATGGCTTTGGTGAAATCGGCAATGGCGCCTTCGTAATCGCCTTTGTCCATTTTGGCCAGACCGCGGTTGTTGTAGGCAACATAATAATCAGGGTCGGCATCTATGGCTTTTGAATATTCATAAATGGCATCATCATATTTTTCCAGCTTGCGGTAAACACTGCCGGTGTTGTTGTATGCAAATGCCAGTTTTGGATTGGCTTTGGTGGCTTCTTTATAGCAACGGATGGCTTCGTCATAATTTTCCATCATCTTATAGCAGCTTCCCATGTCATTGTAAGCATAGGCGTAGGTGTAACTTTCTTTGTCTATAAGCGCTTTTTTGTAAATCTCAATGGCGCCCTCATAATCCTTTTCATCATATTTCAGACTGCCGAGATAATAATAAGACTGAACATGCATGGCGTCGAGCTCTATGGCCTTGTTTAAATCAGCTTTGGCTTCTTCGGGTTGATTGTCATCGTATTTCATTTTGCCTCGTTGAAAATAGGCATTGGCTGTCGGACCCAATTCTATAGCTTTGTTGAAATCGGCCATGGCGCCGGTTTTATCTTTCAAATCAGCTTTTACAATGCCACGATTATAATAAGCTTTAGCAAAGTCAGGTTTAATACTGATGGCTTCATTAAATTTGTTAAGCGCAGGTGTCAGCTGCCCATTGTCATACAGAACCGTCCCTTCGTTGTATAAACGCTCGGCCTTTTGGGGGTCTTCAACCGGAATTCTGATGGTGTCGGTTTGAGCTTGCAAACTCCATCCGATGCCGCAGAACAATAAAATTGTCATCAAACGTCTCATAATATAGTTTTTAAATAATCAGCTAAAATACAAAATCTATCTTATTCATAGTACTTTTTTCGCCACAAATAATTAAAAATTCATTTTATCATGGATTTTATGGCTGCTTTATCCGGAATATTTAAGTACTTTAGCAAAAAAAAATACTTATGATTACGAAGGAACTTATCAATCCACAGAGCATTGTAGTTGTTGGCGCATCGCAGGATACAAAAAAACCGGGTGGCAAAATTCTCAAAAATATTATTGATAATCATTTTAAGGGTTCGCTTTATGTTGTGAATCCAAAAGAATCGGAGATTCAGGATGTGAAATGTCATGCCGGTGTTAAAGATCTGCCGCAGGTCGATCTGGCTATCCTGGCCATTGCAGCCCGCTTTTGTCCTGAAACGGTTGAAGTTCTGGCAAAACAGAAAGGCACCAAAGCTTTTATTATTCTTAGTGCCGGCTTCAGCGAAGAAAATGCTGCCGGAAAAGAACTCGAACAACAGGTTGTGAACATCATCAACGAGGCCGGGGCCTGCCTGATCGGTCCCAATTGCGTTGGTATGATGAATTCCAATCATACATCAGTCTTTACCAGTCCCATTCCAAAGCTTGAACCGAAAGGGATTGATTTTATTTCCGGTAGTGGTGCCACGGCTGTGTTCATCATGGAAAGCTGCATGATGAAGGGCGTAACATTTGGCTCTGTCTGGAGTGTTGGAAACAGTGCTCAGATTGGCGTTGAAGAGGTCCTTGAATATCTCGATAATTCATTTATTCCCGGAGAAAGTTCACTCATGAAAGTGCTTTATATCGAAAGCGTCAATAAACCTCAGAAATTACTCAAACATGCGAAATCCTTAATTAGTAAAGGTTGTCGCATTGCCGCTGTTAAAGCGGGCTCATCCGATGCCGGAAGTCGTGCCGCTTCATCGCACACTGGGGCCATGGCATCGAGCGATGTGGCTGTGGATGCGCTTTTCCGCAAGGCAGGCATTGTGCGTTGTTATGGTCGCGAAGAGCTTGCTGCTGTTTCTTCAGTTTTCAGTTTCCCTAAGCCCAATGGTAAAAATGTGGCTATTGTTACACATGCCGGTGGCCCTTCGGTGATGCTTACCGATGCACTTTCTTCGAATGGTTTGAATGTGCCTCATATTGACAACGAAGCATCGAAAGAACTATTGACAAAATTATTTGCAGGTTCTTCGGTGGCTAACCCGATTGATTTTCTGGCTACCGGTACTGCTCAACAACTTGATGAAATTCTGAACACTTGCGAGAATAAATTCAACGATATCGATTCAATTGCAGTTATCTTCGGAAGTCCAGGTCTGTTCGAGGTTTTCGATGTGTATGATGTTCTTGATAAACACCTGAAAACGGCAAAAAAACCAATTTTTCCGGTGTTGCCTTCTATTGTTAATGCTAAAAACGAAGTTGATTATTTTGTCGAAAAAGGCAATGTGTTTTTTCCTGACGAAGTGGTGTTTGGACGTGCCCTTGCAAGGGTAATGAATACACCGGATCCGCTCGAAGCCGATGGAATGCCTGCAGTTGATACCGATGCCATTCGTCGTATTGTTGATCATGCGAAAGATGGATATCTGCTTCCAGAAGATGTTTCTGCCATGCTCGATGCAGCCGGTATTCCGCGTGCCGGAGAAGCCACTTCTGATAACGAGGATGTGCTTGTTGAAGCTGCAGAAAAAATCGGATACCCGCTTGTAATGAAGGTGGTGGGCCCTGTTCACAAAAGTGATGTCGGTGGTGTGGTGCTGAACGTGAAAACAAAGGAAAAGCTGGTGGAAGAATTTCGCCGCATGATGCAGATAAAAGATACTACGGCCATTCTGATTCAGCCCATGCTGAGCGGTGTTGAGCTTTTTGCCGGCGCTTCGCGCGAAGAAGGTTTCGGGCATCTGATTCTTAGTGGTCTTGGCGGAATATTTGTCGAGGTGCTGAAAGATGTTACGTCTGGATTGACACCGCTGGGAAAAACAGAAGCCAGAATGATGATTGAAGGTCTGCGCGGCAAGAAAATTCTGGAAGGCGTCCGTGGTCAAAAGGCAGTTGACAAGGATAGGTTTGCCGAAATTCTTACCCGTTTATCGGCTATGCTGCAGGCCGCTCCGGAAATTGCAGAAATGGATATCAATCCGCTTTTGGGCGATGGATCAAAAATTGTTGCTGTTGATGCCCGCATCAATATAAAAAAATAAATTTTGATTTAGCTTTGAGTACAGATGGTGTTTCGCAAACGGCTTTTACATCGTACAAATGTCTAATTATAAAATCACAGATATGAAAAAACTTTTTTTCTTTTGTGCGGCAATGTGTACGTTTGCTTTTTCGCAGTCGCAGGTTAATACCTATAATACAACCGGAACCGATTTGAAACTTACAGGTGTTATGCTTGACGATTCGTTGAATCCAACGCAGATCCCACGTTTTTCACTTTGGTTCAATTTCAGTGAATACTTTCATTTTGACGTGGCTGAATCATTTGGTTTTTTTGTAGGAATCGGCGTTGAGAATATTGGATATATTGCTCAGTATAACGATTCTTTAAATACCAAAGTCAAGTACAGGAGCTATTTGGCAACGATGCCCATCGGTTTCAAAATTGGTAATTTTGATAAGAATAATCCAACATTCTTTTTTGCCGGTGCTGCTGTTTCTGTTCCTTTTCACTTCAAGGAAAAGATTTTTTACAACGATAAAAAAGACCTTGTTTTTAAGGAATGGTTCAGCAGTCGTACCAATTTTTTCCAGCCATCGGCATTTGTCGGAATAACATTTCCAAATCAAATGAGTCTTAAAGTTCAGTATTATTTCGAGAATTTTATGAACGGTGGATTTACGGATAATGTGAATGGTATTGATATCAAACCATATAGTCATATTGTTCAGTCAAATATAATTGCTTTAACTTTGGGCGGTAGTTTTACGGGAGTAAGAAAGAAAAAATAAATAACATGAAAATTAAAGACCTCGTTTTTGCCGGAATTTTTCTGGTCATTTTTGTTCCTTTTTTTATTTTTCCTGATGCATTTGAATGGTTTAAAACCATGACCAATGAGCACGGTGTTTTGATGAGTGTTTTGAAATTTGCTGTTCTGGCTACTCTTGGAGAGTGTCTTGGTTTAAGAATAAAGACGGGAAATTATTATTATAAGGGATTTGGAATTCTTCCAAGAGCTGTGGTATGGGGCTTTCTTGGTATGTTTATCTTTTTTGCATTTTTCGTTTTTAAAACCGGCGTTTCAGCTATGCTGGAAAATGTATTTGGACTCGAAGGCGCTGTGGCTGCACTGAAAGGAGATTTCACAATTACAAAATTATTCACCTCTTTTTTTGTTAGCGCCTTTCTGAACATCATTTTCGCTCCTATGATGATGACTTTTCATAAAATTACCGACTCACACATAGAGCACAATGGTGGAAAACTTTCCTGCCTGGTAAAATGTATCCCGATGGGACAAATCATGACCGATATCAACTGGAAGGTGCAGTGGGGTTTTGTTTTCAAAAAAACCATTCCGTTTTTCTGGATTCCAGCACATACGATCACATTCATTCTTCCCGGCGAATTCCAGGTGCTCTTTGCAGCCTTGCTGGGAGTGGTTCTGGGCGTCATTCTTGCTGTTGCCAGCCAGATGGGGAAAAAGTGACCGATATAAGATTGCAGATTTGAGCAAACATAATATTCTATCGTCCGATAGCGACGAAGTCGCAGAGGATATGGAATCGTTATGTTTGCTTCGAACCGACGATTCTATATTCTTCGTTTCACTCCAAGAGTTTATTATGACGTGGCGTGAATGGAATATTTGTTTTGTACGCAAAAAGGAATATAAAAATGGCCGGTATTTTCCGGCCATTTTAATTTTATTCTAAATCCAGCTTCACAATTCACTCATCACTTCTAAAATCACAAATCAACATTCTGATTTCTGAATTCTATTTCTTCTTTGTTTGTCTGGCGGCGCTCATTTTCTGCGCTTCTTCGAGGCGTTTTGCCCAGCTTGATTTTTTTACTGGTTTTTTCTTGCTGGCTTCGATCAATGCACGCACTTTGTCTTCTTTCACAAAATATCGGATGGCAAAAATCTGTGCAAATGTGATGAGGTTGGCCAGTAAATAGTAATAACTCAGACCAGAAGAATAACTGTTGAAGAAACCAAGGAAAAGAATGGGCATCAGATACATCATAGTACGCATGCCGGGCATTGTATTGGTGCTGCCCATCATTTTCTCGTTCAGTCGAGTATAAATAACAGTTGAGACGGTCATCAGTAATGTGAACAAGCTCACATGATCGCCATAGAACGGAATATTGAAGCCCAGATCCAGAATGGAGTCGTACGAAGAAAGATCGTCGGCCCAGAGGAATGGTTGTTGACGTAGTTCAATGGATGCCGGGAAAAAGCGGAACATGGCAATCAGAATCGGGAATTGCAGCAACATGGGCAGGCATCCCGAAAGAGGACTGGCGCCTGCTTTCTTGTACAGATCCATGGTGGCCTGCTGTTTTTTCATGGCATCTTCTTTCTTCGGAAATTTGGCTGCAATGGCATCAACTTCCGGTTTCAGAATCCGCATCTTGGCCGAGCTTTTATAGGTTTTGAGCGCAATCGGAAACAGAACAATCTTTAGTAATATGGTGAGAATAAGAATAATGATTCCGTAATTCAATGCATAACTTTCAAGCCAGTTGAAAACAGGGATAACAGCATAACGGTTAATCCATGCCAAGGGTGCAAAACTCCATCCGAGCGGAATTTGTCGTTCAAGTGCAAGGTCGTATTGTCGCAGTGTTTTGTATTTGAGCGGTCCGGCATAAAACTGGAATCCGACGGCACTGTCCTTGTCAACATTGAGTTCGAAATTCATATCCGAATGCATTGTTTTCAGGTATGTGCTGTCGCTGAGTTCACGTGTGAAAGACTTAATATCGGCAGAATTGAATTTCTCGTCAGCAATGAAAGAGGTGGCGAAAAATTGTTGTTTGAAAGAAATCCATTTCAGCGATGTTTTGATGCTTTCGTTATCATCTTTTGTTTCGCTCAGATAATCGGTTTCAAGGTCGTTGTCGGCATAATGGACTGTGCTGACATTTCTTTCATTGTCAAGACTTTTTTCTTTTGTTCCAAGATCTGCATTCCAGTCAACTTCCATAAATTGAATACCGGAACCAATAAATTTGCTGCGGTTTTCGAAAGCAATTCCAAATCGGAACAGATATGAATCTTTGTAAAAAGTGTAATTGAATATCAGGGCGCCGGCTTCAGTGCCGTCGTTGTTCATGGCGGGAGCACGGAATGAAATAAGTAATGAATCGCTGTTAATTTGCGTTGTGTATTTGTTATCGTCAAATCCCTGTATGGGTTCAAAATACAGAGAAGAAGTCTTTGCCAGTGATTTTGTTGTATGAAATGAAAGATCAAAATAATTATTGTTTTTGTAAAACATTTCAAGGGGTTTTTTGTCCCAGGTCAAAAAGTTTTTCAGTTCAATCTGTTTGACGGAGGCCCCTTTTGATGCAATGGAAATGCGCATCAGTGGTGTTTCAACAATATAGCTTGTATCTTTTCCATCCATTGATGTGTAGAAAAAACCATCTTTTTCGTATGTGAATTTTGATGTTGAATCAATGGTTATAACACTGTCCTGAGTTGCTGCTGCACTCACGATTGGGTTTTGTTTTGCGGCACTGTCGGTTACAGTTTTAGCAGAATCTTTTTGCTGTGCTATAGCAACAGCATTGAGTGAGTCTTGTAGCTGCTGAACATTGGCGATGGAATCTTTTCTTGCTTGTTCTTTCTGGCGTTCTTCTTTAGAAGGTGCATTCCATATCGAGAAACCGATAAGGATTCCAAAAATAAGAACAAACCCGAGAATCTGATTATATTTCATAATAAGCGCGTAAATTGAGGTGCAAAGGTAATGATTATTGGCAAATGTTTTGGTTTGATCCGTTTATCTGCCTTCTGAATAATCGATGGCTGCTTTGACAAAACGAACGAACAAAGGATGAGGGTTCTCTACTGTGCTGCGGTATTCCGGATGGAACTGAACTCCAACAAACCATGGATGATTTTCTATTTCCACAATTTCGACCAGCTCTTCATTGGGGTTAATGCCTGCTGCCTGCATGCCTGCCATGGAATACATTTCAATGTATTTGTTGTTGAATTCATAGCGATGACGATGCCTTTCGTTGATGAGTTCTTCGTTATAGACTTCAGATACTTTTGTTCCCGCTTTTATTTTGCATGGATAAAGACCAAGACGCATGGTGCCGCCTTTACCCGATACTTTTTTCTGCGACTCCATGATGTCAATGACCGGATGTGGTGTCCGGCGATCCATTTCGCGGCTGTGCGCGCCTTCGAGATGCAGCACGTTGCGTGCAAATTCTATAACGGCTACCTGCATTCCCAGGCAAATACCGAGGAAAGGAATGTTGTTTTCCCGGGCGTACCGTACGGATATTATTTTACCCTCGATGCCACGCTCTCCAAAGCCGGGAGCAACAAGAATTCCTGACATGCCAGCCAGTTGATCTGCAATATTTTCTTCATTTACAAACTCACTGTGAACCAGTTTTACTTTCACTTTGCAGCGGTTGGCTGCACCTGCATGAATGAATGATTCAAGAATGGATTTGTATGCGTCTTTTAACTCAACATATTTGCCAACCAGTGCGATATTGACTTCTACTACAGGGTTCTTCAGTCGAAACAGAAAATCTTCCCATACCTGCAGATTCGATTCCGGGCTTTCATTGATGCCAAGTTTACGCATGACAACAGTGTCGAGCTGCTGATCGCGCATTCTGAGCGGCACTTCGTAGATGGTTTCAACATCAACACTTTCAACAACTGCATCGGGCTGAACATTGCAGAAAAGTGCAATTTTATTTCGCAATGATTCATTGATGTGTTTTTCTGAACGGCACACAATAACATCAGGTTGCACTCCCAGTTCAAGCAATGTTTTAACAGAATGCTGAGTGGGTTTTGTTTTTAATTCACCTGCGGCAGCAAGATAGGGAACCAGTGTGAGGTGAATGACGGCTGCATGATTACCAAGTTCCCATCTGAGTTGTCGGACTGCTTCTATGTAGGGCAGCGATTCAATATCACCAACGGTGCCGCCGATTTCAGTGATGATAAAATCGTATTTGCCGTGCGATGCCAGTAAGCGCATACGATATTTTATTTCATCGGTGATGTGTGGAATGACTTGCACGGTCTCGCCCAGATAATCACCGCGGCGCTCTTTTTCAATAACACTTTGGTATATGCGGCCGGTGGTTACATTGTTGGCTTGGGATGTTCTGATGTTTAAAAATCTTTCATAATGACCCAGATCAAGATCGGTTTCGGCTCCATCGTCCGTTACAAAGCATTCCCCATGTTCATAGGGATTAAGTGTGCCCGGATCGACGTTGATGTAGGGGTCGAGTTTTTGTATGGTGACCGAATATCCGCGGGCCTGCAGCAGCCGAGCCAGTGAAGCGCTTATTATTCCTTTTCCCAATGAGGATACTACGCCTCCTGTAACAAAAATATACCGGGTGTCTTTCATATTCCTGATGAAAATTGCTGTTGATTGATTGCCCAAAAGTACATAAAATGTTTGTCTT
Source organism: Bacteroidales bacterium (assembly GCA_035390965.1). Taxonomy (GTDB): domain Bacteria; phylum Bacteroidota; class Bacteroidia; order Bacteroidales; family DTU049; genus GWF2-43-63. The sequence continues at coordinate 32,924 of DAOPKE010000011.1, read as the reverse complement.
TTCTTTGAAAATAACAGAGTTTATTTATCTTTGCCGTATTATTATTAATTTCTGATATCATGGACAATACTGCGTTTTCACGCTTTCTCGAGTCTCAGAAAAAGGCTTTTGCTTTGCAGAATAATTATTCTTTCGGAACATTCAGAGCCGATTTGTATGGTTATCGGCGCTTTAATATGCTGGGACGCGATTATTATTTTTTTCATGAAGGTAATTTTGTGAATTTTACCTCTGAAAAATGTGCTGTCATGCATGAAGCTGCGCGTCAACATGTGAATGCTCAGTACAAAATGCCAAAAGCTATGCGTTTTGTTGTCCCAAATATTGTTTCGATTTTTCTTTCGCCGGATGGTTTTAATGAGCCGACGCTTGAACTGGCGCTTCAACAGAAACGACCCTGGCAGGGCGGTGAAGTGCACGATATGTTTTTTATTGACACGACGCGCAAAGAGTGCTTTGGCCCGGGTTATCATAAAGTGAGAGTGGAAGGGGTCGAGTTTACGTTGAAAAAAACCGACCCCACCAACCGCAGCATTGAACTGATTAAAGAGCTTTTGAAATAGGTTTCGTTACACGTGGAATTTATCACGCTGAAGGCGTGAGTCGTTACGATCGTTACAAATAGCTTTTAGTTGTCAGTAATCAGATATCAGTAGAATATGCCGACCGAAGCGTCGGTGATCTGAGAAGGAGTTTGGAAAATACGAAATCGGAGACACGAATCATGCGATAAACACTGCGCTACGACTTTACAGCTTCAAACAGAATTTCAACCGGATGTAAGGCGATTTTTCCGGTACCGTCTTTTATCTGATGCCTGCAGCTGGTGCCCGATGCAGCAATGATTGTTTTTTCTGGCGCATTGCGGACTGAAGGCAATAAAACCAATTCACCGACTTTCATGCTGAGTGCATAATGCTCTTTTTCGAAACCGAAGGAACCGGCCATACCACAGCATCCCGAAGGTATTTCCTTCACGGAATAATGCGATGGGATGCTCAGCATTTTTTTTGTGACTTCTGTCCCAAGCAATGCTTTTTGCTGGCAATGTCCGTGAAAAAGGATGTCTTTTTTTTCCGTAGTAAACTGGATTTTACTGATTTTTCCTTTTTCAAATTCACGGACAATAAATTCATCAATCAGCATGGTATATGGAGCAATATTTTTTGCTTTTTCCTGCAAACGCGTACTGCATAATTCAGGATATTCATCTCTGAATCCCAGAATGGCGGAGGGTTCTATGCCGATCAGGGGCTGTTCTTCGGATATTCTGCCCGAAATAGCTTCGATATTTTTGTCAATAATTTTTCTTGCTTTTTTCAGCAATCCTTTCGAAATGAATGTGCGTGCACTCAGTCCGTGTTCGGGTAATTCAACGCGGTATCCGAGCATACAAAGCAGACTGATGGCTTTTACACCGATGTAAATATCATTGGTGTCAGTAAATTCATCAACAAAAACATGTACTGTTCCATTATGTCCTGTAAGTTTATTGAGTTCCGGCAGATTTTTCACAGCCCAGCGACGGAGCGATTTTCCATGAAGTTCAGGTAAACTGCGCTGTGGAGCAAAACCAATAATTTTTTTAATTGGCCAGGATAAAAAATAGTTGCGTGCAAACAGGTTGTATATGCCGCTGAACGGTAATGCCAGCCGGTTTATGCTGTTGATATAGGCAATGGCAAGTGTGCGGATCCGCACTGGGTGCGAATTGTACCAATGTTGAAGAAATTCAGTTTTGTATTTTGCCATATCTACCGAAGATGGACATTCAGATTTGCATAATTTGCAACCCAGGCATGTGTCCATTGCTTTGTAGATATCGCGATGATTGAATGGATTTGTTTTCGGACTGTTTGTGAGGTATTCTCGCAGAATATTGGCTCTGGCACGGGTTGAGTTCTGTTCATCCAATGTGGCCTGATAACTGGGGCACATGCCGCCTGATGCCTGAAAAGGTTTGCGGCAATCGCCCGATCCGTTGCATTTCTCAATTGCTCTTAAAATGCCATGATCGTGGCTGAAATCATAATAGGTTTCTATTTCCCTGACTTGTGCGCCTGGCTCGAAACGCAGCATGGTATTCATGGGAGGGGTGTCTGTGATTTTGCCTTTATTAAAAACCCCAAAAGGATCCCATGTTTGTTTTATTTTTGTTAGCAGCGTGTAGTTTTTTTCGCCGATCATGAGCGGAATAAATTCACCGCGCAGTCGTCCGTCGCCATGTTCGCCGCTGAGTGAACCTTTGTATTTTTTGACCAGTTTTGCCGTTTCAAGGGCTATGGTGTGAAAAAGCATTACATCTTTTGGATCACGAAGATTTAAAACCGGCCTCAGATGCAGTTCCCCGGTGCCAATATGTGCGTAATACACGCAGCTGAGATTATGTTTGCGCAGCAAAGCGTTGAATTCATCAATGTATTGAGGGAGTACTTCAGGATTGACTGCAGTATCTTCGATGACAGGAACGGGCTTGGAATCTCCAGGCATATTGCTCAGGACTCCCAGTCCGGCTTTGCGGAGATCCCAGACTTTTTTTATATCGCTGCCGGTGATTACAGGAAAATGATATCCCAGCTTTTCCGCTCTGATAGCGGCTTCCAATGCTGCTATTTTTTGTTGTATTTCTTCCTGTGTTTCTTCGGCAAACTCAACAATCAGAATGGCAGCGGGCTCACCATACACAAAGAATCGGTTTTTATTCTGATTGATATTTTCTTTTGTCAAATCAAGAATGGCTTTATCCATTAACTCAACCGAAACAGGATGATATCTGAGTGCAACCAGATTGGCTTTGAGTGAATCTTCGAGCGATTTGCAGTGAACACAAACCAACGCTTTTTCTTTGGGTGGCAATGGAACGAGATTGAGTTTTATTTCAGTCATCAGTGCCAGTGTGCCTTCTGATCCTGCAATGAGTTTGCAGAAATTGAATGGCTCGCCTCCGGTAAACGGTTCTGCATACATCAGCAGGTCAATGGCATAGCCAGTATTACGTCTTTTTATTGCCGGATCGGGAAATTCATGAACTATGTTGTATTGGTTTTCTTCGTCGGAAAGAATTTCTCTGATGTTACGGTATATATTGCCTTCCAGATTTTCAAGCGTCATTTTTTCGCGGAAAGCATCGCGGCATAATTGTTTGAATTCGGCTTCAGAACCATCACTGAGCAGCGTTTTTACAGAAAGCAGATGGTCGCGTGTGGAGCCATATACAAGACTATGAGCGCCGCAGGAGTTATTGCCTACCATTCCGCCGATATTGCATCGCGATGATGTGCTGGTTTCAGGACCAAAAAACAATCCGCATTTGGCCAACTCCCGGTTGAGTTCATCGAGGATAACTCCTGGCTCTACGATTGCCCAGCGCTTCTTTTCGTTTATTTCAAGAATTTTTGTAAAATGCTTCGACATGTCAACAACCAGACCATTGCCTACAACCTGCCCTGCAAGCGATGTTCCGGCAGCACGTGGGATTATTGTTATGTCGTTTTCCCGTGCAAAACGAATCAGTGTTTTCAGGTCTTCTTTGTCTTTGGGATAGGCAACGGCAACCGGAAATTCGCGATAGGCCGAAGCATCGGTGGCATACATGATGCGATGGGCTTTGTCGAAATGCAACTCGCCTGAAAGATGTGTTTTGAGCTGTGAAAGATTTTTTTCTATATCGTGTGGCATCGAAAGCAGAGGTTTATGCCTCAAAATTACGAATAATCATTGAAAGAAGAACAAGAACGCTGAACCTGTCTGCCTGTTTAACTGCAATTGGCAGTCGGGCAAAAAAGAATTTAAAAACAGCAATTAGGTTGCAAAAGCTATTGCAATATCGGAGGTGACAATCAGAAATGAATTTTCACACCTGCCTGCAAGCCAATACTACAGAATGACTGATTATATTTCAGGTTTTTTGTTGGTTCATCTTCGTTTTTATTGTCATCTTCCGAGTATGATTCAACAAAAACAGTTTCCTTGTCACTTGTTGTCATTGTTTCAAATTGATCCTCCGAATTCCATGTTTTGGCTGTGCATATTTGCTTTGTGGGAGAAACGTTCATAAAAACTGAATAGATTTCTGCATACAGCGAAATGGTTTTATTTCTGCCTGTTTCAATGCCGGCTGCACCTGTAAATCCATAATGAAAAGAAGGAGAAATTTTATAATTGTAATTATATCTTTCTGTAGGGTAGTATCCGGGAATGTTGTTGAAGATATAAACCTCACGGTCAAGTGTGTATTTTGAAAAGCTGAAAATAAGGCCTGTTTTTACATATGGTGCTGTACTTTTATTGTAAATGATGAAGTTTGAATAGATGCCGAGATCAAACGATTTGTTTTTGTAAATATCGGTTGTTGTGAATGACAGATTGTATGCGGAATAGGGGTCGTATTCCGCTTTTGATGTACATAATAACGGTACATCCTTGCTGCTGAAATAGGAAAGTGATAAACCGAATGAAATCAGATCGCGGTATTTTTTTTCTATGTTTACACCATACCTGTTCCCGGCTCCCAGTGAAATGTTTGTGGATTCGCCCGAGTATTTGGTGATTGAAGTGTCGATGGTTACAAATGTGTGATCGTTTGTGCTGTGCCAGGTGGTTGAAAGCAACCCCTTACTGCTTGTGAAAAACGGACTGACAGATAGATTTTGTGCAGTTGCAATAAGCGGAAGAATTGCAAATAATAACGGAATAATTGGTTTCATAATAATTTTTTTGCAAAATTAAAAATTTCCATGAATGCTATTTGTTTTTTGTAAGTTTGTAAAAACCCAAATTATATGAAAGCATTCCGAATTCTTATGTTGTTGATTGCTGTTTTTATCATCAATCATGCAGGAGCTCAAACCATAACGACAAAACCACAGGTGTATGCTGTTACCGTATATATGCTGGGTGCTGAGCTGCATTGCTCGGCCGAAGCTGTTTTGCCTAAAGGGAAATGCACGGTTCTGCTCCCGGGTTTGAGCCCTCAGTTGAATGCCGGCAGTATTCGTTTCAGTGTTGAGAACAGTGATGCAACTATTTTAAGTGTGTCTTCGAGAATTAATTATTTGAACGGTCAAGGAGATAATAAAAAGATCAGATTGCTGAAAGACTCAGTTGAACTTATCAATGATCGGCTGACACGCATTGCTATGAGCCGTGAGACATTTGTGAAGGAAAAGGATCTTCTTTTTAAAAACCAGAGTATTGGCGGCACTGAAAATGGAGTGAAAGTAGAAGAAATTCAGCGCTCGGCCGATTTTTTCCGCTTGCGAAGCAATCAAATCAACGATGAACTATTTGTTCTTGCAAAAAATGAATCAAAATATCGCGAAACTTTGGCTCGCCTGATGGCAGAATTGGATGAACTAAATGCAACTTACAATCCGCCTTCGTCCGAAATTGAGCTTAGCGTGCTGAGTCAGCGCGAAGAAAAAATAAAGTTTGATTTTTCCTATATGGTGAGTGGTTGCGGCTGGGCCCCTAAATATGATATCCGCGCCGATGGTGTTGATAAGCCGATTCAAATGGTTTACAGAGCCAATTTATTCAACAATTCTGGTGTTGACTGGAATGATGTGAAAATAAAATTATCAACGGCCGAACCCGGTAAAAGCGCTACCAAACCCATTCTTGATAAGTGGGCGCTGAATTATGGCTACGATGTGCAGGATGCTTCTGAAAGCAATGTGATGAATTACGATCAACGTATGACAATCGAAGCCACAAAAGTAGAAGGAGCTGCCATTGCCGGTTATGAAACAATCCGTGTGGACGAACTTAGTCAGGAATTTGAAATTGCTGTCCCATACACGATCCTTTCCGATTCAAAAGCTTACACAGTCGATGTAAACACGTTTGATCTGCCGGCAGTGTTTGAATATTCAGCGATTCCAAAAATGGACCGTGATGCATTTCTGGTGGCACGCATCACCGACTGGAACAAACTCAATCTTGTGAGCGGCCATGCATCAGTTTTTTACGCTGGTACTTTTGTCGGACAAAGTTACATCAACACGTCAACCGTTGCCGATACCATGAGTATTTCGCTGGGTCGCGACAAACGTATTATTATCAAGCGTGCACAGAAAATGGAGGATTCAAAAAGTCAGGTTATCGGCAGCTCCATCAAAGAAACTTTTATGTATGAAATTATTGTACGCAACAATAAGGAATGCGCGGTGAACATTACGCTCCAGGACCAGGTGCCTGTTTCGCAGAACAGTGATATCACTGTTGACGTCATCAATATTTCCGGTGGAACACTTGACCCGCTCAGCGGTATCATTACATGGAAAATGACGTTGCAGCCAAGCGAAACAAAACTTTTGATTCTGAATTATTCAATCAAATATCCGAAGAATCAGCGGGTTGATAAAAAGCGTTCCCGTGCAATCTCCTGTCCGTCATTTTAAAGTTTTGCAATATTCTTTTTAACCTTTGCCGTCGAATAATTTGTCTGTGTGTTCCTTCTCAGGAGTGCGTTTCCCAAATATTTGAATCGTACGCCCCAACATTTTGGCGGCCGCCAGAAACATTCTCAACATTGGTCGCGCGTCTCCCGACGCGTGACCATGTTTCACTCATATGCTTTTTTGCGGACTCGGACTCGTTGGGTGCTTTCATTATTTTCCCCCGACGATTCCACGTCAGCAATGCTTTATTGAAAGGCCCTTCAGACTGACGGTAAAATGACGGGAAACATAAGGCCTGATGTTGATGCAAAAAGATTGAACAAATTTTCAAGCCTTAAATTTTTAAGCTTTAAGCTGATGTTTTTCGCACTCACTCTGAATCTCTTTGCCATTGAAGCCGAAACGGTAGTTGTCCATAATTCAACTTTGAAATTACTTCTCCACCTCTCTGATCCGTATATCGGTATTCACTTTGCGGCGGGTGTCTTCCATCACTGAGCGGAAGTCTTCCTTGTTTTCATCGCCGGGAATGAGCGCGTCGATATTCTTTTCGGTCATCAGTCCGGGCATCATGTAGTAGCCGGGTTTTTTGCCTTCGAGTTTCATGCGGTAGAGCGGAATGAACTTCACATTGCACACTTCGGGTTTGCCGTATGGCGTGCGTTTCAGCGTGAATCCTACCAGCAGTCCGGCATCGGTGAGCGGGTCTTTCTGATTCGAAATGAAATTGCCGAGCGAATAAATCACCAGCCGTTCCTTCATGCTTCCGATGGGCGTCACCAATTCCATGGGCTGCACCACATGCGGATGACTGCCGATGATGACATCTACGCCACTTTCAAGCAGAAAATTCGCAAGCGCTTTTTGATTTGCATTTTGCTTATGTTGATATTCTTCGCCCCAGTGTATGGAAACCAGGATGGCATCGGCGCTTTGTGATTTTGCTTTTTTGATGTCAGAAAGAATTTGTGCCGAATCGATGCGGTTCACTACGTAGGGCTCTGGCTCAGGAATTCCGTTTGTGCCATAGGTATAGTTTAGAATCGCAAGTTTCCAACCTTTCACTTCGAGCATATACGGAAAGCGGGCCAGTCGTTCAGTAGGATTGCGGAAAATGCCGGTGTGCCATAGTTTCAAGCTGTCGGCATAATCAATGTTCCCTTCGATTCCTTTAGCTCCGCGATCACAACTGTGGTTGTTAGCAAACACAAAAAAATTGAATCCCGCTCTGCGTAAGGCATCAGCATATTCGACAGGTGCGCTGAATTTTGGATAACCTGAATATGGTTCGCCAGCCAGTGTTGTTTCGAAATTAATCAGTCGTACATCGGCGTTTTGTAGTATCGGGCGTAGATAGGTGTAGCATGAATCAAACTCGCATAATCCGGTGTTTTCGTTGTATGCGGCTTTGTATTGTGGCATATGCATCATGGCATCGCCGGTAACCCAGAATGTGACGGAGTCGCTTTCTGCTACCGGTGAAATTTTTCCGAATACTGCAGACTGTTGTCCGAAAGGATTGATAAGTATTACAGCCAGTGCAACCAGAAAAACAGGAGCAGCAAAAACCAGTATTTTTTTCTGTTTCATATTCATGTTAATCATTCTGCAAAAGTAATCTGAAATTATAAGACTGATGATCGGAAGTTATTTTTATGAGGTAAACTCCATTCTCAAATCCTTTCAGTGTGTATGTTTCACCGGAATTGTATCTGTCTGTTTTTATCAGCACTCCTTGTAGATTGTATATGTCAATTTTGCATTCCTGAATGTTTGGCAGGGTAATGCAGAAGGTGCCGCTGCTTGGGTTGGGATAAATTGCGGCTGGCATATTTTCAGATGGTGAAACAGGCGTATAGTGTGCATAGTCCGAATCATTGTACAAATAATCGGGTCCGACTTTGACAAAGAAAATATTATTCACGCCTTCGCCATAATTTTTAGTTGTTCCGATAAAAACCATTCCTCCATCGGCAGCAAAATCGAGGTCCATGCCTTCTTCGTCCTGCAGTGCACCGTAGTTGTGCGAAAATCCCCATCCCAGACTGTCGCGCCAGAAGCCGATATCGCTGTTGCCAAAGCCAAAATAGGCAGGGAAAAATCCGCCGGTATAATACGAAACATTGTTGCTGTCGAGAATTCCACGTCTGATGTTTTTCAGAAAATAGGGCGGGTGAATCAACTGCCAGCCAAAAATGCCTGAATCGTTCAGAAATCCATACCAGAAGCGAAATACCTGACCGGTATCCGGTAACATTTTTCCGGAAAAAACAATCCTGTGAAAAGTATCCTCAAAAATGCAATTGATTTCAAATTCAGCTGAGTCACATGGCATCCAAGTCCACAGGGTATCAAAATCGACATTCATTTTCCATACGCGACTCATAACTGAATCGGAAAATGGTTTATAACTGTGCGAAATAAGTAGCAGGTTGTTTCCCGACATGGTATCGAGATAAACGCCCTTGTCATTATATCCTGCATCAAGTCTTTTTGAAAACAAGGAGTCGCCTGTATTTCCGTCAAGTTTATACAGAAGAATATCCTGATCCATTGTGTCAATCGCTTGTCCGTAACCAGATAAATAAATGTTTCCATCGGCATCCGAAGCAGAGCAAAGTGCCTGATCCCATGACTGGGTTCCAATAATCTTTTCCCAGATGACCGATCCGGATAAACCAACGCGTGCAACAAGCATTGAATAATCGTTTCCTGCAAGGACTGTTCCTGTAATTATAACGGAAGTGTCGTCGTGTTTCGAAAGATTTTCCGCCATTGAAATCACATAGGAATCAAAATATTTTTCCCAGAGAATTGTGCCGTTTGAATCAACCCGAAAGAGCCATGCTGCCGATTGTCCACCAAAAGTTTGTCGGTTGCCAAGCATGATATAAGTTGAATCGGAAAATGCGGCAATGCCTTTTCCCTCATTGAATGAGCCATCGAGACCGTATGTCCGTATAAATGCATCTTGGGCAAAACCCAATGCCACAGCAAAGAACAGCAATATGCTATAAAAGACTCGCATGTTCAGTGATTTTATAAGTAATTCTTCCAACAACAACGTAGGACAGATTTCTGTTTATATTCAGCACTGACAGTGCAGCAGGGAAATCCAGTTGTGCAGAAAGCTTTTCAAAAATTTTAAATTCCAGTCCGGGTCCCGCATTGAATGAGCCATAGCCACCGTATTTTATTGGTAGCGAAATTCGTATTCCTTCTGTAAGTGGCCATGAAGGACGTATTTGCACAAATGGGATAAAGCCGGGGAGATTATAATATAAAATATTCAGGTCTGTTCTGAGTTTGCCGAACTCTGCGCGGCATTCGCCTGTAATCAGCATTGGAAGCGAGATTGAAGTGTTGGCAGTGTCGCCTTTCAGACTAAAGCTCTCTTCGAAATTATCAAGCTCTTCATCAATAACTGCACTGAAATTGGATAAATCAGAAATTTCGACTCCCGTAAAAAAAAGCAGTGTATCATGCTGCGAATCAATGGTGCGCTTGTTCATCCATATCTGTCCGATGTTGGAAAGTGTAACACGCCATTCGAAATTATTGTTTGTGCCTTCAATACCCAGTTCGGCACCGAATCCGCTCCCTTTGATGAATGTGTTTCCGCCGGCGCGCATGTAATGGCCGTCAAGGTTCAGCGACAGACTGTCTGCACTCAGAGAAGTGAAAAAGTCTGATTCCGAAAAATCAAGGCGCGAAAAGGAGTATAAGACAACGGGGCCGGCAGCAGCATGAATTTTCATATCATCGTTTATTTGCCATGCAATCCCTGCCGATAAGGTCGAGAAGCTGTATTGATTCATTGTTGCCGGATTGGTAATTACATGCTGCCCGATCAGTGAATTGTTTCCGGTGAAAACAAGCTGAAACAGATCTTTGCTGAATCCGGCTCCCAGCAACGATTGGTGCGATCCGGAAAAATACAGTGAATGTTTTTTTTCAGATGGCAACATGACTTCAATCCGGTGATTGCTGAAAAATCCAATGTGATTTTTTTCTTTCAGATGTTCAATTTCATTCCATTTTGAGGATGAATCAATGTATTCACCGAAATAAAAACTGGAAAAGAAATCAGAGGACAGGGTTTTGCTTTCAAGTGCATTCCATGATTCTATGCGTATTTCGGGCGAAGTATTTTTTTGAGCAGCTAAAAAATACGTCATTAGAATAAGAAAAAAAACGAATGTACTTTTCATTCAATAAAAATATTAAACAATCCGGTAGCAAGTACATTCAAATGATACCATGGATAAAACTTTACTTTCTGACCACTGATTCCTCCGGTGTTGAGTTTGGCAACAACAATGGCTTTTTTACATGCATAAAGGTGCGTTGTCTGGTTTTCATTCAGTGTAATTTTCATTTGAGTCAGCGATGGAGCTGTTACTTTTCCTTCAGCATTGACTGTGCCTGAGGGTATATTGTTGTCGGGAATAATGCTGTCAATAACATTGTCAGCTTCGTCGGTGAGAAATATTTTAAATGAAGCTGTCAATGGAAAGCCGTTGCTGATATCGAGAAACAGTTCGGACTGAGTGATGAAATTGTTTGATTTATTTAATTCGTAATCAATGGTGTCGCTAAGTGTTAATCCCTGAACAGCAATATTCATCGGTATTTCGGCATGTATCTTTCCGCGAAGTCCTTGTCCGTAATAAACAAAATCATTGCCGGTAGAAATATTTCCAAGCGGATTTACTGTGCCGCTGAAATCATAGGAAATGCTGTCTGGAAGATTTTCAAAAAAAGCTTCAACATTCGATGCATCGAAGTTCATTTCGAAAACAGAAGGTGTTACATTTCCCGAATTGACAGGGTTTTCTGTAGCCCTTGTAAGGTTGATTGCTTTTCCAATCCATTCCGAATTCAGTGCGATATCTGTAATTCCGTGACCAGCCAGTTCATTGATTGTGAATGTTGCATCAGCACCCAGATGGTTTTCCATAGTCAATGTCATTGCAATGTTTTCCATGTCGAGATAATCAATGCCAAGATCTTCGATGAATGGAAAACTTTCAGCAGAAATGGAATTAATCTCATGTTGCCCAAAATATCCGCGGGAATAATCAATGACGATATTTTTGAATTCAACCAGAATATTGATGCTGTCATTGAAATTCACTACTATATCAGTTGTTGCATTGGGATTGGCGAATACTTTCATTGTTGATTTGAGCGAATTGCAATGCATGTATGACTGAGTGAGGTCGAGATACATGCCACTGACATCAAGCTGGGTTTCCAGATATTCTCCAGTTGCAGGGAAACTTGGGATCAGACCGCTCGCTACAATGGGAGCTCCGTTGAGCATTGAGTTATCTATGGAGTATTCGATATAGGCCGCATCGCCGACGTAATTATAAGCCCTGATGTTTAGTGTGCCGCTTTTAATGCGCATTTGGGTTAAAAGTGCACCCCCAAGATTGTAATACCTGCTTTCTGTTTTTTGAAGTACCAGTGTTCCGGGTGGCACAGTCAATCCTACAGGCATGACATAATGGGCGTAAAAAAGCGAATCAGGCATGTTTACAAATGTGTCGGCAGTGATGTTGAATAAATCAAAATCCATGACAAAAGTCAGACTTGTGTCAGGATTTTCTATCAGCATGCTGTCGGCAATTAAGTCATTCACTCCAAGTGAGGTATTGAAAAGAGGAGTGCGCACATCTACGTCCCACGAAGGATCTTTGGCACAAGATGCCAGCAATCCTGCCATGAAAGCCAAGATGATGATATGTCTGACCGACTTCATTTTTCTCTTTTCAAGAAGACAAAGATAATCAATTAGATGTTGCACAGGATGCTATTTGTGTTAAAGCCACCATGTAACGATTGTAACGCCATGCTTTCCGCGTGATAAATTCCACGACTGTAACGACTGCATGTGAAAAAATCAATAACTTTGCATCCAAGATGGTCTTCAGCAGCATAGTCTTTCTTCTCTATTTTCTGCCGGCATTTCTGCTGACATACTACTTTGCAGACAAAAAATACAAGAATTTTGTCATCCTTGCCTTTAGTATTTTTTTCTATAGTTGGGGCGCACCAAAATTTATTTTTGTCATTCTTGGCACCACCTTTCTCGACTTTCATCTTGTGAAATGGATGTCGCAGACAAAGAATGATCTGCATCGCAAATTGATGCTTACGTTGTCGGTTTCAGTGAATTTAGGTTTGCTTTTTTATTTTAAATACTCCAATTTTTTTATTGAAAATGTCAATGCGGCTTTGTCGGTTTTCGGCGGAGGTGAGATTCAATGGACCAAATTGATTTTGCCAATTGGAATATCGTTTTACACATTCGAAACCATCACCTATGTGGTTGATGTATATCGTCGTGTTCATGCGCCATTGAAGAATTTCTGGGATTATCAGCTCTATATTATTTTATTCCCCAAACTTATTGCTGGTCCCATTATTCGTTATCATGATCTGGCTGATCAGATAGGCGATCGCTCGGAGTATGAAACGAAAGACAATGTTCTGACGGGTTTTTATCGTTTCGCCATCGGGTTGGCGAAAAAAGTGCTTATTGCGAATCATATGGGGCAGCAGGCCGACATGATTTTTGCGATGGATTATTCGGGGCTTGATACCGCAACAGCGTGGATTGGTATTCTGGCTTACACATTTCAGATTTATTTCGATTTTTCCGGTTACTCCGATATGGCCATCGGTATTGCGAAAATGATTGGCTTTCGTTTTCCGGAAAACTTCAATAACCCCTATGTGTCGCGCAGTATCACTGAGTTCTGGCGACGATGGCATATTTCGTTAGGTGCCTGGATGCGTAATTATCTTTATATTCCGCTGGGTGGAAACCGTGTGAAAACGCAGCGTAGATTATATTTTAATCTTTGGTTTGTTTTTCTGGCATCCGGATTATGGCATGGTGCATCGTGGAGTTTTGTTATCTGGGGCGCTTATCATGGATTGTTTCTCGTGCTCGAACGTGGCTTTTTGCTTAAAGTATATGAACGCATCGGAAAACTTCCGGCAACCTTGCTCACGTTTTTTCTTGTCGTCATCGGTTGGGTTTTCTTCAGAATTGAAAATGTTTCAGAAGCTTTTCTGTTTCTGAATCGCATGTTCGCCCTTGATTTTACAACACTTCCGGTACTTGATGTTGAGTTTGTGGTTTTTCTGTTTCTCGCTGTATTCTTTGCGTTCTTTACTTTTTTTAAAGTTGGTGAGCAAATACAGAATGCCATTTATTTCAATACCTATTCCGTGAAAAAACATCTTTCAGTAGCTGCAGCAGTGTTTGTTTTATTTATTCTTTGCATCAGTTCTATAACGGCGTCGGGGTTCAACCCGTTCATTTATTTTAGATTCTGACATGAAAAAACGAAGAGACGAAATAGTGAAATATTTATTGGTGGCCGGTGTGTTTCTCTTGATGACAGGCCCTTTTATCAATAATAAATTGAAAGTTATTGACGCCACTCCTTTGCGTGGCGCTGTTAATGAGCCCGTAGGTCCGGAATTTTCAACCCATGGCTGGTTTTCTGGTGAATATCAGGTGCAGAAGGAAACCTATCTCAACGAGGCGTTTGGGCTTCGAAGCGTGTTTGTTCGGCTCAACAATCAGATAGCATTTTCGTTTTTTAGTAAAGCCAAAGCCAATGGTGTGATTATCGGGAAAGACAATTATTTATTTGAAGAGAATTATATCAAAGCGTACAATGGTACCGATTTTATTGGCGTTGATAGCACTGTACGCAGAATGAAACGCATTAAGTTTGTTCAGAATGCCCTGGCTGATCGCGGAAAAACATTGCTTATAGTCTTTGCTGCCGGCAAGGGATCTTTTTATCCGGAATATTTCCCGGATGATTTAAAACAAAGAAAAGGAATTTCAAATTATCAGCTTCATAGTCATCTGGCAGAATATCTGAATTTGAATTATATCGATTTTAATTCGTATTTTTTGGAAAATAAACATTCGTCGCAATATCCTCTTTATCCGAAATGTGGCATTCACTGGAGCTATTATGGAAGCTGTCTGGCAGCGGATTCCATGATAAGTTTTATTGAAAGAAAGCGAAATATCGATATGCCCGATCTGCGTTGGGATTCCATTGAGGTTTGTCAGCCGAAATTCGAAGATTATGATATTGGCGATGGCATGAATATGTTATTCAGAATCGGATCTTTTGACATGGCTTATCCAAAGCTCTATACCGAAGATACTACCGGAAAAAGCAGACCTTCTCTGATTGTTGTATCCGACAGTTATTATTGGGAAATGTTCAATTATGGTTTTCCGCGATCGTTTGGGAATAATCAGTTCTGGTATTACAACAAGGGGGTTTATCCTGAATATTACACCAATCAGCTTGAAGCATCACAGCTCGATCTGGCTCAGTCTGTGGCTGATCACGATGTGTTTATTATTATGGCTACAGAAGCGACATTGCCGGATTTCGGCTGGGGCTTTATTGAGCGCCTCTATGTTTTTTTTGGTGGGAAATAATGTGGTTGGACTATTATACATCCGTGTAATGGAGCCGTATTCCACGAATCAGCACTTTCACTTTTTTGCATGAAAAATCATCTTTTTCAATGGATCTGAAAAACACCTTAATGTTGGGTTTTTCAGTAACATATAAAGGAATATTCAATTCGACATTTTCAACCAATTGTTTATCTCCATATCTGGTTGTAGCTGCAACAGCAACTGAGCTGAAATATGCTGCTTCGCCCGATGGCGTGTAAATGGCAGTTACCAAAGTGAGGTCATCGCAGAAATCATTGCTATCGAATGCCGGTATCACAATCGTTGCTGTGGTTATAAAACTTGTATCAAGATTAATGTTTACGATGTTGAAATATTCAGTATTGTTGCTGGTTCTAATATCATTCATTTCAATATAGTAATCATTTGGTCCGGCAATCAGATCGGTGTTTTCTTCTGCTGTTTCCTCCGGTTTTCCCTCAATGGCATTGATGTAATCAGGGGGACTCAACAGATAATAATAGTTTGGCCCGGGTTTGATCCTTCCGAACGAATTTTTATATGAATGCCATGTATTGGAATCATAATGAATGCTTCCTCTAACATACTGCAATGTTTGATATACCCCATGAGCAGCGAATAATGTTGTAAATAAAAAAGTGATTATCGCTATTGATTTTTTTGCACGAAGACCTTTTGCAACGAAGACTGAAAGAGGTATGGCCATGATTGAATAAATATCAGTCATTGGTCGAGCCGAAAAGCCGCCTCCATACCACCAGCACCACCATGAAAAAGTGATATAGACAAAAACCATAAAAAAAACAGCAACTGAAAGCTGAACCGGTTTGAATTGTCGGCGTAAAAACAATATGCCCAATGAGGCAATAAACATGATGGGTGTATATACAAACCAACCTTTTCGGAATCCGAATAATGCTTTATGAATATGGAAATTGTGAAAATAAAAATGTTCGTTGTACGAATTGTAAAACACCTGTCCTGTTTGTATTTTCCAGTAAATCAGTTGAGGCATCCAAACCAGCAGCACACACCCGGCAATCAGTAATATCAGTTGCCATTGTTTGATGAAAAACAACAAGCGGTTTTGCAATTCTTTCAGTGATGACACATTCCACAGAAACGGAAACAATATGACAAGTGCATTGATTGGTCGTATAAGTGTAATGAGACCAAAGAGCAGTCCGCACAAAAGTGTGTTTCTGAAATCGGGCTTCAGCAGCCATTTATCTGAATAATGAATAAACATTGCAATGAGTCCGAAATTGAAAACATGCGTCATTCCGGGCTCCATTGTTGCGTAGTACAGCAGATTTGTTCCAAGTGTAATCAAAACAAGAACAACAGCAGAAACTTTTGCCGACACAAATCGCAGCAGGATTTTGTTGGTGAAAAACAATCCTATAAAGAGAAAAAACAAGGCAGCTATATTTATGGCGGTTTGATAATGCCGACTGAATCCATCGGCAGTGCCGTTGGTTGCAAGTGTGTATAAATGCGCTGTCCCAAAAAACGGAGCATATAAAAAAGCAACGCCCATGGTGGTTTTTATTACATATTTGCCATTGGATGTTTTCCCAGGCCAGTAATATTTGAAATAATATGCAGGATCCTCATTGGCAAATTCAAGTGTGAGATCGTGATGAATAAACAATGCCGGCAAATAAGCATAGTATGAGATAACGTCGTCGCTGATGACACTTTTATGAGCTCTTTTTTCGACGTGGGCAAATACGGCCGAAAACAATACCAGGGCAATAATTATCAGACCCGGAATTTTGCTATGACTTGTTTTTTGCTGCAGGACACCAGAAAAATTCATACTTCAGAATTGTAAAAAGGATTTTGATGCCGTCGGATGATTTCAGTTTTTTGCCTTCACGCACACTGCGCGGACGGTACATAACAGGAACTTCGGCGATGTTGTTCTTTTTTATTTTTAAAGCTTTGATCATGATTTCGGCTTCGAATCCGAAACGCTTCGATCGTATGGGGATTTTTTCAAGCAGCTTGCGGTGTATAAGTTTATGCCCGCATGCGATGTCAGTAAGTTTGGCATTTGAAAGAAATGAAACCAGAAAGGTGAAAAAACGGTTGGCAAAATAACGTTTGTAGCTGATTACAGGACGCACAATCCCGGGCAGGTAACGCGACCCATTGACAAATTCAATTTTCAGTTCAAGCATCGCATCAATCATCCGGGGGATGTCGCCGGGCGATAATTCAGAATCAGCATCCTGTATAAAAATCAAATCACCCCTGCTGATTTCAAATCCTTTTTTGACCGAAGCGCCTTTGCCCATGTTTTTTTCATTGCGATGCACTATCAATGCCGGATGTTTTGTTTTTTGTGCATTCAGAATATTTGTTGTACCATCTTTTGAGCAATCATCAACAACAATCACTTCAACCTTCTCGATAATGGCCGGAAATGAAAGGCCATACACTTCTGAAAGTGTTTCAGCAATGTACTTTTCTTCGTTGTAGGCCGGTATGATGACTGATAGAATCATAGATCGTTCTGGACTTTAATGTACAAACCTAATTGTTTTTTCTGATATGGAGTATTTGTGTTGAATAACGGACAAAACATAAAATGTTGCATACAGCACAATCAATATCCATATTTATCTTTCCAACGGATTTTTAAAAAAGTCCTCAAATCCTCTTCCCGTGCAGTTTTTCCAGGTTCGTAGAATTTTGTCCCTTTTATTTTTTCAGGTAAAAACTCCATATTCACAAAACTGTTTTCAAAGTCGTGTGCATATTGATATTCTTTTCCGTAGTTCAGCTCTTTCATCAGTTTGGTGGGCGCATTGCGCAGATGGAGCGGCACCGGAAGATCACCGGTTTTTCTCACATGCTCAAGAGCCGCATCAATGCCAAGATACGTTGCATTGCTTTTCGCCGACGAAGCCAGATAGACTGCGCATTCGGCCAGAATGATCCGCGACTCGGGCCAGCCGATTTTATGTACAGCATCAAAGCAAGCATTGGCCATGAGAATAGCATTGGGATTGGCCAGACCGATATCTTCGGAGGCAAGAATGAGCATGCGGCGGGCAATAAACTTTGGATCTTCGCCGCCTTCAATCAGGCGCGCCATCCAATATAATGCGGCATTGGGGTCGCTGCCGCGCATCGATTTTATGAAGGCCGAAATGATGTCGTAGTGCATTTCTCCAGTTTTGTCAAAGCGCGCCAGATTATTCTGAATTACGCGTGCCACTTTGTCGTTGGTGATTTCGGCCGAATTGTTTTTCAGACTGTTTTCAACAACCAGCTGCAATGCATTGTAGAGTTTACGCGCATCGCCACCTGAAAAACGAAACAACATATCTGTTTCTTTGACTGAAATGGTGTATCCTTCTTTTTTATAGAATTGAAGTGCTTTTTCGAGAAGTATGTTCAGGTGATCTGATGAAAGCGACTCAAGTACATACACCTGACAGCGCGACAGCAGTGGGCTGATAACTTCGAATGAGGGATTTTCGGTTGTTGCTCCTATTAGTGTTATTGTGCCCTTTTCAACTGCTGCCAGCAGACTGTCCTGCTGCGATTTGCTGAAGCGATGAATTTCATCTATAAACAGAATAGGACTTTGTTCACTGGTCGCTGCCGATATCACTTCGCGCACATCCTTCACTCCGCTGCTGATGGCACTGAGCTGATGGTATTTGCGCTGCAGAACGTTTGCAATCAGCAATGCCAGCGTGGTTTTACCAACGCCCGGTGGTCCCCACAGAATCATCGAGCTGATGGCTTTGTTGTCAAGCATGCGCCGGATGATGCCATTGGCGCCCATGAGTTTTTCCTGTCCGACGTAATCATCGGTGGTCAGAGGTCGCAATATTTCTGCCAGTGGGCGTGAGTCCATTTTTTTGTGCTAAATTAATAAATCTCTTTCAGATAACTGTTCGGCAACATAAAAAGCCGTGGGCGCGGTTAAGACTGGGCTTTGGGTTCTCGTTTGCATGCGATGTCCCTGAAGCATGAAAAAGGGCATGCAAACAATGCACGCCCTTTTTAAAATCCATGTCATTTATGGAGTATCTGTAACATGAAAAGAGACTTATCAGCTTTTTTTCAGGACTAATTTTATTTTATTGAAATTGGCAGCAGCATTTACAATGTTTCTGAATTGCTCATAATCGGCCAGATCGTATTTGATCTCAGTGTATGATTCGTCAATATCAATAATGAAGGTGTTCCCTTCGAGCCGTTGTTTGGAAATAAACCATGCAGTTTGTTCTCCGGTTTTTGAATTAAGCTTCAGATTAATATCGAAATCAGCAGCGTTTTCAACAGTGTATCCTTCCGGAATAACAATTTCCAGTGTTCTGATGTATTGACATCCATAGCCGTGATCGATGGGGAGTGTGCGTTGAACGCTGTCGTAGAGCTCGGCCTGTGGTCCGATGAGTTCGCCTGCAAGCACAATCAAATGATCGTCGGCCTGCGAAAGCAGATTGCTGCCATTCAGGTTGGCATCGATGGTAAATGGTTTGATTCCGGCCACTTTTTTTGAAGTATCGGCAATTATGGCAGAATCGGGATTGAAATATACATGGCCATAATCAAAATATTCTTTCAGCAATTCTTCTCTTTCTTCATCATCCATATAGGAATATATTCCCTGAATATAGGATGCTTTGTGTCCTGTTAGTGAGCGATGGCATTTGAGTGAAGCGGTTTTGCAATCAGGATTAATGGTCAGAATCTGATAGACAGAATCAGCACTGCTTTTGTAATCGGGTTTTTTTATGGTTGTGTAGTCTGGAACAAATGATGTTTCACCCAGAATGGTCGTTTCTTTAATAAACAAAGCATCCTGTTCATAGACCAGATTGTCGGGGAAACCCAATCGAGATGTGAAATGCAGCGGCGACATGTACAGGTCGAATTCAGGAAAGTAGAGTACATAATCATTCAGTTGGTTGTAGGTGTTGAAGGATTTGTCGAAGTACATGTAATCTCTTGTGCATGTAAGCAGTAAATTGCATTTATATCCCAGTGTTTTATAAATATTCATGTATAATTTTACAATGCCGATATCAGATCCGAAGCGGGTTGATTCAATAAAATCAAGTGTTTCTGTAACAGTTCCGATGTTCAGTTCATTAAAATAAGTGGCTTTCAGATAATTCTCGATTTCGCGTGCTGCAATTAATTTGTCGGGATCTTTGCTTTTTGCTTTTTTGACAATTTTGCTCAATGCTTTTTGTTCCTTTTTTTCTAAAACAAATAGTCTTTCATAAAGATTTCCGCAAAATTCGGCATGTGTGAAAAGACGGGCTTTGCTGCGTGCAAAATTATATCCGATCGACATGAGAACGCGTTGTTCATGAGGCGACGAATAGCTGTATCCTTGTTTTTGAAATGCCGGGATATAATCAGTGTGTGCCGACATTACCCGGTATTCTTCGGTGCTGTCTGTTTTTTCTTCAAGTTCCGGAAAGCCATTGTAGGATTTTGAGATAAAACCGAGATTGATGGGTGAGTACACTTTGAATGACACATCAAAAGACGGAATGCCGTATTGGAAAGAGCGTGAGATAAAATACGTGGGAGAGGACTCCAATACATAATAAAACTCCACAATGCTGCCACGCGAAACGTTTGGCAGGGCCAGCACTTTGTAATCTCCGTTGTTCACTTCATCGTTCAATGTAAGAAATTCGCTGGTGTCAACATCGGTGATTTTGCCATCCGGTGCAATAACCCGCACTTTCAGGTCAAGCATGTTGTTGAAATCACTGGTGCTCACTTTTATGGTGTTCAGATCTTCGGTAATGTTTTGTGTGCAGATTTTATATGCTCTGTGAAAAACAAATAGTTCGGCCAGATCTCCTGATTCTTTTTCAAAATAAAAATCATAAATAATTTTTGTTTTGAGATACACGGCATCATGTTTTGCTTCTACACTATCGGATTGCACAAATTGAGGCGTGGCTTCCCATGAGTATGACTTATTTTCGGGTCTTTGAGCCGAAGCAATCAAAACGCCTGCAACAGCAATGAAAAAAATCAACAGTTTCATGATTTAATTTTTTGGTGTGATTATTATGTTTTGGTTAAATGCTCTGCGTATATCAGCAAAGAATGAGGCCAGCCCATCGAGCTCTGAATCAGTAAAATAGAGTTTGTTGATGCGTAGGATACAATGGATAACAACATCGGATTCTTCTTTGCTGTGATCCAATGAAAAGGAGTAATGCAACGAATCAATCAATATGTTTTGAGGAAGGTATTTTACATGATAATCATTTTCCAGATGCAGTGTAGTAATGCTTTCCCATGTGGCAGGAAAATGAAATACACTTTGTTTTTTTTCTTCCAGCTCCTGAAATGATTTGAGCGTGAAAAACCCGTTGGGATAAGGATTGATGAAAATACCCGAATTTGTTTTTTGTAGCGGATTTGCCTGATGCGAAAAAATAGTGAACGATACAAATGCCGAGTCGGGATTCAGCTCCAAATCACTCAGACTGTCGGGAATCTGTGTTTTTGATTCCGGAAAACTAATGAACTCGCAGTCGCCTTTAATCTTGTCTTCTGGTCTGTCTGTCAGCATTGGATTTATAAAAACCATGAAGTATCCATTGGCTGTCAGATCGGTTTGCTGAAAAAGTGTGGGACCTTCAATGAAAATTTCGTTTGTCATGGTCAATTTGCTAAGCTCCGGATCGGGTGTTGGGAAATGCTCAATAAAATAGTCCATGCTGTCGGTAAGTACCAGCGCTGTTTTGCCCTGAACAAGAAAAGGCGGGAGTCCTTCAATCTGATATTCCTGTGTTGGATCGACAAACAATATGTTGTTTTTTCCCGTATCGATGGCTACAATCACATGATTGTCCACAATGGGTGATACAATGCTGTCGTGGCTGAATGGCAATGAAGTAGTTCCTACAAAAACAGGATATGCCCGGATGTTTTTATGCTTCAACATTTCAATCAGCAGGTTCGATTTGTCTTTGCAGTCGCCGTATCGTTGCTTTAAAACATAATTGCTGCTGCGGGGTATGATTCCGTTGTAGCCGTCTTCGATGGCAATGTAATTAATGTTTTTGCTTACCCAATTGGTCATTGTCATGGCAATTTCACCGGTATAGTTCAGACCGTTTGTGATGCTGTCGGCAATTTCTTCCATCACGGTGTCGCGTTGGTTTTTTGCTTTCAGAAAATTGTGAAAATACCAGTTTGCAAGATATTTGTTGCTTTCAAGATAGTACTGTCCGTGCTTTTTATCGGTGTCGCGGGCAATATTCATCAAAAGCATCGGGCCGGAAAAAAACAGGGGCTGATCGTCGGGCTTTTTGGTCTTTTCGGTTTTGTATTGCCAGTTGAACATATTCCACGATCCTTTTGATTCAAGTTCAAACAACAGACTATCCTGCTGGAAGTTGTGCGTTTTGATATTGAATGTGATGCTTTTGGGAGCTTTTAAAGTGATTTCACCATTGAGTACGGTTTCACCATTGGAGAGAAAATGCCCTCCCCACAAATAGGGCTCTGTGTATGTTTTGGTATAGGATATAATGGTTCTGCACCCTTGTTCAACAGCCGGGAATTTGATTATTTTCAGATAATTGTCGTTGTAGAGATAAGACCCTACATGAAGCATGTCTCTGAAGTTCCAGGCCATATGTTTTTTCCATCCGTTTTTATCGGGAACCAGTGTGTATGCTTCAATGCTACTGATAGATGCAAATGTGCTGAAGGGAATAATATCCAGTTGGGCTTCATCCTTGTTTTTTCCGGTCATCAGTTTTTCGAGAAAAACTTTTTCGACAATGACAATTTTCTTTTTTTTGCGGATGACCGAAATTTCTTTGCGCGAAGTGAGCACAACGGTGTTTTCCGAAGAATACTTTTCCTTCAGATATTCATAGTCGTATTCGGTTTGGCCGAAACTATCGCCCAATGACAAAGCAATCAGGCATAACCATGTGAGAATTGTTCTATTCAAGCATTCTGTCGCCATAGAATTGATACTCGTTTTTAACCTGTCCCTTGTCGTTGTAATAGGTTTGTGTCCCTTTGCGTTCTCCGAAATAATATTCAGTTCTGACAGCCGGTTTGCCATTTGGATGATAAACAGTGCAAACTCCGTGTTTATCGCCGATGAGATATTCGGTTTCGGCAAATAAAATACCATTATCACGATAGCAGATTTCCTTTCCATCGAGATAATTGTTTTTGAAAGGTCTTATTTCGAGAAGTTTCCCGTTGGGGAAATATCCGCGGAATTCGCCATGCCGCATGCCACCAACAAATGAAAGCTCAGCTGATTTGCTGCCTGAAGCATAATACGTGGTTATATTGATGGTATCTTTGTCAATGAGTACCGGTTCCAGAAATTTCTTGTCTTTTCCGAGCCATGTAACAGAAACGGCTTCGTTGGATTCATACCATACACGGTACATCAGTTGTCCGCCGGGTTCATAATAGTCGGCAAATCCGTTTTTTTCATCATTGCTGAAATTGATGATGGCTGTTGGCTTTCCGTTGTAGTGATAATAAGTGGCCGGACCATTTTCTTCATTGTTTTTGCAAATCAGCGAAGCATCCGGGAAGCCGTTTTCGAGGTAGAAATTGTTTTCGTTGCAACGTTGTCCGTATTCAAAATCAAGTTCTCTTTTTTTGCTTCCATCCGGGTTGAATTCGCAATATCTGCCATGTCTGAATCCGTTGACATAATTGATTTTGTAATACAGTTGTCCGTTTGGATAATAATAAACAACGGAATCATGCAGAACATGGTGCTCGTAATTGCGTGTTGTTTTGAGCTTTCCGTTTTTGTAATAAATGGTGTTTTTTCCGAATCCGTTGGGCAGGGAGTAATGTTCCAGCGTATCCATGTCGGGACCATAGAAAACAAGATCAATGATATTGCCTTCGCGATAGGTGAATACGGATACGGGGATGCTGTCTCCACAATATTCAATTTGTTCGCCGTTGAGCTCGCCTGATGTGTTGTAGTATTCTGTATTGCTTAATTTACCATCAGCATGAAAGTAGCGCCATTCTCCAACTTTGTTGTCGTCGTCATAAAATCCTTCGCTTTCAATTTTGCCGTCGGAATAATAACTGATGGCTTTTCCTTTCAAAACGCCTTCTTCGTATGTATATTCACTTCTTTTTGTGCCATCGGGATAATAGGTTACATTGACTCCGTCAATTTCATCTTTGCTGTATTTGCATTCGCTTTCAAGTGTGCCGGAGTGTGTGTAATGTTTTGCCGGACCATCCCTCAATCCGTCTTTGAGTACGAAATGATCAATGATTTTTTTTGTAAATACATTGACGTTTGTGTATTCATTCAGATTACGGTTCAGATTATCATGATGCACAATTTCTTTTCCGGTGCTGTCGTAATATACCAGCGTATTGAATTTATTGTTGCTCACTTTCAGCTGCGACTGAGGTTTTCCGTTGCGGTGGTAATAAGTGAAGATATAATTGCTTTTGCCTTTCTGGTATTCTATCGAAGAAATCAATTTACCTGATGTTCCGAAGGAGCTGTGAATGCCTGTGGCATTTCCTTTGTCATCATATTTCTGAATGGCTGCAGTATCTCCATTGAGAAAAAGTGTAAATGTTTTTCCAATAAAAAGATCATCTTTCAATGTGATTTTTCGTGCCAGTTTCCCGTTATAAAAGTTTGAAATATATTCTCCGTCGTACAGGTAAGAATCAATCAATCTTTTGTAACAGGTGCTGATTTTCCCGTTGCGGTAATAATTTGTTGTTGTGTAATGAAGTCCGTCGGCATCGGGCTTGTAGGTTGTCATGGTGTCACCATCTATGTATAATTCAAATCCATCGCCAACAAATTCATCATCTTTATAAAGTTCGATTGATTTGACAGCTCCGTTTGGAAAGAATGTTTTATACCAGCCATTCTTTTTGCCGTCTTTCATTTCAACTTCGAACTGATTTCCCTTAATGACTTCAGGATTTGACACAAGCAGGTATTCATCATCGTTCTTGTATTTGACAAATACTCTTACTTTGCCGTCAACGCTGTAACTATTGAATGTCCCTTCGTGTTTGTCGTTTTTAAATGTTCCGGTGTATTCAAGATCTCCGTTTTCGTCAAGCTCGATATATTTGCCGTCTTTTACTGTTTTTGTGGAATCACTGTAGGTGGTAATCCGAATCAGATTTCCCTCGGCATATGCATAATCAACATTGGATGGTCTGAAAAACGGGCTGGCGAAATATTTTTGTAGTTCTTTGATCATCCAGCCGCTGAAGGCATTTAGTTTCGATTTTTTTGTCAGAACATATTTAATGATGTTTTTATTGTTGACCGATTGAGTAATGAAATAACTGTAAACATCAAAATATTTATTATCGAGTATCGATCTCAGAAACGGGAAGTAATAAGCAGTGTAGATGTTGTTTTTTTCTTTGGTTTGTGGCAGTTCCGAAAAAATTACATAATTGTATTTTGTAATAGTCATGGGGTTTTTCGAAGGCATTTTCAACTTTTTGCTTTGCAGCACCTGACTTTTGATGATGGGTTCCAATGCTCTGATTTTATCGGTGGTTATGCTATCCGGAGTAACATATTTGTCGTATTCAATATCGGCTTCATAATCACCATGAACAAATTTTTCATATTCCTGCAATGCCGAATGGCCGAAATTGTCGCCGGCATTCATTAAAGCGGCCAGATTAATGCAAGCCAGTGCATGAACCGGGCGTCCCATCTTGGCATTGGTAAGGCCCAATATCAGATTCGATCTGAAATGCCATGGTTTCAGTTTGATGGATTGAATGAAACATTCTTCTGCTTTGAGGTATTGCTTGTCATTGTAATAGCTCAGCCCGAGATTATACCAGGCATTCTGATTGTAGGGCTGCCGGTCAATGACTTTCTTGTATATCGCCTGTGCTTCAGCATGGTTTTTTTTATCGTCATAGGCAGAGGCCAGTGAAATGAGAATCTGACTGGTGCTGTCGGATTTGCTTAGTAATTCATTTAATACTTCTATCGCTTTGTCATATTCTTCCAGAGCGTTATAACTCAGCGATTTTTCATACAGTGCCAATGGATACAACGAGTCGTTGCAGTTGATTTTGTTATACGCTTTCAACGCTTTGGAAAATTCGCCCTTGTCGTGTTGCTCAATTCCATCCAACAGGTGTTTGCGGGGCTGTATGTATTCTTCTTGTGCCTGTAAACCTGCATTCATAAGGAAACATACAATCGAAATTATGCAGAAATGTTTCATATAAAAATGTTTTGGTAAAGATATAAATTTTTTATTCCTGATAATAAAACTCAAAAAAATACTTTTTTTTTTAAAATGTATTGATAATATTTAGTCTGTTTAATCCTGTCTCATGTGTATTTATTTAATGTATTTGTTGTATAATTATGTCTGTTGGTTTTTTATCGCCGGGGTTTTTTTGTATAAAAAAAGTCTCAGAATATTTGTAATTCTGAGACTTTTTTGTTGAAAAGCGAGAAACAGAATAGTACTAATTATTCTGTAGAATTTTCATGAATTCATCCATATTCGGAGTCAGAATGATTTCGGTGCGTCGGTTTTTCTGGCGGGCTTCGCTGTTGTTGGCTCCGTCAATCGGGAAGTATTCGCCGCGTCCGGCTGATATAATGCGTTTTGGATCTACACTTTTATTGTTTAAAATGATTTTGGTCACACTGGTGGCACGCATCACGCTCAGATCCCAGTTGTCCTTGACTTGTCCGCTGCCTTTATATGCAAGATTGTCGGTATGGCCTTCAACCATGATGGCAATGTCGGGATTATCAGCCAGTACATTCGAAAGCTTCATCAGGGCATCTTTCCCTTTTGCATTTACAGTCCAGCTGCCGGATGCAAAAAGCAATGATTCGTCGAGAGAAACATAAATTTTCCCATCTTTTTCAACAATGGTCAGGCCGTTGTTTTCGAATCCTTTGAGGGCGACTGTGAGCTTGTTGCGCAGCTCTTTCATGATGCTGTCTTTTTTGTTGATGATGGATTCGAGCTCCATAATTCTTTTTTCTTTGAGCAACAAATCGGCCTGCATCTGATCGAGATTTTGTTTGCGGATATTGAGTTCGTTTTCAAGTTTTTTTAGTTCGGCTTCTTTGATGGCAAGTTGTTCCTGAGTGAGTTGTAGTTCAGTACTTATTTTTTGTGTTTCCGATGCATTTATTTTAAGAAGTTCTTCGTATTTGCGGTTGAGTTCTTCGTAAAGACTGTTTACTTTATCGTATTGATTGGTCATTTTGCGCAGCGATATGCCGGTGATACTGGTGTCGCGTTCCAAAGCGGCAATTTGTTTGGTCATGGTGGTCATATTTTCGTTGAGCTCCGTGTTGGTTGCACTCATTTTATCGAAATCGGCACGCATGGCAGCCAGTTCTGATTCAGCTTTTTCGCGTCGTGTTTTTTCATCCTGTAACTGGCGTGCAGGAACACAAGATACAAGAAATGCTGCAAAAACAACAGTTATAAGCAATAAGTTTTTTGTTTTCATAGATGCGGAATTTGTGGTAAAAGTACAAAATAATTCTTTGTATTATTTCGTGTTATTGATTGTTTTATAAACAGGCGCTTATAAATAAAAAAACGGCTGAATGAAGTCCATTCAGCCGTTTGCGGATATTTCAGTTATTAACTGTTTAGTCTTTTTTTACAATATTTGGCAATTCAAGGCCCAGTCCTTTGATGCGGTCAACTCTTTTCAGAATAATACCAAGAATGAGTGCTGCAACGCCAAGACCGGCAAGCATGATCAGTGGCGCCGTGTAATCATAGGATATGGCGGCCTGTTCCGGTGTGATAATTTTGGCTTCAAGATCAGCAACAACCTGTGGGTTTGTGTTGTCAAGGATTTTTCCGATCAGCATCGGGAAGAGCCATAATCCGATATTCTGAATCCAGAAAATCAGTGCATAGGCAGAACCAATGACTTTCTGATCCACCAGTTTTGGAACGCTGGGCCACAATGATGCGGGAACCAATGAGAATGATGCTCCCAGAATCAGAATAGTAAGATATGCAATCATTACCCCACCAATGGCATTGCCCTGAAACATGGGCAGAATGAATGCAAAAGTCAGGTGACATGCAATGAGTAATAGCGATCCAATCATAAGCATGGATGCTGCTTTCCCTTTATTGTCAACATATTTTCCCAAAATGGGGGTGATGCCTACGGCCAGCAGTGGAAATACAGCAAAAATGGTTTCTGCCGATTGGCGCATATAACCCATGTAGCAGAAAACGATGAGGCCAATAACAGATATAGTCAGCATGGAATAATGCATTGTTTTTTTTGAAAAGTTGCTTATAAAGGCAGTCCCTGCCACAATAAGCATAATCAGATACTGAAGCATTGTTACGTTATTCGATGCCCAGAATGTTCCTTTCTCCACTTCGGTAAAAGTGAGATTGCATTGAAGCATGTTTACAGCATATTTTTGGAAAGGGAAAATGGCTGAATAATAAAGAACGCAAAGCAATGCTACAAGCCAGAATCCCATGCTTGAGAAAATTTTGCCGATATCCTTGATTTTAAAAGGTTCATCTTTTTCTTCTGATTCCTGGGTTTGTGCATCCAGTTTTTTATCGAGGAAGAAATATACAATGAACATGATAAGGGCAATCATGAGCAGAATGACGCCGAAAGCCACTGAGCGCGAAACATCGACATTACCACCCAGGTTGGCAAATAACGGAGAGAAAATCATTACAGTTGCAACACCAAGACGAGCTAGTGCCATCTCAGAGCCCATGGCCAATGCAAGTTCTCTGCCTTTGAACCACTTTACGATTCCGCGCGATACTGTGATACCGGCCATTTCAACACCGCAACCGAAAATCATGAAACCAACGGCGGAAAGTTTTGCCGATGCGGGCATGCCCGAATAAAACGGAGCAATTCCTAATTCGTTGAAGCCGGGAATGTAATTCAGATTGTTGGTAAACCATACGTCAAGACTGCTGCCCATGAAGTTTTCGGTAACAGCATACCAGTTTATGGCAGCCCCGATTATCATGACCAATCCCGATAAAATAGCGGTGAACCTAACGCCCATTTTATCCAGAATAATTCCTGCAAAAATCAAAAAGAAAATAAAGACATTTAAAAATGTTTCCGAACCCTGCATAGTCCCAAATGCAGTAGAATCCCAGCCACGGGTGGATTGCATCAGGTCCTTAATAGGTGAAAGAATGTCCATAAAAATGTATGAACAAAACATGGCAAAAGCCAGTAATACCAAAGCTGTCCACCGGATTGCCGGATTGTCTCTCAGCGTTTTTTGTGCATTTTCAACCATTGTTGTAGTTTTAATTTGAGGCGCCAAATTATTAAAAATACCAATGCAACAACGTAAAAAGTTGAGACAATGTGTGAATGTTATCAACAAAATTAAATACGCAGAACTTTGTTTTTTAACCACAAGCGGTTAAAAATTGTTGATGATATGATAATTGTCGTAGATTAAAAAATCTTGACCACCAATTTGGTTGAAAAGAAGTCTTCGCTGAAAAACCCTGAAATAGGTGCAACGCTGTAGGGATAATCGGATCCGGACATCTCTGCATCGATATCTCCGCCCTTGAGATAAATAATCTTGGGTTGATTTCCTTTGGGTTTTCGGGTGATACGGTTGCGCACCAGCTCCATGAATTTTGGCAGATCCGTTACCGCGCGGCTGACAACAATATCCCACTGACCTTTCATTTCTTCGGCGCGTGCCTGAGTGGCTTCAACATTTTTCAATTCCAGCGCCGAAGCGACTTCTTTTACAACTTTGATTTTTTTCCCAATGGAATCAACAAGCGTGAATTGTACTTCCGGGAAAAATATTGCGAGCGGTATGCCCGGAAAACCGCCACCCGTGCCGACATCGAGAATGCGCATTCCCGGAGTGAAAGGAAAAACCTTTGCAATGGCCAGCGAATGCAATACATGATGCAGATAAAAATGCTCCATGTCCTTGCGCGATATGACATTGATTTTGCTGTTCCAGTCGTTGTAAAGCGGCTCCAATTGTGCAAATTGAGACAATTGCGTTTCAGTAAGACCGGAAAAGTATTTTTTAATGAGTTCCATGTGCGCTGATAAAACTATTCAACGTCAAACAATGGAATGCGTTCAGCCCTGTAGTAATGCGACTTGTAGTAGGGACTGCTCAGATAATCATAGCGAACTCCGCCATTGCAGGCCGAATGCAGAAATACAATTTTACCATCCTTAACTTCAACAACAAGGCCTACATGTCCGATGCCGCTACGCCGGCGTTGTGTGTTTATAAAAAACAGAATGTCGCCGGGGCGTATGGTACTGTCTGCAACTATACGTCCGGAGCCGGCCATCCCTACTGAGCTTGGAGAGAGTGTAATGCCAAGATGTGAAAACATGGTGCTTACATAACCGCTGCAATCGAAGCCTGCACGCGATTTTCCGCCATAGCGGTATGGAACACCAAGAAATGTTTTAGAGTAAGTGATGAGTTCGTTTACAAGACTGTCGCGGATATATGAGCGTAATGCAAGACTGTCTGCCGGACGTGAAATATTTGCACTGTCAGGTTTAATTTCCGTGATGGCTGAATCCGGATGAGAGAGCATGGCCAGATCGGTCTGTGCATAAACAGAAGAACCGAATATCAATGTCAAAGAAACAAGAAATCCGAAAAATAGCTTCATGAGCGGGTTTTAGTTGAAAAAAAGAAACCGGCTGAAGTTAAAAGATCCGGTTTCTGAACTTTTGAGAAGAACAAAGATAGAATTTTTTTTCAAACCGGCTGTTTGCAATTTTGTTAAACGCGCTGAAAATCAATATGGATGCTGCGTTTCAAACAACATCCAAAACTCACTTGTCACTGTCGCGGATATGCTATCCATGACAGTGTTTTTATTTCGACAGAAGTATTTTAATGAATCATTCCCGACGATTCCATGTCCGCAGTAGCGGACGATAGAATGTCAGGAAACCCAACATTCTGGCGTCAGCCTGACCTGCATTTGAAAAGGTGCTGACCCGGAATCGTTGGTTTCTGCAAGGAATTCTTACTTTTGCTAAAAATTTCGCTGATGAATAAGTTTTTTCTATTGTCATTTGTTTTTCTTTCTTCCGTTTGTTTTGCACAGGTGATTCATCCACCCATTGGAACCATTTCAAACCCCGATGGAGCTGAGGTGGAGCTGACGCTGATATCGCGCATCCACAGCCATACACCGAAAGTGATGGATAATATGGAACGCTATGAAAAAGATATTATTTCTCCGAAATCAGCGGTATTTCTTGAAGAGAAAAACAAATTCTACATCAACAGTCTCGAAGGTTTCATGACGGTGGTTTTCGATCTCAAGACATTCACAAAGATCAAAAGCATTCATCACGATTTTGCAAAAAAAGACGCAAAATTGTTTAAAGAAACAACGGTTCTTGGATATAATTTTCTCACTCCGCGTGAAGAACCGAATATATTTAAAGGTAAACCCGTTGAATGTTGCTTGTCGAACAACAGAAAATATTTGTGGGTTACTTATTATCGTCGAAGCTACGATCCGAATGCTATGGAGCCATCTGCTGTGGCTGTTATCGACACTGACAAGGATGAAATTGTTCGTGTTATGCCGACAGGCCCGCTGCCAAAAATGATTGCAGCATCACCCGACGGAAAATATGTTGCAATAACCCATTGGGGCGACAATACTGTAGCAATTATTGATGTGTCTTCGGGCGATGCGGAGAAATTCAAATATGTAAAACATCTGGTGGTTGATTATCAGCAAAAGTTTTCTGCTTCACAAAATCAGGGTGGCATTGATCGGGACAAGCATTGTGGGTTGTGTTTGCGCGGAACGGCTTTTACATCCGACAGCAAATATTTGTTGGTTGGTCGTATGGGAGGAGGCGGAATTTCGGTTTTCGACATGAGTGATTTCAGCTTTAAAAGCACGGTATTTGGCATGAGGACAAATGTCCGTCATTTGGTTGTTACGAAAAACCATTTATATCTTAGCAGCAACAGGAGCGGATATGTGCAAAAATGTTCCATTGCGGATTTTATTGCATTTGCGATCAATCCCGACAACAAAGGAGAAAATTTCACTGCCTGGCAGGAGTGCTTTGCAGGCGCCGGCGCACGCACCATCGAAGTGAGCGACGATGAGAAGTACATTTTTGCGGCCTGCAACAATGCAAGTGCTGTTGTAATTATTCGTGCAAAAGACATGGTGAAAGTGGGTGAGATTAAAGCTGATTCTTTTCCGGTTGGACTTGCCTTGCGTAAAAATAATTATCTGCTTATTTCCACATCGCAAGCGCACCCTGGCGTTGGTGGAGGCAATTGCGTGGATATTTATTATGTGCGGTACAATAAAAAGTAGCACAAAGCACTGCACAAGTGAAAAGTTCATAAAGTCATCAAGTTTATAAAGGTGACGTAAACGCTTGCGGCATGCGGCATGTGATTTAGACGCGGAATAACGCGGATTAACTGAAAACATTCCCGATAAACGCGGCGCAAAAAGCTCAACGCACAAAGTCCCGCCTTTAGCGTGATAAACTCCACACAAAACTAATTGAGCATGGATTTCTGCTTTGTCCAACATTCCATAGTTCGCAGAGAAACGTAGAACATGGAATAGTTGGTAAGAGGTATCAGCAACCGACTCTTCCATGTCCTTCATTGCATTCCGGACTATGGAAGGTCAGTGTGTCTAGCTGATGTTACGAGTTTCCACTTATAACCCATAACCCATAACTCATAATGCCTACTTCCTCGTCCCCGAAGCCCGAAGCTTGTCACGTTTCACGTGAGGCATACGGGCTATTAATATTTAACTCCGGAGTTTACTCCGCAGGATGCGGAGGAGTATCGGATGGAACTACGTAGCTTTCTTTATGCCTTCACGTAAAACGTGACACGGTCGGCCACTAAACCACTAAACCTCTAAACCTTTAAACCAAATCATCACTTTTATTGCATCTCGAATTTCGAATTTCAAATTTCGTACTTTCAAACGTCTCTCATATTTCCACAT
>DAOPKE010000010.1:3840-52454 GCA_035390965.1 Bacteroidales bacterium | reverse complement strand
TTGCAGCAGCTTTTTTTGGAGCAGCTTTTTTCACAACTTTCTTAGCTACAACTTTTTTTGCAGCGGCTTTTTTAGGAGCAGCTTTTTTCACAACTTTCTTAGCTACAACTTTCTTTGCAGCAGCTTTTTTTGGAGCAGCTTTTTTCACAACTTTCTTAGCAGCAGCTTTTTTTGGAGCAGCAGCTTTTTTAGCTACGACTTTTTTAGCTACTACTTTTTTAGCAGCAGCTTTTTTTGGAGCAGCGGCTT
The DNA here is from genome assembly GCA_035390965.1 of Bacteroidales bacterium. GTDB lineage: Bacteria > Bacteroidota > Bacteroidia > Bacteroidales > DTU049 > GWF2-43-63. The sequence continues at coordinate 52,205 of DAOPKE010000010.1, read as the reverse complement.
TTTTAGCTACAACTTTTTTTACAACTTTTTTAGCAGTAGCTTTTTTGGTAGTAGCTTTTGCTTTTACAGCAGTTGCTTTTTTAGCAGTTGCTTTTTTAGCAGTTGCTTTTTTAGGGGCAGCTTTTTTAGCTACAACCTTTTTTTTCGGGGTTGCTTTTTCCATTTTATTTGCGTTTTTAATTGGGTTTCCTTTTTTCTCTTTTGCTGCTTTTTCAGTTTTTATGGCAGCCTGCGCAGCAGCCAGGCGGGCGATGGGTACACGGAACGGGCTGCAGCTTACATAGGCCATGCCCAGACTGTGACAGAATTCCACAGAATTGGGCTCACCACCATGTTCACCACATATACCAAGTTTAATATCTTTTCTGGTTTGACGACCACGCTCGCACGCAATTTTCATCAATTCACCCACACTGTTGCGGTCAATAACCTGGAAAGGATCTACCGGCAATATTTTCTGCGTCAGATAATCGGGCAAAAAGCCACCGATATCATCGCGCGAAAAACCGAAGGTCATCTGAGTAAGATCGTTGGTTCCGAAACTGAAGAACTGCGCATATTGTGCCATCTTGTCGGCATTCAGTGCAGCACGCGGAATCTCAATCATTGTTCCAGTCAGATGAGGAATTGCTTTCAGATTATGTTTTTTAAGAGCTTCGGAATATACCTTATTAACTATCGCATATTGATGAGCAAGCTCCGTTTCAACACAAGTCACAGGAATCATAATTTCCGGGAAAGGTTTTTTACCGGCTTTAAGAAGTTCTGCGGCTGCATCAAAAACAGCTCTTACCTGCATTTCGGTAACTTCAGGATAGGTAATGCCTAAGCGCACTCCACGATGTCCCATCATTGGATTGTTTTCGTGCAACAAATCGGCTCTTTTGCAGAATTCATCCATTGAAATGTTCAGACTTTTTGCAAGTTCTTCGCGGGCTTCCTTTTTATTAGGAACAAATTCGTGAAGCGGCGGATCGAGAGTACGGATTGTTACCGGAAATCCATCCATAGCTTCGAGTGTTCCCTTGATATCTTTCTTTACAAATGAATACAATTCGTCAATAGCTTTCTGACGTTCTTCTTTTGTATTCGAAATAATCATTTTGCGAAGCGAGAACAAAGCATTTTCACTTCCACGTCCGTAGAACATATGTTCAGTGCGGAACAATCCGATACCTTCGGCACCAAATTCGAGGGCTTTTTTAGCATCATCAGGTGTATCAGCATTGGTACGTACTTTCATGATGCGGTACTTGTCAACCAGCTTCATGAAACGAACAAAATATTCATTCTCTGCAGCACTTACCATTCCGATGGCACCTTCATACACATGACCTTTGCTGCCGTTGAGTGAAATGACATCACCTTCGTGATATTCTTTTCCATCAGCAATCATCACTTTTTTGTGTACATCAATCTTCACTTCACCCGCACCAACGATGCAGCATTTTCCCCAACCACGTGCAACAAGAGCAGCGTGACTGGTCATACCGCCGCGGGCAGTGAGAATAGCAACTGCAGCGCGCATCCCGTCAATGTCTTCGGGATTGGTTTCTTCACGTACCAGAATGCACTTGACATTTTTCTTTGCATAATCAATGGCATCTTTCGATGTGAAGACAATCTTTCCGACAGCACCACCAGGACCAGCAGGCAAACCTTTGGTAATCACCTTCGCTTTTTTTTCTGCATTGGCATCGAGAATCGGGTGAAGCAGTTCATCAAGTTGTGATGGCTGTACACGAAGTACGGCGTCTTTTTCACTGATGATTTTGCTGTCGGCCATATCCAAAGCCATGCGCACAGCCGCAGTACCATTACGTTTCCCAACGCGACACTGCAACATCCACAAACGACCATCCTGAATGGTAAACTCAATATCAAGCATATCTTTATAATGCTTTTCGAGTTTTTTCTGAATAGTGTCGAGTTCTTTGTAAACAACAGGCATTCCTTTTTCAAGACTCACCTGATGTTCGTTGTGCGCATTTTTACCAACTTCATTGATGGGATTTGGTGTGCGGATTCCGGCAACGACATCTTCGCCCTGAGCATTGGCTAACCATTCACCATAGAAATAATTATCTCCGGTGGCAGGGTTGCGGGTAAATGCAACTCCGGTTGCTGAAGTATCGCCCATGTTTCCGAATACCATCGCCTGAACATTCACGGCAGTTCCCCAATCTTCGGGAATGCCTTCGATAGCACGGTAACTGATAGCTCGTTTTCCGTTCCAACTGCGGAATACAGCAAAGATAGCACCCCAAAGTTGTTCCATGGGATCTTCCGGGAAAGGCTTACCTAAAACTTCCTTTACCTTATATTTATATACTTCAATGAGATTTTTAAGATCATCGGCAGTAAGATCAGTATCTGATTTTACATGACGTTGTTCTTTTATTTTTTCAAGTTCTTTTTCCAATTGCTGACGAATGCCTTTACCTTCGGCTGGTTCAATGCCGGCAGCTTTTTCCATTACAACATCAGAATACATTTGAATAAGACGACGCTGGCTGTCGTACACAAAACGAGGGTTGTTCGTTTTTGCAATCAACGCATCACGTGTCTCATTATTTAATCCGACATTTAAAATGGTTTCCATCATTCCGGGCATCGAAGCACGAGCACCTGAACGAACAGATAACAACAAGGGATTTTTTTTGTCACCGAATCCGGCGTTCATTACTTTCGCAATGAAATTTAATCCGTCTTTAATTTCTTTCCCGAGGACATCCTTCATTTTCTTTTCACCAATCGCATAATATTCATTACACACTTCAGTGGTTATTGTGAAGCCGGCAGGTACCGGAAGTCCGATGAGGTTCATTTCGGCAAGATTTGCTCCTTTGCCGCCAAGCAGATTTTTCATATCTGCTTTTCCTTCTGCTTTTTTGTTTCCAAAAATGTAAACGCGTTTCTTCGATGCCATAAAATTCTGTTTCAAAACTTTTTATATTCGCAGCAAAAATAATCATTTTTTTTTCGATACAATATTTTTTGTTTTTTGTCAATCACTTTTTTTCAACAAAACGAAAAAATATCAAACATGCGAAAATTGGCTTATACACACGTTTTCCAAAAAACAACGCTTGTAGTTATTCACAATCTCTGTTTGAAAAGTATTTGATTCGGAAAAAAAATACATCTTTTTCAAAAAAAAAATTACAAAAACCCGAAAAACATACATTCTGAAACCCGCATAAATACATGTGTTTCCAAAATACAACCTTAAATCATCATCTTTTAATGACCATTTTTCTCTTTGTCGCAAAAAAAAACAATAAAAACACGAAAAAAATTTTTATGCCCTTTGGTCGAAAAAAACAAATAACATAAAACTGAAAATTCAATTTCTGTTTAAGCGCATTCAGTGCGAGTTTCAAATGATTTAAAAAAAACCGGATACGTCGTTCAAAAAACGTATCCGGCTAACCCATCAAACAACGAAATTAAAAATATAAAAAAGGCAACGTAACCAAAACGTCAGTTTATAATCAATCGTCAATGACTTTTCCGATAACTCAAAACCGCCCATCCGTTGAAAAAAACAGCAAAGCAAATCAGTGCTATCAACTGGGTTGTCAACTCTGCAAACCCGCTCCCCTTCAAATAAACCAGACGCAATACCTGAATCATATATTTCAATGGACTGAAAGTGCTGATGGCTTGAGCCCACTCCGGCATATTTTCAACCGGCGTGTATAATCCGCTCAGAAAAATAAATGTGATGACAAAAAAGAACATCATAAAAACTGCCTGTTGAACCGTCTGGGCATAATTGGAAATGACAAGTCCAAACCCGGAAAAAGCAAGTACAAACAACGACGCGTACAAATAAATTACAAGCAGATTCCCGACAGGAATTAAACCATATGCAATATAGGCAACAAGAAATGAAATGCTGATAACAACAAATCCAAGAACCCAGTATGGGATAAGTTTCGATAAAATAAAATACACTTTTTTTACAGGAGTGACATTCATCTGTTCTATGCTGCCATCTTCTTTTTCACCAACAATATTGAGTGCGGGTAAAAATCCTGAAACCATGGCAAGAATCATAATCATAATGGCTGGTATCATCGTAACACGATAAAGCAATTGGGGATTGAAACGATAGTCTGGAACGATTTCAAATTGCGGGGCATTTAATCGGCTGTTGCCCTGAACCCATTCCAAACGAATATCGGAACTGAAATTGCGGACGATATTTGCCAGATACGAACTGCCGATTCCACCTTTCATGCCATTTACAGTATTTGCTGCGATAAGAATATCTGATTGATGTTCTTTCACCAGATTTTTTTCAAAACCCAAAGGTATTTCAAGTATCATATCCGACTTTCCTTTTTCAACCGACTTCAGTGATTCGCCATAGGACTCTGATACATCGGTCAACCTGAAATAACCTGAGGCCTGCACATGCTGAACCAGCAAACTGGAATACGCAGATTTGTCGTGATCGACTACAGACAAATTAATGTTTTTAATTTCAAAATCGGCTGCCAAAGGAAAAATAAGTACAGCCATAAGAGGCATAATAACCATCATTTTCGGCAACGCTTTGTTGCGGAAAAACTGTTTGAATTCCTTTTCAAGAAGATACTTCAACATAGCTAATCAAGTCTGATTTTAAAATTCCGCAAACTTAAAACAAGTAACAATACAGCCATTCCCGACAATATAAAAAACTGCAGAGAGACTGATGAAAAACCGACGCCCATAATCATAATAGATCGCATTGCTTCGATATACCATTTCACGGGCAACACCTGAGCAACCCATTGCAATGCTATTGGCATACTTGAAACAGGAAACACCAACCCCGACAATAAAACGGCCGGCAACATCAAACCCATAGCCGAAGCAAGCAATGCAATCATTTGTTTACTCACAAGCGTTGAAATCAAAATACCAATGGCCAATGAAACAAAAATGAAAAGCAATGAAACGGCAATCAGCAAAAACCAGCTACCATTGACCGGTACACCCATAAGAGTTGTTGCAATAACAATAATGGTTGTAAAATTCATCAGCGAAATCATGAAGAAAGGAACTACTTTCGCAAGAATGATACTGATAGGTTTCATAGGAGAAACAAGCAGAATTTCCATATTGCCTTTTTCTTTTTCACGCACAATTGAAACTGATGTCATCATGGCACACACCAGCATGATAAGCATTCCCATGACCCCGGGCACCGTGTTGTACAAACCTTTCATAGTAGGATTATACAAGAGCCGGATTTGAGGTTCAATCTGATATGGGATTTCCATCGATTTAAAAATATCCTGCTGATACGAAGCCATGAGATTTTGTGCATACAAAGTAAGTGTATGGGCTGTATTCGGGTCAGATCCATCTGTAACAATTCTTATTTGCGCATTGCCTGTATGCAGCATATTGTTATAGAAATTTTCGCTGAAAATGATAAACATTCCTATTTCGCCCCGCATAAAAATTTCTTCAGCTTCGGCCGGTGTATGTACATAACCATCAAAAACAAAATACTCACTGGTTTCAAGTTTATTGACAATGCCCTGAGTAGCTGCATCACGCGAAGGGTCGAAAACAACAAAATGCGAATTGCGTATTTCAGTGGTGATGGCATATCCGAATAAAATGAGCATCACAACCGGAAGAATAATCAAAATAATCATTGTCCACCGGTCACGGAAAATATGATAGAATTCTTTTTGTGTAAATATTAAAAACTGTCTCATATTAATCTGCTTTGCGTGTTGCGCCTCGTGTTAACTGATGAAATGCATCTTCTATAGTGCCGGCGCCGGATTTTTCTTTCAATCCTGCAGGTGTATCAAGCGCTGCAATTTTTCCATCCACCATAATTGAAACGCGGTTACAATATTCTGCCTCATCGAGATAATGGGTGGTAACAAATACCGTAATACCCTGGTCGGCCGATTTATAAATCAATTCCCAGAATTGTCTGCGCACAACAGGATCAACACCACTGGTAGGTTCGTCGAGAAAAACAATTTGCGGCCGGTGAAAAATAGAAATCGAAAAAGCCAATTTTTGTTTCCAGCCCAAAGGCAACGATTTGACCAATGTATTTTTTTCAGACAAAAAATCAATCGACGATAACATTTCATCGGTTCGGGGTGCTATTTCTTTTTCCGGAACTCCGTAAATGCCGGCATATAAACGAATGTTTTCCCAAACTTTCAAATCTTCGTACAAAGCAAATTTCTGACTCATGTAACCAATACTTTTCTTTACTTGTTCACTTTGGTGAGCAATATCGAAACCGGCTACCAGTCCTGTTCCCGAAGAAGGTTTGCTGAGTCCGCACAACATGCGCATTGCCGTGGTTTTCCCTGCACCATTGGCTCCGAGAAAACCAAAAATTTCACCCTCTTGAACATGAAATGATATATGATCAACTGCAGTAAACGATCCGAATTTTTTTGTGAGCTGATCTGCAACAATTACATCTGTCATCGTTTGATTGAAGTTAAATAAATGAAACAATCTTCTATCCCGGCTTCGATCGGAAAAACATCGACCTTTTCATGCCCCTTTGCCAAAAGTTGCTGCTTCAACAACTCCCCTGAGGTCGATTCATTTTTCATTATCAAATGATTTGAGTCACCAAAAGCATAACAGGTTTCTATTTCCGGATGATTTTTCAAATCATTAAGCAACTTTGACATATTGCTGCTCCTGGCTGCCCATAATGTTTTTCCAAAACTCCTGACAATATTTTGTGGTGTATCGGCTTTGAAAATCTTACCTGACTGAATCAAAGCTATGCGATCGCACAAAGCCGCCTCGTTCATATAGGGCGTCGAAACCAGAATTGTAATTCCTTCCTGTTTCAGTTTGATCAGCATCTCCCAGAACTCCTTCCGTGAAACCGGATCAACACCGGTCGTCGGCTCATCGAGAAACAAAACCGATGGCTTATGAATCAATGCACAACTTAAAGCAAGTTTTTGCTTCATACCTCCCGAAAGAGCTCCGGCACGACGCTTTTTAAATGGTTCAATCTGCTGATAAATGTCGCGGATCAGATGATAGTTTTCTTCAATCGTCGTTTTAAAAACACTGGCAAAAACATTCAAATTTTCTTCAACGGTCAGATCCTGATACAAAGAAAAACGCCCAGGCATATAACCAGCCAGATGCCGAATCTTTTTATAATCCTTCACAACATCAAATCCATCAATAAAGGCCTTTCCGCCATCAGCAAGAATAAGCGTGGTGAGAATTCTGAAAAGCGTGGTCTTACCTGCTCCATCGGGTCCGATTATGCCAAAAATTTCGCCCTTAGACGCAGAAAAACTGACATCGTTCAATGCCTGAACAAGGCCAAACTTTTTACTGATATTTTGAACAACAACTGACATGTATTAATCTCCCAAAACAATTCCACCATACATTCCAATCTTAAGAAACCCATCGTTTTTTACAGCCACTTTGATGGCATAAACCAGATTGGCGCGCTCATCCTGAGTTTGAATAGTTTTAGGTGTAAACTCCGATTTATCCGAAATCCACGTAACCATTCCTTCATACTCGCGGCTGTCATCTTCGCCCGATTCTGCCAGAACTTTTACCTTCTGACCAATTTTTATTTTTGTCAACTGATCGGCTGTCACATATGCGCGAAGAAACATCTGTTCCGTGTCAGCCATTTTCAATATGGCTTTGCCTGTAACTGCAAACTCGCTCTGCTCGGCATATTTCACAAGCACAGTACCATCAATCGGACTGAGAATACGACATTTATGCAACTGGTCGGCAATCTGCGCAATCTGAATATTAATTGCTTCTGATTCACTTCCAATACCAGAACTGGTATTTTCCAGTGTTTCTTTCTGCGCGGCCAATTGCTTTTCGAGAAACAGAATCTGAGCATTGATATCATCGAGTTGCTTGCTGTTTATAGCATTTGCATTCACGAGATTTTCGATCCGTTTCTTCTCCGATCTGGCTGTTTCGAGTTGCTGTTGCGTGGCGGCAATTTGAACGCGCACATTCGGATTACGGCTTCTGACACCTTTTGCGCTGGCCTCGAGCTGAAGTTTTTTCAAATACAATTGCGTGCTGTCAATCACGGCAATCAACTGATTTTTCTTCAACTCATCGCCTTCGTTGACATTGAGCTCGAGAATTTTTCCGTTGGCTTCGGATGATACAATGATTTCGGTTGCTTCGAAAACACCGGTCGCATCAGTGTTTCCATTGCTGTTTCCACACGAAGTGATTGAAATGATCATTACCAAAGCAAGTAAATAATGGATGGCTTTCATCTGAAAAAGATTTATAGGTTTGTCGAGTTTTTTAAATTGTAAATGGCCTGCAACATTTGTATTTCATGCAGGGCTTTGTCAAGCATCGAACGATTAACCGCATTCAAATCACGAATCAGATCTGATGCCGATGCTGTTCCGTTTTCAACTTTTACTTCCGTACTGAGCTGAATTCCCTGCCGTAGTCTTATGATTTCATCGTCCGATTTCAACAACTCCGTGAATTTTTCAATTTCAGTATTAATCTGCGAAACTTTCAGATTGGTGTTGAATAAAAATGTCTGTTTTTGTACATCAGCTCCGGATTGATTTATTTTCAGGAGCTGCATCTCATTGCTCTGTGTGTAAAAACTGCTCAGATTCCAACTCAAACGAATTCCACCGATAAAAAACGGATTAAATTCATTGCTCAGCATATTCAGCCCGGGTTTACCATATCCGCCCTGTGCAAATAAAGCTAATTTTGGCATCGAAACTGAACGAACCAACTTCTGCTGACTATTATAAAAGGTACGTTGTGCTTCGAACAACTGCAATTCAGGACGCCGGATTTCGTAAATATCAGACGCATTGAGACCTGCAACAGGTTTTGAAAGAACGGTTCCATCCGAAATCTGTTCGCCGATAAATGCCGATAACATATCTGTAAATGCTTTTTTCGATGCCTGTAATTCTGCCTGCATTTGTCTGGCCCGCAACTGTTCTACCCGAATGGCATCGAGATCGGCCTGCGATGCAACACCGTTGTTCAGCGACACCATGATACGATTGTAATTTGTTTCGAGATCCTTTTGTAAAACTGCATTCAGGTTCAATTGCTCATTCAATAAAAGAATGCCGAAATACAATTGATTGATTCTTTCCTGAAGCGCATACATATCGACTTCATACTTTTGCTTTTCGATATCAGCAGAGGCCTTATACATCGCGCTGCGAGCGCTTGTTGAACCACCATCCCACAAAATCTGACTCACCTCAAGGGTTGCCTGATACTGATCCTGATCCATTTCTCCTATACCAGGCATGGTAAATGGGAGTTCAATAACTTCGGACTGCCATGTGGCTTTGGCCGAAAGCGAAACCTGAGGCAACCACGCTCTGGCCGCATTTGAAAGATTATACGATTCAGATTTTTCAATCAGCCCGTATTGATTCACAAGTGGATAATTGGCGCGTGCTTTTTCGTAGCACTGCTCCGGAGTCAGCTGTGCATGCGATGTGTACGAAAGCACCGTACACAACAACAGCAGAAATAAAAGTCGTGTTGACATGGTTATTTTCGTTTTTTTGTTTTCTTCTCAGATTTAATTTCAACATCCGGTTTTAAACCAGTTAATATTATGCGGATGTTTTCTTCTTTGCGGTATAAAAGCATGGCTTTAAAATGTTTTTCATCGAGAAAAAGAACCTTTTTCATAATCGGAGCTCCGATAAAAGCCATTACATTAAGTGAAACCATTGAATAAATGATATCGGGAATGGTTGTCGGTCTGATACGTCCAGCCGCAATTTCAGCATCCAACTCCTGCTGAAACGGACCATACACATAAGTGATGCTTTGTCCCAACATCTCTTTCAGCGAATCAATGCGATCAGCATTCGTGGTCAACTCATTAATAACAAGAAAAGGAAGCTTCGGATTGGCCAACAACATGTCGAAATGGGCACTAATATATTTCTTCAGCTTCTCTTCAAAGGTCAATGATTCATCCTGTGGCTGAAAAATGACCGAAAAAAACGTTTTAAGCTTTTCAGCAAAAATGGCTTCAAACAATCGGTCTTTTGTCCTGAAATAATAATGCACCAAGGCCTGGTTACAGCCGGCCGCCTTGGCAATTTGTGTGGTGGAAACCATGGCAAAACCTTTCTCTAAAAACAGCTTCTCGGCCGCCTCCATAATGGTTTTCTCCATGTTTTGTTCGTTGTTAACTGACATGTTTAATAGCTTAATTAAAGTTGCAAATTAAATACATTTATTAATGGTATGCAAATTTATTTTGTTAAATGATGTTGGAATTACAAAATATCCACAAAATTTAGGTCTTTGGAAAATAATTCATGAGGCACATTGGCATTCTGGTCACTTCTCCGATTTTTCTTCCGCGAATTACTCGAATCTACGCGAAGATTCTTCTTCCCCCCGTAAAGTCTTATGCACGCTAATAGAATCAGCCATCACCTGCGGTGAAGACCGATTCAGGTTAGTCAATTTTTTGTCCACTGATTACACGGATTTCACTGTTTCAAAAACCTCTGCTGGTCTTTGGATTTTAAACGGATGAAATGGCTTCAGCCTGCGACTGAAGCCATTTCCACAGATAGATTTATACACTAACCCAGTCAATAATTATTACTAAGCAATAATTGTTGACAACAGTGCAACCGAGCTGGGGCCTCTGAGAAATTTGAAACTAATTCAGTGCAATCTGTGTAATCCGCGGACCAGAAAGAATCCTTATGGATTATAATAACGTGAACAGCAAAATAAAAACTCCAAATTCAATTTCCACGGATTTTTTACCTTTAATAAAATTTTCCACCCATGAGCTCTTCATTTGCAATGCATGTTTCGTCAACCGGGAAAGCCGATGTGCTTCCGGCAGCTCCGGAACTTGATTCCGACAGCTTGTACATCTGGCATCATTTCTTTCAGCCAACTGAAGAAGAACTGAAAAAGCTGCCCGGAGAATATGGTCTGCATCCGCTCGCCATCGAAGATTGCATGGACGATGACCAGATTCCGAAAATGGAATCGTTCCCGAAAAACACACATCTCATCTTCAATACATTCAACTATCACAACGAAGATATTCATGCTGAGGAAGTGAATCTTTTTATCGGAGATAAATTTATCATTACCGTTACGCGCTCTGAAAGGCTCAATGAATCGATTATAACACTGACGAAAAAAATGTCTGAATCGAAAAACGGGCTATGGCGCAACGGGCCTGGATGGCTGCTGCATTACATCATCGATAAAATCGTGGATGAAAAAATGGATGCACTTGAAGCACTTGAAGATGAAACGGATTCAATCGAAGATCTCCTTTTGTCAAGGACTGACGACATTGATTTTGCGAAAATTCAGAAACTCCGATATGCCTTTCAATTATTGCGCAAAAGTCTGTTTCATGAACGGGAAATTCTGAACAGGATCATTCACGATGACCACGATTTTATTGATAATAAAGCTGCCTACTTGTATCGCGATGTATATGACCATGTGGTTCGGCTATATGAACTCACCGAGTCCTGCCGCGAAACTGTAAAAAACCTCATCGAACTTCATCTTGCCATGGCTAATAATCAAATGGCTATAGCTTCGGAAAACACGAATAAAACTATTCGCCGTCTTACGTTCATCACAACCATTTTTATGCCTTTGACGCTTATCGCAGGCATCGGAGGAATGTCGGAATATTCTATGATGACTGGTCCTGAAAACTGGCGGATTGCATATCTGATACTCGTGATTATCCTCACAATTATCGGCATTCTAAGCTATCGTTGGCTTCAGGGGCGGGATAAAGAATCATGAACAATCCGTGCATTCTGACGGATCAAGAGGAACAAGGAAGGAAGAAGTGAATAAAGAATCATGAACAACGAACAAGGAAAGAAGAAAGAAATACAAACATCTGAACATTGAATCATGACCAAGGAATCTGTAGCGGCGGATCAGATCGATGTCGCGATAAGATTTTAGAAGTACGAATTTTTGACAACTTATCTAACGTTGTCTTTCAACGGATATCAATTATCGTTTCACAAGAACGCGCTGTCCACTGTGATTATCGCTTTGTTTGCGAAATCCCTCAGGGCGCTTCTGTCCCTGTTCTCTGGATGGTCTCGTTTCATGCGATGACTGCTTTTTCTTCTCCTGCTGCGGCCTTCTGTCCGACCGCTGATTGCGCTCAGGACGCTGCGGACGCTCAGTTCGCTCAATCTTTGCATTCGGATCAAGCGGATAAGGCTGATTGGTCACAACCGGTATTTTCTTTCCAATCAATTTCTCAATGTCCTTTAAAAAAGGTTTTTCATCGACATCGCAAAATGAGATGGCAATGCCCTCAGCACCCGCGCGGCCTGTGCGCCCGATGCGATGTACATAGGTCTCCGGAATATTCGGGGTATCGAGGTTAATGACACACGACAACTCTTCAATATCAATTCCGCGTGCTGCAATATCCGATGCCACCAGAACACGAATGACCTTGCTCTTGAAATTATTCAGTGCGCGCTGACGATTGTTCTGTGTTTTATTGCCATGAATGGCTTCGGCCTTGATGTTGCTTTTGTTCAGAATACGTACAACTTTGTCGGCTCCATGTTTGGTTCGCGTGAAAACCAACACTGTTTCAAGAGAATTGTCTTTCAGAATATGCATCAACAATGAAGGCTTATCAACCTTCGCGACAAAATACACTGATTGCTCGATGATGTCAACCGTCGAAGACTGAGGCGTGACCTCGATTTTTACCGGCTGATTCAGAATCGATGAAGACAATTTTACAATTTCGGGCGGCATGGTCGCTGAGAAAAACAGCGTCTGCCGTTTTTGCGGAACCGCTGCCAGAATTTTTTTCACATCGTGAATAAAACCCATATCGAGCATGCGATCGGCTTCATCGAGCACGAGGGTATTGATGTTTTTTAGTGTGATATATTTCTGGTTCATCAGATCGAGCAAACGACCAGGAGTGGCTATGAGAATTTCGACGCCGCGCTGCAAAGCGTTTACCTGCGCATTCTGTGGAACACCGCCGAAAATAACAGTGTGCTTGATATTGAGATTGCGGCCATACGCAGTAAAACTATCGCCGATCTGAATGGCCAGCTCGCGGGTTGGTGTAACAATCAGAACTTTTATGGTCTTTCGGTCAACCCCGCTCTGGTGCTGCTGATTGAGCAGCTGTAAAATTGGAATCGCAAATGCCGCTGTTTTTCCGGTGCCGGTTTGTGCGCAGCCGAGAATGTCTCTGCCTTTGAGTGCGACGGGAATTGCTTCGGATTGGATGGGAGTGGGAGTGGTGTAACCTTCGGTTGCAAGAGCGCTCTTGATGGGCTCTATCAGTGAGAAATCGTCAAATGTCATGAAAGATTTTTTGATGAGGCACTTGAACTCTATAACATAACCATGTAAAGAAAACAGTATCTCTGTATTATTTTGTGCAAAGATACACATTAAAAATTCAATAATGGTGAATTTATGATTTGGTGCGGAAATTCAAGGGTTCAAATCAAGTTGATACAAAAATTGAAAATCAACAAAAGACCTATTTAAGTTCCCGGTCACAGATTCAAAATAGCTTTGCTGACAAAACCGGGATCTCCACTTATACAAAAGACTTTTCTTTTGTTGATTTTCACTGCCGACGCTTCGACGGAGTTTACCCCGCTGTTCGTGCTTCGACGGAGTTTATCCTGCTGTTGACTCTTCGACGAAGTTTATCCTGCGGGACGCAGGGCTCAGAGTGACAGCAGGCAGGGCTCAGCATGACAGCGGCGGGGCTCAGTGTGACAGCAGCTTTTTTGTCATTTTTTTCACGATAGCTATCGTGATAGGTTGCAAACGCGTTTTGATGGTGCTTGTCGCATAATGTCAGCATGACTGCACGCGGGTCTCAGGATGACAGCATAACCACAGCTCCACCATATCGATTATTTCATTACATTTGCCACCATAAATTCCAGCAACATGAAAAATATTTTTATTCTGATTTTTGTCGTTTCAGTATTTGCAGTTGCCTGCAACCATTCATCAAAAAATAATTCCGATCAGGAGCTGAAGACTGATAGTACAGCTGCATCGTTGAAAGATTCTGTTTCAGATGAAGACCTTATTCAGGATGCCAAAATGATTGTGCAACATTTCAAAAACAAAGAATTCAGTCAGCTGGCAGAATACGTCGGACCGCAAGGGCTGCGCTTTTCAGCCTATGCATTCATTGATACAAGCAAAGACGTTGTGATGAGTGCGCCGCAGATTCGCAATATTGCTACATCAAGCGAAAAGCTTCTATGGGGAGAATACGATGGCTCCGGAGAACCGATAAAAATGACCATTGAACAATATTTTGCAGACTTTGTTATAGATGCAGATTTTCTCAAAAAAGGCGAAATTTCAATCAATGAATTTTTACAAAGGGGCAACACCATCAACAATATCCGCGAGGCATATCCTGATTGCAAATGGGTTGAATTTTTCATCAAGGGCGAAGATCCGAGATACGACGGAATGGACTGGAAAGCGCTGCGACTGGTTTTCCGCGTGGGCGAAGGCAAAGCTGTGCTGGTGGGGGTTGTGCATGATGAGTGGACCATATGAATAATGAATATCGAACAAGGAAGTGTGAATTTAAGAACAAGGATTTTTGATTGTTGATTTTTGAAGGCTTCGAACAAGGAAGTGTGAATTTAAGAACATTCCGTGTTATCAACGGAACAAGAGGATTTTTGATTGTTGATTTTTGAAGGGATGTGAGATTTTTGATTGGCTTTCGTTACGCGTTATAAGCGTGGAATGTATTCCGCTGAAAGCGGAAGACGCTTCAATCTTTTTATTAAAATATTGTTTATTCGGATTTGCATCCTGGATTGCATTTCGAAAACACGGGGATTTTTGAGAAAATTCATAATCGTTTTGCGTTTTTTCTGTTCAAAACATTATACATTTATACATGAAATCCAAAATATGAAAGAATACCGCTTCACTGCAAAAATCATCAAAAATCCGAACGTTAATTCGGGCTACATTGAATTTCCACATGATGCTGAAAAAGAATTCGGACGCAAAGGTCAGATAAAAGTGAAAGCGTATTTTGATGGCTTCGAATATCGTGGATCATTGGTAAAAATGGGGCATCCGTGTCATATCATCGGGCTCAATAAAAAAGTGCGCGATGCCATCGCAAAAGGTCCCGGCGATACTGTGGATGTACTCATTATTGAAGACATCGAAGAACGAGTGGTCGAAGTACCCGCTGATTTTGAAGCTGCATTAAATAAAAACGAAACAACCAAAGGAATTTTTGAGAAGATGTCGTTCACTCATCGCCGCGAATATGTGGAATGGATTATTTCGGCAAAAAAATCAGACACGCGCGAAAACCGCATCAATAAAGCGATTGAGATGCTACTCAATAAAAAGGCAAAATAAGTAATAGTGGTCAGTTGTGGATAGTCAGTTGCGATTTTTAATATATCCGATCACTCGTAACTTATCATTGAATACCGACTACTCGGCTATTGAATACTGGCTACTGAATACTGAATACTGGCCACTGAATACTATCTCAGTGTCCGGTACACTTTCACGTTTCCGCTGGGGTCGGTGATACGGAAAAAGGCTATGGATGCGGTTTTTGGAACAGCTGATAAATTGATTGTATTAAATCCAACTCCAGCATCGGATTGAAAACGACAGATGAGACTTCCGGTTACATTCATTGCTTCAATACTGTAGCGGCCGCTGCAAGGCGATACCAGAATCCCATAGTCATCGGCAATATTGGATGGAATGTAGAAATCAAAAGGAACTTTTGCTTCATCGTGGATGCCTGTTTCCACATCAATCTGCAGTTCCAGAATTACCGGCAAATGGTCGCTGTTACCCATAAGTGCTGCCAAAACATTTGCAGGAACTGATGTGTTAGACGCTTCATTCAAGGAGTCATTACAATGAGCTCCATCATTTCCAAGAGCATTGTATGAGCCACTGATGTATTTCACATTTTTTCCACCCGACATTACATCAAGAGAAGTCATGATGTGATCAAAACGATCATCGAGTCCGCCTGCTGCAAAACAATCATTATCAAAATCATTGTGTGTTGATTGTGTGTGATATGATGCAAATGAGCAATTGTTGCTCCAGTCGCCGGGTTTGCTTATTGGATCGTAAAAACGTATATTGGTATTAAAGTGATTAAGCAACAACTGATAACATTCTTCATCGGACGTGTACGTATTGAAATCGCCCATTGCAAGATAGTTTCCCGGCTTGTTTACAGCATCCAGATAATCCATCAGTATGGTAACTTCGGCCAGTCTTTCTTCAGGTTCACCAGTATAATTACCCGCTTTCAGGTGCATGATGATACACGTAACCCAGGCTGTGTCGTGTGTAACAGCCAGATTGGGATCTTTATAATAAAAAGTGTACAGATTAATATCCCTGATATCAGTTGGCAAAGCGGTTGAACTATGCATAACCAGTTTGTCAGTATTATAATAAACCATATTAATCAAATCTGACGAGGAGTAATTGGTTCTGGCACCTTTGGCATAATTGATTCTTCCACTGGTATTCATCACATTAGTCAAAATACGGTCAACCGAAGTCTGCAACTGATTCAATTCACAAACAGTAAAAATATCAGGCAATACATAATCAACAATGGTTTTTAAGTATCCATCTTTATTTGACACATTGTTGTTTACAGAAGTGCAATAACTCGTGTAATTATTGTAGTTGAGCAGATTGTACTGCATCACAGTAAGCGTGTCGGTTTGCGCTTTTAAAAAAAATAGAAGAAAAAAGAAGAAAGAAAAAAGAAAAAGTCGTTTTTTCATAAAAAAAGCTATCAAAACGGTTGAACAAACTTTTCGGACAAAGGGTAACAAATATACGGAATTAATAACGAAGTAATTACAGTAAAACGACAATAAAAAAAGCCGCAAACTGTTATTCGTCAGCGGCTTTTATGGATTAGTATGCAATTATACCCTGCTCATCTTAACTGTAAAATGACGCATGATGGGTGCTTCGTAATCGATTTTCAATCCTTTGGTGATAGTGCTTCGGCGATCCCAGATGTTTTTCAGGGCTGCAGCCACCACATCTATGTGATTGTTGGAATAAGTGCGACGAGGAATGGCAAGGCGTACCAGCTCGAGTGCCGGAAAACGGTCCATACGTGTTTCAGGATCGCGGTCGGCCAGTAGTGTTCCTATCTCTACTCCACGCACACCCGCTTCAAGATACAATTCAATAGCCAGTGTTTGTGCCACATATTGTTCGCGCGGCAGGCCTGGTAAAAATTTCAAGGCATCGATAAACACAGCATGCCCCCCAATCGGCTTCTGAACAGGAATTCCATATTCAATCAACTGATTTCCCAGATATTCAACCTGTGAAATCCGGCTTTTCAGGTATTCAAAATCAGTTCCTTCTTCGAGACCCACTGCCAATGCTTCCATGTCGCGACCAGCCATTCCGCCATAAGTCACATACCCTTCGAACATGATGTTGAACACGCTTACTTTCTGCCAGAGTTCTTCGCTGTTCATGGCAATAAATCCACCGATGTTTACGATGGCATCTTTCTTCGAACTCATGGTCATCATGTCGGCGCATTTGTACATTTCGCGTACAATCTCGCGGATGCTCATGCTGGCACAGGCATTTTCGCGAACCTTGATGAAGTATGCGTTTTCGGCATAACGGGCACTGTCGAACAATACCGGCTTATTTACACTTTTTGCAAATTCCTTTACTGCGCGCAGGTTCTCAAGACTCACCGGTTGCCCGCCGGCGGTGTTGTTTGTAACAGTAACAATAATGAAAGGAATTTTATCGTGCGGATAAGTTTCGAAAACTTTCTTCAGCTTATTGATGTCAACATTTCCTTTGAAAGGATGCAGGTTTTCGGTATCGAAAGCTTCATCGATGGTGCAATCGATAGCGTGAGCTTTACGGAATTCAATATGTCCTTTGGTAGTATCGAAATGCGAATTACCGGGAACAACATCACCTTCTTTTACGAGTACAGAAAACAAAACATTTTCAGCGGCACGGCCCTGGTGAGTCGGCATGAAATAAGGAAATCCGAGAATTTCGTGAATGGTATCCTTCAAACGATAATAGGAACGGCTGCCGGCATAGCTTTCGTCGCCGGTCATAATGGCACCCCACTGTCGGTCGCTCATGGCGCCGGTTCCGCTATCAGTGAGCAGATCAACAAAGACCTGTTCGCTTTTGAGATTGAACAAATTGAAATGGGCGTCGGCAATCCATTTTTCGCGTTCTTCGCGGGTGCTGATGTGAATGGGTTCAACCATTTTGATTTTATACGGTTCTGCGTATGGTAAGTTCATAACTTTTGATTTGAAAATTTGATGATTTGAAAATTTGAAAATAGAGTTTTCTACAACAATATCTCCGGCTGAAGAAACTCCAAGCTATTAATGAAGAAACAATCTATTAAAAATCATCTCGCCGCTTGATGTTGAGAAACACAAAGCTGGCCTTTACCCTCAGTGATATAATGAAATATATGTAATTCATAAATCTGCAGCCAAGTTATAGTTTTTTTCAATGCCTTTGTAAAAACCAGAGGACTTTTATATTTCATTTCGCTGTATTAAGCAAAACTATAGATTAATAAACATCAACATTCTTTTATTTGTAATATTTACATTTTCATGTTATTTTTGCAGATTAAAAATCCGAAATACCATGAAAACAAAAATCCTGGCAGTTTTTCTTTTAATCATTTCCACGTCGCTTTCAGCTCAGATAAACACAACACTGAACCGCAATTACGGAGGGCCGGGAATTGACAATATTACACGGTTTTATCAGGCATCGGATGGTGGTTTTTTCTGGTGTGGATATTCAAATGCAGCGGGTGGCGACATTCCACAGATTAACGGTGCGGAAGATGCCTGGTTTATGAAAGTTGACGCCAATGGCGATTCATTACACTCCGTTGCTTTTGGCGGATTGGCTAATGATGAAATTGCTGATGTAATGGAATTCAGCAGTCCGGATTACGTGTTTCTCATCAACAGCAATTCCGACGATAACGGATTTGCGGGAGGACATGGCGGTATTGACACATGGATCAAAGGATACGACCCAGCTGTAGGATTGAGTAGCGGGGCCGCTTTTGGAGGCACTTTGCATGATTTCGGGGCGAAAATCTCTCCGAAAATCTCTGGTGGATATATTGTTTCAGGCTACACATTTTCATCCGATGGAAACCTGAGTGGTCATTATGGTATGAGCGACATCTGGGTTATGAGTCTGCAATCCAATCTCTCCGTTGCATGGAGCCGGCATTACGGCGGCACCGACGACGACCGTGCAATTGCGGCATACCAACTCGGTGACGGCAACATCATGGTTTTCGGCACCTCTGCTTCAACCAATCACGATGTCCATGACGCAAACGGCAACAATGACGTTTTTGTAATGAAACTGAATTCTCTGGGCGATACTATGTGGACAAAGACATACGGCGGTTCATCGACCGATCTTATTGTCGATGCAAAGTATCTGAACGATTCCACTTTTGTCATGATTGGATATTCAAACAGTAATGATGGTGATTTCATGTTTCGCGATAAAGTACTGGCCTATTACGGATTTTATTACGTTATTGATGAAAATGGAGATTTTGTATCATGTGGCTCTCAAAATACGTTGGACAACAAAGATTTGTTTTTTTCAGATGTAATATATGAAGGCCCGAATCAGGCCATGGCTTTCGGAACAACAATTTCTGATTCATTACTCAACTGCACTACCCCAACACATGGAAGTCTGGAAGTTTGTGCAGTCGATTTTAATGGATTAACATCGATAACGCCTTATTTACTCGGAGGAAACAATATTGACGGGATGAATTCAGATGTTGAATACTATGTCAGGGCCTTAAAAACCGGCACCAATCAATATGTATTGTGCACCAATTCCAACTCCACCGATTTGTCTGCGGATTATCACGGATTATATGATGTGTGGCTCAGCTTCATCGAGGTGCAGCATGTTTCGGTACCCGAAGCACCACAGCTGCAACTCAGTGTTTATCCCAATCCTGCTGAAAATATCATTATGATTGAAAATATTACTGCCGGCAATGATTCTCAATTTGAGATATATGATATGCAGGGAAAATTGCTGCTTAGCGGTCAATATTCTGAAAGCGGGATTGATGTTTCTTCGCTCGAACATGGCATGTATCTACTAAAGCTTCAGAGCGGAGATTCAACGGGCATTGCGCGGATTGTGAAACAATAATACCATTGTAAAATATAATATAGTCCAACATGGTTGTTTAAAAATATTCCGGCTGATGCCAGAGGCATCACATATCTGTAGAAAAACCAATAAAACAACACGACCCGCCAGCTGGCGGGTCGCATATAGACAAGCATTTCAGATGTCGAAGCTTTTAATATTCGACTCCTCCGGAGTCGTCAATTTTTGAATTGTTTTCTACAGACATGTGACTCCTCCGGAGTCATCCAAAATATGGGCCATTATATATTTCCCTTTGGTAAAATTTGCAATTACTCAATTTCAATTCCCGCAGCTTCGCAGAAATCAATCTGTGCATTAAAAAATGCATTCAGAAAAATGGATTCCTTTAGCTCGATGCGATCGAAAAGCCGCTCCATTTCTTCGATATCGGCATCGGTAATCGGAATGCGATACATGATGGCGACCGCATCGTAATAATCATTTTCGAATAAACGCAGATAAAAACGGAAAAGTTCGAATGCGGCTTTGTGATATTCTTCCCCACCCGATGCAATGGATATTTTTTCTGTTTCAGCAATTGATGCTTCTGTTTCCGATAGCAAATTTTTGTATCTAGCGAGAATGGTATCGCCGTCATACATCACAATCCCTTCGTTGAAGCGGCTTACAGCAATGTCAATCCTTGATAGCTGCGCAACAATCCTGTTGTGAAATTCCAAAGAATTTGTCTGCGCATTGGATATTGCGGATACGAGCAATAGAAAGATTATTGATGCTATTTTAGGCATTAATGCAAATATACGAATTAGCTTTCTACTATTAAGCGGACATTGATTGATATAAATCAAAAACTTTCGATAACACCATCATTTGTGCTACGCATCCTTCTTTTGGACCCGGGACTCTGCCCCGGGCTAACATCTGCAGCGCCGTTGGCGCTATTTGTATTTCGTCGCTTTTTGACGGCTTCACGTAAAACGTGACACAGTCGCCACCTAAACCTATTAACTCATCAACCTCTCAACCTAAATCTGACCTGAGCGCGCGTCTCCTGCTTGCAGCGTTTTACGTTGACGCTTGACCTCATTTCCGCTGAAAGCTGAAAGCTGACAGCTGAACCTACTGATGCATCTCGCGCAAAAGGTCATTGATTTCTTTCACCGGATTGAAGGTACTCAAAGGGACTTCGACAAATATTGTGATCCAATCGGCCATGGCACCATTCCACAATCCTGGAAGCTCCATGGCTTTGATGTCTTTTCCTTGGAAGCTTTTCTTTGCAATAAAACCTGTTTCCGGATCAGAAAAATCATTCAGATTAAAAGGCCTGCCATTGAAATCATTTTTCCAGCAAACAAGATCCACCGGATTGAAATGAGTCGAAGACAAAAGAATTTTTTTCTGATCAGCATTTGAAATATCGACCTGTGAAGATTCAACGATCTGTAATGAAATATTCCCATTTGAATCTTCAACAAAAAAAGGACCTCCGCCAGGTTCGCCTTCATTCTTCACCATGCCGCAAACCCGCACCGGACGGTTGAATACACCAAACAAAAAATCAATTTTTTCCAATGGATCAGCTTCGGTAAGCCAATCGGGAATTTCGATAAAGAGTTTATCCGATGCAAAAACTATCATTTCATTCAAATCCTCATTGCCAACATTGCCATTATCAAGCATAATCAGGTAAGCATGAATATCATTAACCACCTGCATCAAATAGCCGGCAAGCACTTTCTTAAACCAGACCGTATCATTTCTATGCCAATCAGGAACAATGTTATCGATATTTTTCAAAAACACCATCTCGGCCTTAATGTCATTCAGGTTCTGCAACAAAGCACCATGACCACCAGGTCTGAAAACCAGTCTTTCGTTGCTATCACGCACAGGAATATTATCCATATCAACCGCAACAGTATCGGTGCTTTTTTGCTGGAAAGAATGCGAAATTTTAATATTGATATCACACTTCGCTTTCAGTTCTGCAAGACACTTCTGTGTTTGTTTTTTAAATTCCTTCAGGTGTTCCGGGCTGATGGTGAAATGAATATTCATGGTATTATGATGCCCTACAGCGTGCGTCAAACCTTCATAAATCTGCTCTTCAAGCGCTGTTCGGGTAAACCCTTTGTATTGATGAAAAGGAATGAATGCCTTTGGCTTTGAGGCGAAATTCAATCCATCTTTTTTTAAAACGGCATCTAAAACCGGCAACCAGACTGAATTTTCAATTAATGAGTCTATATCATGCCCATGTTTTTTCAAAACATCCTTCAATGCATCATAAAAGGCAAATCGTTTAAGATTTTCAAGAAATTTTTCAGCGGGCATCGGCATATCCCAATGATTATTCAATGCATCGACAGCAGCAAAGATCTCTTTAAACATACGGGTAGCAGCCCCTGAAGCCGGAACAAAACGGGCCATAAAATAATCAGAAGCATTTTCCTCAAACAAAGCAATAAGTTTCTTTTGTTCATTCTGACTAAATGAAACAATTCCATTGTTGTTTGTAGCAGCGGCAATAAGTTTGACAGGCGAGAACCCTCGCCTAAAGCCAGCTAACTGATTTTCGACCTGCAAAACGGTCAAGCCATGTTCTTCAATCTGCCTGATGTCTGTTTCCGAAAATAAATTTTTTGGGTTCATAAAGTTGACGTTTCAGATATGAAAAAGCCGGTTGAGTATTGGATTCAACCGGCCTGAAAAAATTATTAGGATTAAAGTCCCACCACAGTGATATTGATTTCACGTGGGTTGATAGCCATAACCGGAATGAGCGCATCGTTGAAAATAATCTGTTCATCCCATGGATTGAGAATGAAATTGGGAACAATGCTTGAATCGGTATTGGTCATAACGAGAAGCATATCAGCATCAATCTTACGGGCATAATCAATCACCTGTTTAGCAAAGCTGCCGGTTTCGGGAATGATTTCGGCTTCATATTTCACCTCATTCTTTTCAAACACTTCAACAACTTTATTAAGGACAGCGCGGATCTTTGCTTTATATAATTCATCGTTGAGATACATGGCCTTTACATAAATGGTTGCATCGAACTGCTTGGCAATATAGATGGCCCATTTAATTTTCTGACGTGACTCCAATGTATCATCGATGGGAATTAAAATGCGGTTGTAACCTTCTCTGAAATCGCGTTTCTGAACAATAATAAAAGGGATACGGGTAGAAGTGATCACCTTATGTGCATATGAGCCAAAAATATGTTGAATTCCCTGTTTCCCATGTGTGCCCATCACAATGAAATTAGCCCCGACATCTTCGGCTGTTTTGCCAATATCGGTAAAAATACTGCCTTCTTTGGCATCGAAAGAGAAAGGCACACCGTATTTGTTTGAAAACTCATCCACTTTTTCCTGAAGACGTTCTTTCACAATGTCATCGGTCACTTTATAGACATTAAGGAGAGCACGGGTGTCGCGATTAATGATATGCAACAACTGAACAGTCCAGCCCTGATGTTTGGCCAAACCAGCAGCGTGATTCACAGCACATTCGGCAACATCGGTAAAATCAAAAGGAACAATAACGATTTTGTTTCTCGATTCCATATTATTTGTGAGTTAAATGATTATTCTGTTTTTTGCAAAGATATAAAAAGGAACGACAAATACTACTTTTTATTGACCAACCGGATTAAATAATCCAAATGGCGCAATTTTTTTTCTTCACGAAGCAATGTTGCCGTTTTGGTAAAATAATGATGAGCGGAAAGAAAGTCGATTTGCTGGAAATACCATTCTTTAACAGTAAGTTCACGGCCATATTCTTTCCATTCACGTCTCAGGTTACACCCAATAATAAAAAAGTCATCCCGCCCCAGATAGTCCAGATCAGCATCACACATAATGCTATCCAGTTTATCAACTGGTTTTTGCGGAATGGAAGTTGACATGATAATATGGGCAATCATCATGATTTCGGATTGAGTGTAATTGAAGCGCGGCAAAATATTCCAACACATACCGGCCGAAATATCTTCGTTTTCCTTGTATCGGATCAGAAATCCGACATCGTGAAACAAAGCCGCAGTCATCAGAATTGTTTTATCCATCCCAACCACCCTTTCGGCGGCAGCAATTTCTTCGGCTGCACGCATCACATCAACTGTATGATGAATTCCATGATAATAGAGATTGGGTGCCAGTCCCCTGCTGAGCCGCTGCATCATATAATCTTTCACCCGTTCAAAGTCCATTGTCAGAAATTTAAAAACCTGAGTTCAAGTAATTCATTGTATTTATCCCAGAAAGCTTTGTTTGGACGAAGCTTTTTGCCATCAACACTCAATTCGGCCTTAATGCCATCGACAAAAAACATATCCACCTCTCCTTTATGCTTAATGGGTTTTTTGCCGCGATAAGTAAGATCGAAAAACGACGAAACCAATTCGGCGGTTCGGTTCGAAATATTAATTTTACCGGACTCACCGGCATCCTGCAATCGGCTGGCCGTATTAACCGTATCACCCCAGATGTCGAAGGCGAATTTTCTTTTCCCTACAACTCCCGCAGTAAGCTCACCGGTATTAATACCAATGCGCAGTTTCCATATGCTGTCGGCTGGATTGCGTTGACGCATTTTTTCCATAAACTGCTGCATTTCCATGGCTGCCAATGTTGCATCGACAGCATGCGTGCGGTTACGAACCGGAATACCTCCTGCGCTCATGTGCGAATCACCGATGGTTTTAATTTTTTCAAGTTTATTTCTCGAACATATATCATCGAACTGGGTAAAAATCTCATCCAGCTTTGAAACGAGTTCCTCCGGATCCATTAATTCCGATATCGACGTAAAGCCACTGATGTCTGTGAAAAGCACAGAAACAGACTGATAAAATTCGGTCTGACATCGGCCGGTTGACTTCAGCTCATCGGCTATCCTTACCGGAAGAATATTCAACAATAATTTATCGGCCTTTTCCTTTTCAATCTCGATGGCCTTTTTCTGATTTTGAATTTCAAGTGTACGGCTATGAATAATGTTTTCAAGGCGGAGTTTGGCTTTTATAAGACGACGATTGAAATAAGTAACTATACCAACCACCAGCAAAGCAGCCAGAAATGCGGCTGCAACCCAGGCCCACCAATTGTTGTACCAAGGGGCAGGAATCACAAATGAAAAATCAGCAGCTACTCCTTCAGCCCCGAAAGGATTGATGGCTTTTACATGAAATGTATATTCACCCGGAGGCAAATTGGTGTATTCCTTATAATTTTCAGAAGATGGCTCAGACCATTGATCATCAAATCCTTCAAGCATATAAATAAACTGCACCTGACCTTCATGAATGAAATAACCAGCCGAAAAATCGAAACGGATATTTCCTTTATTAAAAGCAACAACATCGGGTTCTGAAACCAGATAATTGCGTGCAACCCTGCTGTAAAGCGTTTCTCCATTAAGAGAAAATTTTTGAATCGATGTGGTAAATGGCTCTGCAAAGCTAAAAGAATTACTGACTTTCCAATTAAAACGGAAAACCCCGTCGTCGCTACCAAGCCAAACAACAGAATCTCCTTCCGGCGTTATGGAATAAAATTCAAGATCGGGAAAAGCCATAAATGGAGAACTGATGAATTCTTTTTTACTGCCACTCCATTTGACATAGTAAAGACTTTTATGGCCGGTCAGTTTCGAATTAGTCTGAAACCACATGTTTCCGGCATCGTCTTCTTTGAGAATATTAATAAACTGAGATTTATTATAAAAAGTAAAAAACTCACGGTCAAAAGGAATCACCGAATAATGATGGTCTTTCTGAACAATGCGGTAAAGACCATTTTGTGCGCTGACCAGAGTTTGATTGCGAAAACGGAAAACGCTGTATTGATCAGACTCAGGTAAACCATTTCTGACTCCAATCTGACTCATTTCAAAAACCATATCATCACCCGAGCCGGATAAAGGCACAGCGGAAAAAACAAATACACCATCACGTGCAGTACCAACAAATAACTGATTATTTTCGGACAAAACTGCATTGATGATACGACTTTCGAGATTTGGGACCTGTGTTTCTTTGGGCTTTGTAATGCTTTTGCTGAAATCGAGATATTTGATAATAAGCGGGCCACCGGCATAAACCAACTGATTGTTGTCGCTCCGTGCTTTCACATAATTAAAATTGCCATCAGACACCCTTGTGGTTTTTAAAGTACTGTCAATCAGAAAAACACCATCCGATGTAGCGGCCAGCAAATAGCATTTGCCTGCAACTACAATCGGCTCCAAATCCCAGGACTGAGATGCAATTTGCGGAAGAGGAAGGAATATTTCATTTTTAGACCTGTCCTCTGCCCTATTCTGATAAAACACCCCCTGCCACGTTGCAATAAATATCTGATTGAAACAACGCACAACATCGAGCACGCTGCCTTTCACACCCTGATAATCATCAAAATTGCACAATGGCGACTGCGCATTGACCTTGCAGATTCCATTGTCCATTGCAATCCACATATTATGCTGCCGGTCTTCGTACAAATAAGTATGGGTCTCATTCATTACTCCTGCTTCACGCGAGAGATGATATAAAATATTGAAACAAGAGTCCGTTACGATTGTCCCATTACGCGTTGTTGCAAAACCATAATTTCCGTTGGTCATACGGATTGCATGAAATACTTCGTTGCTAACAAGAAAATCATTGATTGGCACCGACAATGGCTTAAGAAGCATTTTAATGGCATAGCGGTTGGTGAAGTCAAACCATACCTTGTGCAGACCATGCTGAGAATCGACTATCAGCGCCGAATCGCGCCCAAGAGTAATTACTTTGCGGATAACCATCTGTTCAGGAAGCTCGCTGATAACCCTCAGCAATTTATTGCCACTGACAACAGAAAACCCTTTTGATGGCTCATATAAAAACAAAGTATGCCTGAATTCAAATAAATGCGAACCTCTTTCAACCGGGATAACATACATTCCTTGAGGAACAAGACGAAAAATATTTTCTGCCGTTCTGAAATAAATACCATCGGGTGTTTTATTGATGGAAAACACAAAACCAAATTCCCTGAATTTACTGCGTACGAGATGAGTCAACGAAACATAACGATAGCCGGCTGTATTGTCGGGCAAAAAACATCCAAGTTCTGATTGGGCACCAACCCAAATCACATCATTTTCATCACAAAAAAAACTGGCAGGAGTTGCACTGTTGGCCAGCAAAAACTTCGACCAGGTGCGACCATTGTACATTAAAATACCATCGCCATTACCAACAAATAAAAAACCTTTGGAATTGCTTGTTAATACCCAGTTCTGAGAATAACCCCGGTATTCACTGGGATGATAATTGACAAAAAAAGGCAAACCTCCCCTGAGTTCCTGCGCCTTTGCCAAAGGCAGAACAGCAAAAAACAAAAGGCATATCATCACAATTTTCCGCATGCAGAGAGGTTTCTGAAAATTTACGCCAAAGTACTAAATATTTCTCTGATTTTTTAAAAAATTCAATTGATATTACGTTCCTTTTTAATTTCATCCCATGCTTTACTGACAGCTTTGAATTTTTCGCCGGCTGATTTTGCCACATCATCTCCCAGATGAGCAACCCGGTCCGGATGATATTTCATGGCCATACGCCGATAAGCTTTGCGCACTTCATCATCGCTGGCATCGGGTTTTACTTCAAGAATTTTGTATGCCCATCCAGTATCGGGAATATGAACAGAATGCATGGATTGATAATCCTTGTCGCTGATTCCCAACCACATGGAAATCTTCTTCATGAGCTCATTCTCTGCCGGATGCAATTCCTGATCAACCATGCACAGCGAAAGCAGCACATTTACCAATTCGAGACGCGCAGCATGATCCATATGAGTGCGCACCTGAAAACAAATATCTCTGACCGGTATTTCTTTGTTCAGCAACTCTTTGAGCAAAGGCATGGAGTGTTTTGTGTATTGAGCTCCAAAAGTATTATTGAAAACCTGTTTAATGAAATCAAGTTCAACTTTCAGATTCTTACGGTCAACCTTCATAACCGCAGCCAATAAAGCCAGCAAAGAAAGTCTGAAATCACCTGGAGTTGTTGCTCCTTCAGTATTGGTGTGTAATTTTTCCTGCGATGCATAATCAAAATATGCTCCCAAAACAAATCCAAATAAACCTCCGATAGGACCAATAAAAGCCCATCCCAAAGCACCAAAAACCCATTTATTGTATTTTGCCATTATTTGTTTCGCAACAATTGTGATATAAAAGTAGATACATTTTTCAGATTCAGCACTATTTTTTAAATAATTTTTGCTGCCAAGCCACTGAATATTGCTACTTTTGATTTATAATAATCACATATGAAACTTAATGTTGCTCTTCTTGCAGGAGGATATTCGGGCGAATCGGTCATTTCTGTACAAAGCGCCGGCGTTATCGCTCAGAAAATCAATCGCGAAAAATACAATGTATATCTGATAGAAATTAATAAAGAACGTTGGTGCTGGAAAAACAACAACGAAACCTTTGACATCAATCGTCACGATTTTTCGCTTCAAACTCCGGACCGGACAATTCATTTTGATGTGGCCTTTATCATGATTCATGGTACACCGGGCGAAAACGGGCTGCTTCAAAGTTATTTTGAACTGCTGGGCATACCTCATACTACCTGCAATGCCATGGTTTCGAATGTTACTTTCAATAAATTCTACACCATTCAATTGGTTAAAGCACTCGGATTGACCACCAGCCGATCGGTATATTTCAACAATGAAGCTTCGGCAAGGCCTGAAGATGTTTTTACACATCTGAATTTTCCGGTTTTTGTAAAGCCAAACAGTGGTGGCTCCAGCATTGGAATGAGTAAGGTGAAAACCGCCGAAGAAATTGAAGGCGCATTGGAAAAAGCTTTCAGAGAAGACAAAGAAGTATTGGTAGAGGAATACACAATGGGCGATGAACTCACCTGTGGTGTTTTACGCATTAATAGCGAAATTACAGCCCTGCCGGTTACCCTTGTGAAAAGTAAAAAAGATTTTTTCGACTTCGAGGCAAAATACACCCAGGGAATGAGCGATGAGATTACACCGGCTCCTGTTGATCAGAAAAAAACGGATCAGGTGGTTGCTGCATCGAAAATGCTATATGAAAAACTGAATTGCCGAGGTGTGGTTCGCTTCGATTTTATTCACAACGGAAACGAACCAGTTTTTCTCGAGGTCAACACTGTTCCTGGAATGTCGTCGGCCAGCATTGTACCACAACAGGCACAGGCAGCAGGAATACAGGAAACAGAATTATACGATCTGATCATCGAAAACGCTCTGAAATATTGAACATTCCATTCAATATACCATACATCAGCGGACAGGAACTGTTTTACATCAAAACAGCCCTGCAGTCGAAACAATGCAGCAGTGAAGGAATCTTTATCGACCGGGTTAAGGAATGGTTTGCAATAAACTATAAAACGCCTTCCGTTTTTTTAACTACTTCGTGTACCGATGCACTCGAAATGGCTGCACTCATCTGCAAAATACAAGCCGGCGACGAAGTCATTATTCCGTCATGGACTCACGTAAGCACTGCCAATGCTTTTACCCTGCGTGGTGCCCGCATTGTTTTTGCCGATGTTGAAGCAGGAAAAATGACACTGGATGTCAACGATGTTATCAGTAAAATATCTGATAAAACAAAAGCTATTGCGGCTGTCCATTATGGTGGCTATAGTGCAGATGTAATACATCTGAAAAAAATATGCGACAGTAAAAATATATTTCTGATTGAAGACGCAGCTCATTCTATCGGCGCCGGCATTGATGGCCATAAACAAGGCTCAATTGGCCATTTGGGATGTATCAGCTTTCATGAATCGAAAAACATTCATTGTGGCGAAGGCGGAATATTGCTCGTTAACGACAAAAATCTGATTGAAACAGCTGAAATTGTTTTTCAGAAAGGAACAAACAGGTCTATGTTTCTTCGGGGCGAAGTTCCTTTTTACGAATGGATACAAGCGGGTTCCTCATTTTCGATGAGCAACCTGACAGCCGCTATGCTACTGGCTCAATTGCAGGAAACCGATAATGTCAATTACCGCCGGCTTGAATTATGGAAAAGTTATTACGAACTATTGGGTAATATCGATGGGTTTGCTAAATATTTTTCTTTGCCCCCTTTACCAGATAAAGAAGACGATTTCAATGCCCATATTTTTTTCATCAAAGGAAACTCCGAGAACATTTCCGCAAAAATTCACCGCGCACTGAACAATGCAGGAATACAAGCCCAATTTCATTTTCCACCATTGCATACCAGCTTGTTTGGTAAAAGATTTAGCGGCAACTGCCCGGTGACAGCCAGCGAAAACATACGTTTGCTAAGATTGCCGCTTTTCTATGGAATGAACAGCAATCAAATAAAAAAAATGGCGATAATACTTGGAAAAATTCTGAAAAAAATCCGTCTATAAAAAAATATCTGTGTTCTAAAAAAAGAAAGAGATCTGTTAATACAGACCTCTTTCCGGCTGGGTTTTATTAATTGCTGAAAACTACCGGAACAGGGTCAGGGTTCCGGAAATATCATATAATTTTCCATCACCGCCAACTGCTTTTATGATGAAAACATAAACACCATCATCGCACGGAGTTCCATTATTCAAACCATCCCACATCACATCTGCTGCAGTTGAATTATAAACCAGCTGCCCCCAGCGATTATAGATACGTGAGTCCCATTCAACAATATTCAGACTGGTGGTGCGGAAAAAATCATTTTGTAAATCATTATTGGGCGTGAAAACATTTGGCACGACAAGAAAAGAAGAGTCCTGCTGTGAGCCAGCCCAAACCTGAACTACGGAACAGGCCGAATCTTTAAATCCGCCATGATTCAATGTGAACAGACAAACATCATAGGATCCTGCATGTTGAAAAACATGACTGAATGCAGAAATATCAGTGAAAGTCATTCCTTCAATGATCCAGGTGCAACTCAGAGCCGGAGCCGGAGTGCTGATTTGCACAGCAAGAGGTGCAACTCCCTGCGCCGGATCAATAATGATATGCGCAGGTATGATGGAATCAACATTTTTTTTTAATGATTTGTCAGAAACTACACCATACGTTTGCGAATCCGATAAAGACATAACCTGACTTTCGGATTGCGCCATCATAGACCCAACTATAAACAGAAAAAATATTAATATTACAACTCTCATGAATCCGGGCTTGTGAATTTCTTTGACTCCACAAAGTCATGAAAGTTGAATATTATCACGCAAAATTATCAACAAGCGGAAAACGGCGTCAGATAATAGCTTTGAGATTGTTTTTAACAATCATGCAACAAACGAGCCCTGTCTTTTAAAAGAAATTTCACAAAGTTTCGGTGAGCCGGATTGTGGAAAAAAATCGTCCAAAATCAAGACTTAGTTTATTCCAAGCTTCGTGCGGATTTTTTCAGGTATTGCATTTTTGTGAATAAGAATGGCAACCGTTTTCATATAAACAAATCCTTTGCTCATGTGCAGAAAACCATGTTCGCTGTTGGAATCACCCCAGCTGTTTTTTATAATGTAATGGCGGTTTCCGGCCGAATCCTGCGAAAGACCAGTCATGTGCATCAAATGATCATCCGAAGTACTGAAATTATCGAAATCCTTCTGACGAAGATCCTGCGAAAGTTTTATGTTTTCATTTTCGAGGCGCGCATAATTCTGACGATGCTTGAATTCCGGTTCACTCACATCGCCATCCCAACAAACTGTATAGCCGTTTTCGAGTGCATAATCAATTACACTCATCAGATCGTCAATGGGAAGATTATAGTATTGAGCACCCATCCAATTGTCCGGAATTTCGAGACGGAAGGGATGAAACCATGGATGATGCGAAAAACTGGTCAGTTCGATATAGTCCGCAGACTTTGGCAAGAATGCCTGACGGAATTCCATTGGAGTATAGGTCTTTTTTCTGAAAGTCATTTGCGTGGGCATTACACCCATATAAACATCGAGAATTGCTCTGACAGCGCTTTTCCAATGATGACCAGCGCCATCTTTTCCTGTCCAGACTTTAGCCATTGCACTTAATATTTTTTCCATTTCAGAATGATCGTATAATGTATCGCCTGGTGCATAACCATTGAAAAAATCTTCGGTAACTGCGCCATATTTATCCATCACAGCAAATACATCATGAGCCTGTCCACCCTGACTAAAATTGGCCAGACCTCTCAAGCGGATAAAATTTTCCGTTTTCATCAGGTAGGCATAATACACAAAAAAAAGCTCGGAAAGGTCAAATTCGCCTGCACCACTTCGCAAAAGTTCAGACTCAATAAAAGATACGGTTGCAAAACTCCAGCAGGTACCGGCATGCTGCTGATTTTTTACCGGAGTATGTGGAATGTCCTTTGAGATTTTAAATGGCTCCTGAGCCTGCAATGCCCCGGCAATGAGCAAAGCCAGAAAAACGACAAGTATTTTTTTCATATTGAAGGGTTGAATTATTGCAAAATAATGATTTCAGCTTTTCGGCAAAAACGTCGTTTGGGGTCGCCGGCCTTATAAAATTCACAACTGTTACCAACAGGTCTGATGACAATTCTATCTTTTTCAATTTTATTGCCGGAAAGGAATATATAAACTGATTTAGCACGTTTTTCAGACAATTTCATCTCTTGTCCATCCATTTCTCCAGGCGAAGCATAGGTCTCAATGCGAATAGTAGCGCCCGGATTTTCAAAAAGGAATTCAGTAATAATACCAAGTTTTTTATAACCAGCCTCATCGAGTTTAGCACTGTTTTCCTCAAAATAAATATTGGTGATATTGCTGTCGAGGCCTGCAAAGGTCGATGCGATAAAATCAGCCGAATCACTATCGAGAGAATCCTGCTGCGCAAGAGCATAGGTAATCGAATCGAGAATGGGCATTCCCTTTTCATCGAGCTCATAGACGGCAATATCATCGATATAATAATAAGCTTCGCGCTTTTTGAAAGAAAGTTTTTTTCGTTTGAATTTATCACGAGGAGTGGTTGAAAAATTGCCGATAGTCATAATCTTTTCACCTCCTTTGGCAATAAAAACTCCGTTGATGCGAACCCACTCGGCAGTATCGCGCACACCAAAAGGACGATAAGTTTCGACCTGAGGCGGAAAATCTTCGCGACCAGCACGAGTAGTATAAGGAGGTCGGTTTGGATAAAAACTAACCCCGATTTTTTTCAAAAAACAATTCGAATATCGTGAAGGTGTTACATACATTTCGAACGAATAGGCCTTCCCTTCCGTTAACGGACGTCGAAGTTGAATCTGAAGATATTCATTGTATTTAGGCCAAACGCGGATTCCAACATAAGCATGTCCCGAACGTGGTTTACGCAAAATATAATTGCGGTCGTTTCTGGCTGCATTAACTTCTTTATACCGTCGGTCATCGGCATTGACAAAAAAATCGACCGTATTCAGTTTTTTCCATGGTTTCATGGTCGGCCTTGTCCCTTTTTTGTCATCGAAAGAACCATTGGGAACCAGATTCTGTGCACGCAGTTGCAAACCTGCTATCATAAAAAGCAAGAATAATAAACAATATATGGGATACAAACATTTCATCAATTAACGCAATCGCTTTTACTTTTTTTGGAAAAAATACGGTAGAAATATTTCCAGTGCCAGAAAATATGAATAACAGAAATAACAGACATTGCTATACCAAATTGTACATGCCAGTAAAGATAATCACGGATTAATGAAGAATCCAACTGATAATTGATTTGAACCACAAGTACAATTCCAAGAACTGCCGTAGTCAGAAATGTGAGCAATAAAAGTATGTTCCATATACGGCGATGAACAAATTTACGAAACAATTTCAACTCCATTAAAAAAGAAGTAAAGCCGTAAAATCCAAAACAAAGAAGCGTAATCAGCAACAAACTATAGGAACGAGCCTTTGATGGAGTTTTAATTTCATTTTTAATTTCAGGAACAGCTTCGGATTCAAGCTGAACACTATCAGAATCCGCATCAACAATGACTTTACTGGATTCTTCGGCAGGAATTACATTTGTGCCAGCAACATTTTCTTTTTTAATTGCAACGGTATCTTTACGAACAATCGTATCTTTTTTTTCAACTTTCGATACGCGGCCATAATCACAAAAACCATCACCATCGGCATCGAAAAAACGACCGCATTTACCCGGACAGTCAATTTCATCCCACGGACATTTGAATTTGTTATTCTGAGCCGACAATGGCTGTATGAATACACTGAGCAGAAATACAACCTGAAACAAAAATGCTTTCATAAGACTTTAATTCCTGATAATTCAACATCCTCGTACATGACTCTCCATTTCTTTTTGAAAAGAAAACGCCGATAACGCAGATTTATTTTTTTACATCCTTCCATATACACCGAAAAACCTTCTTTGGATTGCAATTCTTCAGCAATATCCTTCCCGCAGCCGGTACTGAAAAGCTCCACCGGATCAGCATGATCTTCATGACTTACCGAAATACAAACCGAACTCAAATCCTCGGCATAATTAAGAATTACAAAGGGTTCGGGCTGTTCATTGAAAAAAACTCTCGTCGGCATTTTTACTTTTTTATTTTATCATCAAGGTAATCAAGGGCATTGATAATTCCATCAAAAAACTGACTTTTTCTGAAAGCATCAAAAATTACCGTGTTTATTACAAAATCAAAATCATTATCCGTTATACGGTTTTCAGTAGCAGGACACGAAATCATTCTGATTTCGCCCAGTTTGTTAGATATCACAAACAATAGCCCCTGATTGTCTTTGCAGCCATTCCACTTGGTAGAAACGGCATCGGCATACTCCGTGAAATTATTAAAATCACCAATATTGTCGCAAGTGAAAACACCTACAGGAATTGCATTTTTCGCCTCAAACTCGTTGCAACGATTTACCAGAGTCTTTGATTCTCCTTCGGTAAATAACTTTTCATAATCCGTTATGGTGCCCTGAACTTTAGGCGTAATCTTCGACTGCATTGTATCTGCCACAACTTCAAAATCATTATCTATGGCTTGACTCTTCTGATGACCGCATGAAATCAGCGTTTGCACAAGAATACCCAGTATCAGGCAAAGAATAACGGATTTTTTCATATTACAATTTGACCTCAAAAATACAAATTTGAATGCTTCAAAAGCACTACTGTTGAGTTTTTTCCAATATTGCCATGTTGTAATCATCAGTTTTTTTCTTGCCCTCCTGCCCATACATCATATCAAACAACCCTTTGAATGTGGCTTCTATTTTGGGCCGGACAATTTTTAAGGTACTGTTGAGTAAATGATTTTTCTCATTGAACCCATCTTCAATAATACAATAAATACTGGGCAGCCAACGCGACGGATATTGTCTGCTCAGGACCGGATCGGTCCGAAGTAAATTGATTTCTTTGGTGATCAATTCCAATATCCCAGTTCTGTGCCCCTCATTTCCTATACTCAATCCGACAGCTGCAAGTTTTTGTTTGAGCTTTTCAAAATTCAAAAAAACCAAAGCTGTCGTAAACGGATTCTGATTATTATGAAGATAAATCTGGCTGATAATGTCTGAATGATACACCATGGCTTCTTCGAGCGATTCGGGACTATACTTCTCGCCATCGTTGGCAATCAACAGACTTTTAAAACGGCCTTTGACATGAAGATAACCATCATCGTCGAGATAACCCAGATCACCGGTATGCAGCCAGCCATCAACAATGGTTTCTTTTGTTGCCTGTTCGTTTTTCCAATAACCTTTCATCACATTGCCGCCCCGGATCAAAATTTCGCCCGATTGGCCTGTCGGAAGCGGCTTGCTGTCTTCATCTGCAATGATAATTTCCATCATCGGCACCGGCTTGCCAGATGAGCCGATTTTAAATCCTCTGGGACAATTTGATGAAATCACCGGCGACGCCTCACTCAGGCCATAGCCCTGATACATAGGAACTCCAATGGCATTGAAAAAGCGCTGTATGTCAGCATCGAGCAGTGCCCCGCCCCCGACAAAATATCGCAATCGCCCGCCAAATGCCAAACGCACCTTGCTGAAAAGAATTTGATCGCCCAGCCAGACCAACGGTTTCAATAAAAATCTGAGGCCTTTGCCTTTGTTGTATCCATCGGCATGATAGCGGATGCTTGTGTTCAGAAAAAAGGTGAATAGCACAGAAGCAAATTTGCCTTTATCGGTAATTCCTTTTTCAATATTGGCTTTAAAATTTTTAGCCAGCGCCGGCACACTCAGTAAAAAATAAGGACGTATTTCCTTAATGTTGATAGGTGCATTGCGCAATGCTTCCATCGCCGACTTGCCACCATCAACCGCCGCCATGGATGCGCCTTTCAGAATTAAAGTATATAAGCCGACCGTGTGTCCGAACGAATGATCCCAGGGAAGCATGAGCAGGGTGATGAAATCGGGCGTCACATCAAACATGGCCTCGGACTGATGCACATTGGTGAGGTAATTTTTGTGCGTCAGTAAAATGCCTTTCGGATCAGCCGTGGTGCCCGATGTATAGCAGATATTGACTTCATCGTCGGGACTGGTTTTGGCAGCAATGTCAGCCAAGGTTGCTATCGTATCTTTCTCGCATTTGGAGCCGATTTCCAACAGGTTGCCCAGTAAGAATTCATCGGACTGCAAGTCAATATTCGCTTTATTTGGTAAATCGAGAATGATGATTTTATGTGTCTGACCGTTTTCTTTCTTAATGGCTCTCACAAAGTCGAGAAAACGCGCCGAGATAATAATAAACTTGCTTTCGCTGTGCTGCATGCGAAACAACATTTCATCGGCTTCTTCTATCCGGGTTGACACCGGCACACTCACAGCACCGCAGGCAATTACAGCCAGCTCCGAAAGCAGCCACCACGTGCGGCCTTCGCTGTACAAAACCACTTTGTCGGCGGGCTGTAAACCAATGTTCATAAGGCCTCCGGCCAGGTGGTTCACTAAAACTGATGCTTCGGTATAAGTTGTTGAAACGTAGCGCCCGTCTGCTTTTTCCCAGATAAGCGGATTGTTGCCGAATTGCCTGACCGATGTATCGAAGAGCTCTGTAATGGTATTCATATGGTGCGATATATTGTGTGCGAAGTTAAAAAACTTCGCACAGCTGTAAACTACTTCGCACAGCGACGTATGTATTTCGCACAGATTGACAGCCCTGCTGCCTTTTTGACAGTCTCCGAATTGCAAAACATGTCGTTTTGTCACTGGCGCAAATTTACTAACAAACTGTTTTTGTGCGATTTAATTCTGTGGCAAGAAAAGTAAATTCGTTTGGTCTCCGATTTGACAAGGGCGAATCGAAATCAAAAAAAACAACAAAAAAATAATAGGAGGACAAAACTATGTTACCAATGATCAAAAACAACAGCTTTTTTCCGTCAGTGCTAGACGAATTTTTCAATGATGTACCCGCTTTCCGATCTTCAGCTACGCGCTGGATGCCGAAAGTGAATGTGGCCGAAAACGACAAATCATATCAGATTGAACTGGCCGTTCCCGGCATGGAGAAA
The DNA here is from genome assembly GCA_035390965.1 of Bacteroidales bacterium. GTDB lineage: Bacteria > Bacteroidota > Bacteroidia > Bacteroidales > DTU049 > GWF2-43-63. Next base: position 14,387 of record DAOPKE010000010.1, on the reverse strand, counting down.
GAGGATTTCAAAATCGAGGTCAAGGACGACGTGCTGGTTATTAGCAGCGAAAAAAAGGAAGAAAAAAACGAGGAAGGCAAAAACTACAGTCGCCGTGAATTCAGCCAGTGCAGCTTCTCGCGCAGCTTTATTCTGCCCGATGTGGCCGACAGCAGCAAGATTGAAGCAGCTTACAAAAACGGCATCCTCGATGTGACCATCCCGAAAAAAGAAGCAGAGGAAAAGCTCTCAAGAGTAATCAGCATTCAGTAATGAATGAGTTTTCATAGGTGGTTTGGAGAGAAGGCGCGAGCCTTCTCTTTTTTTTGTGTTTTAACCGACAAAGTGAAAGTTTTTAAGCAATTGATTTTCTGCATATTAAAACGATATTTACTTTTTACTCAATAATGTGAGTATTTTTACTCATTATCAATTGTATTTTTCATCATAATAATGAGTATTTTTACACGTAATCATTTTTGTATCTTTATTTTACAGAAAACAAACAGCGCCCACAGCCATGAAACAATTTTCGGTTGAAGTAAATGATGACAAAGTTGGGTTTTTCATTGAACTGATGAAAAGTCTGCGGTTTGTGCGCGTGAAAGAAATTCCTTCAACTTACGATTTGAACCAGGAACAGAAAGATGAGCTGGATAAACGGGTTGAAGAATATCATCAAGCCCCGTCTTCATATCAGGACTGGGAATGTGCTTTTTCTCAAATTCGCAATCATTGATAAAGACAATTCAGAGATCTCCGCTCACTTTTGAAATCAAATACGAAAATTTTCACGGCGCACTAATGGATGATTTTCCTTTTATTTTGCTGTATTTTATTTCTGAAACAAATGACATTGTGATCACCGCAATTTTCCACACCCGCCGAAACCCGGATGTAATGCCGGGAGAGTAATGGACGACTGTTTTATCTAAACCCCGCGCGGTTTTTCCAAATACCGAACCCACAAAAAACCAATGCCCCATACGCGATGGATATAGACATTGGGCTTATCATTTTTAATTCAGATCCGCTTCGACCAGATGCCGCAGCGAACAACAATTTTCTCTTTTTCGCCTGTGACAAAAATCTGTGTTCCAACGCCGGTTACTTCCAGACCGTGCTTTCGCAGAGTGATAGCTTTCTCTTTCAGAATCAGCGAATCATTGTGAAGCACTTTGACCACCTTGTTGCTGAATTGCTTTTCAAAAACCACTGTAATGGTATCAGGCCCACCGCTGCAGTCCTCACTCTGACTCACAGCATAGGAGCTAATTGCGCAGAGGAAAATGATGCAGGTGAAAAATATTTTTTTGAACATTCAATTTAATTTTTTTATTCATTGCTTGTATCCGGCGCCTGCCGACAATCTCTCAATTGTGCTGCACACGATTTGTGTCCCCGAGACGGAGTTTACCCCGCTGCCCCTTCGATACATTTGAATCTTATGATATTTTTTGGGTCGTTCCTTCAAACACTCAGGGTGACAGCGGGCGGGGTCCCGGACTAACATCTGCAGCGCCTTCACGTGAAACAGCTTGTCACGTTTCACGTGATGACAAGTCAGCGCTCTTTGTACATCGCAGCTTTCTTTCAGCCTTCGGCTCCTATCAACCTCTAAACCCCTAAACATATAAACATATAAACATATAAACCTCTAAACCTATCAACACTCATAACTCATAACTCATCACTCCGCCACCGGCTTCTCCGCCCCAACCATCTCCAGCACCGGATCGGCGCCGCGAATCGTCCGTCCCATCTGCTCGGCGGCGGCACGGCAGCCGGCAAAGCAATCTGCATACAGGGCGCATCCTGTGCAGAAATCCGGCTCTTTCTCATCCCAGCTTTTTACGTAATCATTGGAAAAAATCTCTTCAAAGCTGCTCTCCATAATGTTTCCGGCATACACAGGACTGTGATTGCATAAACGGATATTTCCGTGATGATCGAGCGTAATGGGTTTCAGCTTCGGATCCGAACTGCAATGTCCGAAACCGATGTGCGGATAATCTTTCGGATTCAGCACACAGATGGGTGTGCACACGTTTGAGGTGAGTGATATTTTATGCTCCACAATCGTTTTCTCCACCAATGCAAAAGCATCGCGCAGTTCCTGCAGAGATGGCATCAGGTCTTCGGCCCACTGAATACCGGCTCCGCCAATGTTGAAGCGGTTGAGCATGATGGAAGCCACTTTCATTTCTTTCAATCTTAAAAGCGTTTCCTTCAATGTCGGTATGTTGTGCCTGGTCAGCACAATCACAGCAACTACGCGGCCTCCGAGGCGTTGCACCATTTCAATGGTTGCCTTCGATTTTTCATGCGCACCTTCTACACCGGCCATCCGGTCATGTATTTCAGCATCAATGCTGTGAAAAGGAAACTCAAAAAGTCCGACACCCAATTTTATCAGCATCTTAAAATCAGCTTCAGTACCTGCATTGCCGTTGCTGATCAAAGTCACGGTACTTCCTTTCAACCGTACAAACAACACCAGTTCGGCCAGACGATCGAACAGAAGCGGCTCGCCGCCTGTAAATGTGAAGTGATCTACTTTGGCGCGTCGATACAATTTTTTCAGAACCCGACGGGCCTTGCGATAGGTCACTTCGCCGGGAAACTCACCACCGGGCATCTTCCAGATATTGTAGCAATAGCGGCACTGCAGGTTGCAGCGAGTTTCGGTTTCAAACGAAATATGCGGAAGTGCTGTCTTATCTTTTTTCATCGGCGTTTTCGAAAATATCAGTTGGAAGTGTTTGTCTTGTCGAATCCACAGTATCCTGCGGAATGCTGTCGGGTGGCGCGGGATCGTAACACATCACCTGCGGCTCACACGATGTGGTGCTCGTGGTAAGCAATGCGGCCAGCCCGATCATAAATCCCGCAGCAGCTGACTTTGGCGGAATCAACCGGATTGCCCTCAATAAAAAATGACCGGTAAATTGTTTTACTGATTTCATACCACGCACCTAATTTATTGAGTCTTTTTCACTGTTCATCGGTTGCACTGATTTGTAACAGGTGTCGTACACAGAGTCGCTTGAGGATGAATCGGAATTTTGCGATTTCTGTTCTTTTTTTGCACTGCATGAAAAAGTCAGCAACGCAATTCCAGCAAGCAAAGCCATACTGCGCAAGCCGGTCATGCGGGTCAAAGAATAAATAAATCTGAGTGCAGCTTTTTTCATCGGTTGGATTATTCAGGTTTTAAAACAGGTGCATAGCAGGTTTTGATTGGATCATCCGGTTTATTCACATTTGTATTTGAGTCGGTCACCACCTGGTCAATCGGAATGGCGATATCATAGCAGTCGGTAACGCTGTTGCTGTTCGCTTGATTGTTCACAGAGGATTGAACTATGCTGTCCTTTTTCACCGTCGTGTCCATCTGAACGGTGCCGGTTGAATCCACCGACGGTTCATAGCAGCTGACACGCGGCCCGCAAGATGTAGTGGTCGTCATCAGCATGGTTGCAATGCCGAGCAGGAAAACCGATACTGCTGAACGGGCAGGAATCACACTGTTAATGCTCAACAGCATACGAATGAAAATTCTGGTTATCCTGTTTTTCATTTTATTCTTTTGGTTTTACAGGAACATAGCAGGGATGCAGCGGTACTTTCAGCTCAGAAGAATCTTTAACCGCCGGCATTTCTTCTTTATTGGCTGAATCCTTAGCGGCCTGAGTTGATGCGGTGTCCAACTCCATCGGCTCATAGCATTTAACCCGCACTGAGTCCGGTATTGAATCCTTGCTAACTCTTGATTGATCGGATTTTGTATGGCATGCTGAAAGAAATGCAAGTCCGGAAATCAAGGCCAGCCTTCGCCAGCCGGTAATCCGTGCAAATCCATATGTAATCCGACTAATGTGTTTTTTCATGATTCAGTGTTATAAATCAGACTCAACCCAGGCATAACAGGTATGCTTTTCCGGAATATTATTGATTGGAACGCTGTCCTGAGTTATGACCTCACCCTGATTCCGCACGTTGGTGTCGGGAACAGCAGAATCCTGGAGTATAACCGGCTCATAGCATGTGACTCTTTCGGAATCTTTTACGTTGTCGGTGCTGACCTTGGCTTTATCTGTCTTCCCACTGCATGCGGTCATCAGTGCCACACCCGCTATCATTGAAAGCCAGCGCCAGCTGACGGTGCGTCCTATAAAATGAAGTGAAACCAGAAATATCTTTTTCATAATCGCGAATATGAACAATCACTAATTGTCAGGTTCTTTATAGACAGAATCGGGATAATTGGGCGCTTCATAGCAATCAATCATCTGGTAGAGCGAATCGCGGTCATTCATGATCAGGGTGTCGGTAGAAGAAGTTGTTGAATCCGGCACCGCTATTTCATAGCACATTTTCTGAGTCGGTCTGCAAGCCTGCGAAGCCGCCAGCAACGAAGCTCCGGCAAACAGCATCAGACGCTGCCAGGAAAATATTTTTCCTGTAAAATACAGTGACCGGTATAAAATGACTTTGCTCTTTTTCATTGCTGCATTGTTGTGTCCATCGGCTCTGCCGGCATATCGTAGCACGAATTGCGGATTGTTTTATACTCGGATGAATCGCGGTCGTCGGGTGGCGCCGGTTTATAGCAGGTATTGATGACCGGCCGGCAAGATTGAACTACAGCACCAATCAGTGTTAGCAGTGTTGCCCCCAGCAGAAGTTTTATGGTGCGAAGAGTTTTCATAAGAAAATATTTTACCAACGATCCCGGTCATATTCGTCGTTTTCTTCCCACGGGTTGTATTCATCGTCACCGCCCCACAGATCATCTTCTTCCATCTGCTCGCGCAGCGCCTTGCGTTCAGCCCTGACGTGCTTTCTGTCGAAGTCCCCTCCGGTACCAAACCATGTTCTGAAGGTATTGCATGACTGTGCCGTTGTAATGATTACAACCAGAATTAATACGCCATACATCAGCTGAAGCAAATGATTCTTTTTCATGAAGCGGTGATCTCAGTGAACGATATTCAAACCATAAAAATAGAAAGAATATCGATACAGATGAATGTTTTTGGAAAATTCACAAGTTGGAAATCAGTTTTCAGCTATCAGCTCTGATAAGGAGCGGAGAAGATCGTGCTTCTTTAACGCACTCAGGTCGCTTCGCGACGCAGAGATGTTAAAGAAGGAACTGAGAGGGTTTTAGCTTAAAGCTTAAAGTTGTAAAGCTTAAGGAATTGTACAAATTTAAGCATTCAGCTTTAAGCCTAAAGCTCCATGCATTGTGCATTGAGCGCCGCGTTTATCAGAAATGTCTTCAATTGTTCCGCGCTATTCCGCGTCTGATCTCATACCGCATGCCCTATGCCTCATGCCTTATGCGTCAATCCCCAGATCTCAAGCGCACGCTCATACACAAACTCCACCATGCCCTGCCCGTTTGCAGTCTGACAGCCAACTTCGGCGCATTTTTTCAGAAACAGTGTCTCTGCAGGATTATATATGAGATCGTAGGCCAAAGCGTTTTTCTGAATCCAATCATAATTGACCGGAGGAAACTCATTCTTCAGATTGCCCATGCCAAGCGGTGTTGCGTTGATGATGAGATCAGCATCTCGTACAATTTTCTCAGTAAGGTCTGTGTATAAAATATTACTGGTTTTCTTTTGTCGCGACACTTTAATTACCGGAATACTCATTCTTTCAAGCGCCATGGAAACCGCTGCGGCAGCCCCACCTATACCCATCAGGATGGCCTTTTTGAATCCTGCCGGACGCAGCCTTTTCATCTCCGCTTCAAATGCAAGATGATCGGTATTGTATCCGATAAGTTTTTTATCTGAAACATGGATGACATTAACTGCTCCGATTGTCTTTGCCAGCTTTTCGGTTTCATCCAGAAACTTCATGACTTCCATTTTGAACGGAATTGTCACAAGAAGTCCGTCAAACTGATTGCCTGAAACCCAGTTGCGGAAATCATTCATCTCGTCAACCGACGGTTCAATCATTCTGAAATCAGCATCTATAGCCATTTTTTGGAAATGTTTAGAAAACCATTGTCCCGATAATGAGTGTGAAACAGGTTTTCCTATAATGGCGTAATGTTTCATATTTCAGAAATTGTGAGCTGTAAATCCCTGCACAAATCAATGCTGTTTCAGCATATCAGGTAAAAAGTGGAAGAACGTATCACCTCGCAATCCGAGGCGGATGGTCTCCAATGGGATTACATCTGATGGTGCAATATTCCCAAGATTCACATTGCTGCCAAACTCCTTGATGAAATACAATTGCTGATTTTTTTGAGGCGCTTCCCACAAAATTTTATTGATGTCGAAATGCTCGGTAATCAAAGTAATCAGACTTTTTTTTGCAGCACCGGTGCTGTCATAAATGCCGATATTTCCTGCCTCACGAGCTTCTGCAATCACAAACGACGATCCTGCAGCATGTTCTTTTTGCATTTCCTGAAGCCATTGTTCATCCGTCAGAATCACATCCGTTCGTTTAGATCCCACTTCGCTGAGAACAGTGAAATTCTTTGCAAATTCGCTTATATAGCCACATTTCAAATCATGCTCCAAATCCATCGAACCATCACTGATTTCAAGGGTGTCCATTTTGTATTTATCCAATACTCTTTTAAAACCATCCAAATCATTGCGTATTAAAAAAGCTTCGAAAAGTGTACCTCCGAAATACAAACGAATTCCGGCATTGTGATAAAACCTGATTTTTTCGTCAAGACCGCCGGTAATCACAGCTGTACCAAAACCAAGTTTTACAAAATCGATCAGATGACCACTTGCTTGCATCATATTTTCGGCTTCGCGCAAACTCAGCCCTTTGTCCATGACCATGTTTACACCATAAGTGCGTGGTTTCACGGTTCTTTCGGGCAAATGGGACATTTCAAAATTCATCATGATGTTACTGATTTAAAAACATTGTTACAATTTCCTGAATAATCTCGTTATTCTCGAGTTCTTTGTTGTAAGAGTAAATGGAAGTGTACAACTCAGCATTGATTGACAATCCTGTCAACAACTGCGAAACAGCTTCCTGATCTTTACCAGCTTCAAAAAGCAATGCCGCTTTGCGGTAAACAATCATCGCATTATCCGATTCAAGGACTTCTTCGGCTTCATACAAAATACTCAAAGCATCGCTGACGCCATTCATGAAATGATGAGTTTCGCTCAAATCGAGCCAGGCCGCATCGTTTTCCTTATCGGCACGGATTGCACTGCGAAATTCAATAGCCGCTTCGGGATATCTTTCCAGATTCATCAGTATGGTTCCTTTCAACTGATAGGCATCGGATCTTTCCGGCTCATTGAGTATTGCTTCATCAACATGACGCAACGCTTCTTCGTCGAGGTTCATCATATACAAACAATAGGCAAGTCCCATTCGGGCTTCGTTGAAAGATGGATCGGATTCAATGCTTTTAAGATAATAATCCGATGCCAGGCCATAGTTGTTCATTTGCGAATACGCTTCACCCAATGAAAGGTAGGATGCCGCCTTAAATCCATCTGTCTCAGCTGTTTCCTTGAAGCAATCAATGGCTTTCAGATGATCGCCGGCAAACATGTACGAATGTCCTTTCCCAAACATAGCCGGCATAAACGACGGGTCAATGGCCAGTGCAAAATCATAGGCGTCAATGGCTTTCATTGGCTCATTATTGATATTGCAGGTATTTGCCAAATGAAACCAGGCCTGCTGATTGAAGGGATACTGATCGGTAAAATCTGTCAGAAAGCGAATGGCCTCAGTGATTTCATTGGCCACTTCATACACAAAAACAAGCTCATTCAGCGCAAATTCATCATCCGGATTACGCTCGAGTAATTCACGATACAATTCAATGGCTTTGCGATGCTGCCCCAATACCTGATATTCCATACTCAGTGCTGTGATGGCATGCTCCGACTCAGCATCCAACTCCCTGGCATGTTCCAGCATATCAAGTGCCTCGCGGTGATTGCCCCGGTCGCTCAGAATAGACGCCAAAACAAGACAAACCTCTGCGTTTTCGGGATATTTGTCTATAAAATTTCGCGCAAGCATTTCTGCCGAATCCGATCGATTATCAAGAACATGATAATGAATATTGAGGATCTGAAAATCTTCATTATCCGGATACATTTCAAATCCATAATCAATAGCTGCTTTGGCCAGGGCAAGATCATCGCGTTTAAGAAATGCATCGGCAATGGCTTCAAGTTCATCCGGCTCGAAATATTCAGTATTATCCTGCGCAACAGCATTTCTGAAACGCATTAACAGCGATTCAATTTCTTCTTCACTAAAAAAACTATCGGAAGAATCCATGATCGGCTTGCATTGAAATTAAATTAAATATCTGACGAATCATCACTGTAAAACTGTTCCTCAGTAAGATTTTCATCATCGGCATCACCTTCTTCTTCGCTGCCATGCAGTTCATCTTCGTCAAAAACAACCTCCTCATCCTCAACTAAACGATTTATTTTTGAAGGCGGTGCAATAATATCAGAAACTTCTTTTGAAACTATCGGAAAATGAAGGGTCAGATCAGCTTGGCCGATTCTGATAAGTTCAATATTAACCATGTACATATTCAAATAATCGTACACGTAAATCAGCTTCTGATGAGGATCATCGATAATCTGATTGAGTTTTACATCTTTCATTATCAGATTGGCTTCGGATTTTTTTTCTTCATCTTCATCCGATTCCATATTCATATCCATCAGTGTTATTTCACGACGTTTTCTCCACTGATTATCACAAAGATAAAAAGACGCCAATTCATTACCGGCCAATTTACATGTTCTCACCAGAACCTTATGAAAATCCTCAAAAGTCTGATTGGCCAGAACTTCAATTTCACGCAGAAATTCATCGTTTTCATCCGACGTTACTCTGAATTTGTAAGCATGCATACAACGAAAATTTTGTACGAAGATACAAAAAAGAACCAAGTGCACATTGAGATAATGAATTTTTTCAACGCGGAATCAACCCCAGTTTTTCTCCTTGCTTTAGCATCAGTTGCCAAGCTTCAGACCGGTCGTTATGAATATCACCATCGAGTATGGCATCCTTAATGGCATTTTTAATGATGCCCACCTCTCGTGAAGGCCCGATACCAAACACTTCCATGATTTCTTTACCACTTACCGGTGGCTGAAAATTACGAATTCTGTCCTTCTCTTCTGTTTCTGCCAGCTTTTCGCGTAATTCCGCAAAATTGGAAAGATATAATTTCACTTTTTGCTTATTGGCCGACGTTATATCAGCTTCGGCATGAATCAATAAATCTTCCAGATCGTCGCCGGCCTCAAAAATCAAACGGCGCAGTGCGCTATCGGTAACACCTTCTTCAACAAGACTAATGGGTCGCAAATGCAATCCTACGATTTTTGCAACATAATGCATTTTTTCATTCTGCGGAAGATGCAGGCGCTTGAATACCTTCAGCACCATGCGCTGTCCAACTGCATCGTGCCCGTGAAAAGTCCAGCCACGTACCTTATCAAACTTTTTGGTCGGAGCTTTCCCGATATCATGCAACAGTGCTGCCCAACGCAGCCAGAGCGATTCTGAAACAGCAGCCACATTATCCACAACGCCCAATGTATGCGTAAAATTATCCTTATGTAAAATTCCGTGCATGTTTTCAACACCTTTTAATGCAGTCAGCTCAGGCAATACAGATTGCAATAAACCGCATTTTTCAAGTTGATAAAATGCTACTGATGGGTTTTTATGCAGCAGCATTTTGTTCAGCTCTTCCGAAATACGCTCCGGGGCAATAATGCCAATCCGGTGAATGTTGCTTCTGATTGATTGAAAAACTTCCGGTGCCATTTCGAAATCAAAGCGAGAGGCAAAACGAACAGCACGAAACATGCGTAAAGGATCATCCGAAAAAGTAATCTGCGGATCACGCGGTGTGCGGATAACGCCTTTTTTTAAATCATTCTGGCCATGAAACAAATCAAGCAAATCAGCGAAATCAGCGCCCAGACTAACTGCCATGGCATTGATGGTGAAATCTCGCCGCAACATATCTTCTTCGATGGTTGCAGGTATAACTTCAGGATTTCGGCTCCCACGTTGATAACTTTCGCTACGGGCACCAACAAATTCCCATTCTGTTTCATCATAAACAAAATGAGCCGTACCAAAATTTTTAAAAACCGACACTTTCGGATGCGGCTTCAGCTGCGATGCTACGTATTCAGCCAGCTCAATGCCATCACCTTCAACAACAATATCAACATCCCACGATGGCCGCTCAAGCAAAATATCACGCACATAACCTCCTACAACATAGCATCGAAGCGATTTTTCAACCGCTCGTTGATGTATAATGCCGAAAACCTTATGCAATAAAAACTCCTTAAACATCGAGTGCAAAGATACATAATAGTGGTCAGTTGTGAATCGTCAGTTATGAGTTTTTAATCAAAACCTGTATATCACGCTTCATGAAAATTTAAAACTCATGACTGCTGTATTTTCAAATTTACTTCACACAAAATCACGCAAAAAAACTAAGCATCTTTTAACCATTTAACCATTTAGCCATTTAACAATTTAAC
>DAOPKE010000010.1:0-3740 GCA_035390965.1 Bacteroidales bacterium | reverse complement strand
CCATTTAACAATTTAACCATTTAACCATATTGTTCATTTAATCATTTAGTAATTTAATCCATTTAACCATTCACCAATCTCTTCTGATTTTTTTTGTACTTTTACCTTGCAAATAATAGCACCATGAATTTTTTCAACGACATTTCCGAAACCATCAACAACAACATTGCGGCAGTTTTATGCATCATCATCGGCGCCGAAGGTTCCACTCCACGCAAGCCCGGATCCAAAATGCTGGTCTTTGCCGACGGCTCCATCAAAGGCACTATTGGCGGGGGCAGCATCGAAAAGGAAGCTATTGAGCTTGCCCGAAACATGATTGGAACAGACGCTCCATCCGTACAATCATTTAATCTTGCCAACGATCTTGAAATGCACTGTGGCGGCCGCATGACCGTTTATTTTGAACCCCTGCTCCAACAACCTGAACTGATTATTTTCGGAGCCGGGCATGTTGGAAAAGCGCTTGCAAAGCTGGCTTCAATATCCGGATTTAAAATTTCCGTGGCCGACAACCGCGAAGGAATTTATGCAACATGGCCTCAGAACCTTGCAACAACATATGAAATGCCTTTTGAAGAAGCTGCTGAAAAAATAAAATTTCACAGCAACTCTTACATTGTAGTAACCACTTACAAACATTCTTTCGACAGCGAAGTCGTGGCCATGCTTATTGATAAACCTCATAAATACATTGGCATGATTGGCTCTGTACGCAAAGTTGATACGGCACGAAAACGATTTTCTGAAGAATTCAGCATGCCGTCAAACAAAATAAATTCCATCGATATGCCTATCGGAATTGACATAGCATGCGAAACTCCTGAAGAAATAGCGGTCTCCATTCTGGCTAAACTGATTGATGTTAAAAATAAAAACAATCGATGAAAACAAAACAGCATATCTCCTTTTTGCTCAACGGAGAGCTTATCCGGATTGATTTTGCCGCAGACAACATCAAACCTTCCACCACTGTATTAAACTGGTTGCGCAAAGATATGCACCATACCGAAGTCAAAGAAGGTTGTGCTGAAGGCGATTGTGGCGCATGCACCGTTGTTATCGCTACTCCCGATGCCACCGGGAAAGCGCTTGAATACAAGGCCGTGAACTCATGCCTTTTATTTCTGCCAGCCATTGATGGAAAATTGCTCATTACCTCACGCGGTCTGTCAACTGAAACTATTTACAGCGATGAGTTACATCCCGTTCAACAGGCCGTAGTTCATGAACACGCCACTCAGTGCGGTTTTTGCACGCCGGGATTTGTCATGAGTCTTTTTGCTCAATATCACAACCCGGCTCCTGCTGATGATAATGAAATCAATAATGCCCTGGCCGGAAATCTTTGCCGATGCACTGGCTATGACAGCATACGCAAAGCAGCAAAAGCTGTCATGCAGAACCGACATCCGGATGCATTTGACAAAGAAGAGAAAATTTTAATTGAAAAACTCAATTCCATTACTCCCTATAGTCAGTTCGAAATTCAAATCCAACAGCAATTATACATCAGACCCATTTCGCTTGAGCAAACACTTACAGTGAGAAAAAACCACCCGGAAGCAATAGTGGTCAATGGCTCTTCAGATATAGCATTACAACAAAGCAAGCATTTTAAACATATTCCGGCCATTCTCGATATTTCAGGCATCAATGAATTGAAAACTTTTGAGATAACTGAAAACAAACTGAAAATCGGTGCAGGGTTATCGCTCGAAAACATCCGCATTGCTACGAAAAATGTCTTTCCGGCATTTAATGACATTCTATCTGTTTTTGCATCAAGGCAAATCCGACAAGTAGCAACGCTGGGTGGAAACATCGGATCGGCATCGCCCATCGGCGACACAACGCCCCTACTTATGGCCTGTAACGCAGATCTGAAGCTTGTTTCCGAAATAAATTCACGCATAATTCCATTGAGAAATTTCATTGTTTCATATCGTAAAACAATTCTTGAAGCCGATGAATTGATTGCTGAAATACATCTGCCTCTACCCAAAGAAAATGAAATTGTGAAAATGTATAAAGTCAGTAAACGGAACGACATGGATATTTCAACAGTCAGTGCAGCATTCAACCTGACTCTTGACAATGGAGTCGTTACAGCTGTTTCAATATATTACGGTGGAATGGCAGCTATGACAATCCCGGCAACAGAAGCAGAATCCTTTCTGACAGGCAAAAAATGGAATGCATCAACTATTCATGAGGCCATGAACATAGTGAAAAAATCATTTACGCCATTGTCCGACGCCCGCAGTGGAGCTGAATTCCGTAATATTGCCGCAGCTAATCTGTTGCTTCAGTTTTATAATGACACTTTAATTTCCTGAACATGAAAAAGCAACTGAAACACACCATCAGCCATCACGACCCGGTTCACGACAGCGCCATAAAACATGTGCAGGGAACAACACAATACATCGACGATATGCCGGCTCTGCAAGGCGAACTGCAGGCCTGGCTGGTAACATCACCTGTTGCCAAAGGCAAAATAAAAAGTATTGAAACCGGCAATGCTTTATCACTTCCAGGTGTTCGCTGCATTATCACTGCAAAAGATATTCCTGGCGATAATCAGATGGGCCCAGTCTTTCATGATGAACCTTGTCTGGCTGACGGTCAGGTACAGTGCATAGGGCAAGCCATTGCGCTGATAGCCGCCGATACTTTTGAAATTGCTCATCAGGCAGCATTACTTGTAAAACTAAATATAGAAACAGAAACACCTATTCTCAGCATCGATGAAGCCATTCAAAACAACGCACGACTTCAACCGGAACGTCGCATTGAGCGTGGTGATCCAGACAGCATTCTGCATTCATGCGAACATGTTTTACACGGACAATTCCGCTCAGGAGGTCAGGAACACTGGTATCTCGAAACTCAGATATGCCTTGCCGTCCCGGGTGAAAACGACGAAATGACCTGCTACAGCAGCACACAACATCCATCCGAAACACAGGCCGTTATTGCCGAAGTGTTGGGTATTGGCCGCAATCAGGTGGTTGTCGAAACACGTAGACTCGGTGGCGCTTTCGGCGGAAAAGAAACACAGGGAAATCATTTGGCTGCATGGGCATCATTATTGGCTGCCAAAACCAGAAAACCAGTCCGCTTGCGACTTACACGCGACATGGATCAAAGTATCACAGGAAAAAGACACCGCTTTCAATCGGACTGGAAAATCGGATTTGATAATGATGGACTCATCGAAGCTTACACCATTATTTTTAATGCCGATGCCGGATGCGCATCAGATCTGACAATGGCCATTCTCGAACGAGCTATGCTGCATGCCGAAAATGCTTATTACATCCCCAATATCCGCATTATTGGCAACAGTTGGAAAACAAACCTTCCAAGCAACAATGCTTTTAGGGGGTTCGGTCAGCCACAAGGTCTTGCAGTAATTGAAAATGTTATTGACCAAATGGCTCGTTACCTGAGAAAAGATCCCAATCAAATACGTCAACTGAACTATTACGGAATACATGAACGCAATATTGCGCCATATGGTGCTTCTGTAAAAGAAAACAAACTCAGTCTGATTCATGAAAAAATTCTCAATTCATCGGATTTTGACATGCGAAAAAAAATAACCGATGAATTCAATGCAAAAAATCAGATTATTAAACGTGGCATTGCTATGGTTCCGGTTAAATTCGGCATATCATTTACAACGGCTTTTCTCAATCAGGCAGGAGCTTTGGTACACATTTATGCAGATGGAA